>DASRGL010000379.1:0-5743 GCA_035651115.1 Chthonomonadaceae bacterium
GCCGCCGTCAAGACCTTCTTTCAGGGCGGAGACGGCACAGTTCCCTGGCAGGCGTGGCTGCTGCCGATGACCGCCTGGTGTGCGCTGCTGATCGTCCTCTTCTTCGTCATGCTCTGCCTCAACGTGCTGGTGCGCAGACAGTGGGCCGAGGCCGAGCGGCTGACGTTCCCCCTGGCCGCGATTCCGCTGGCGCTGACCGAGACCGACGCCCGCGCCGACCGCCTGCGCCTGGCCGAGCAGGTCGGGCCGGGGACGTCCACCTTCCTCCGGCATCCGGTTCTGCTGTTCCGCCAGCCGCTCTTCTGGCTTGGCGTCATTGTGCCGCTCGCGCTGCAGGCTCCAGGTTCGCTGCATCGCTACTTTCCCTCCTTCCCGGAACTGCCGTTGCAGAACGTTATCCTGCTCGACGCCGGGAAGCAGTTGACGCCGCCCTGGAACGGGTTGGGACAGATCGAGTTCGACCTGATCTTCTGGCTGCTCGGCATCGCCTATCTGCTTCCCAAAGAGATCACCTTCAGCGCGTGGGTCTTCTATCTCATCCGGCTGATGGAGAACGTGGTGGCAGTCTGGCGGGGAACCTCTGGCGAAGCGCCCAGCGTCTACAGCAACGACTTTCCGGCGCTGTTCTCGCAGGGCGCGGGCGCGGCGCTCGCCCTGACCGGCATTACGCTCTGGACGGCCCGCCGCCATCTGCGGCAGGCGTTTCGCCGCGCCTTTGCGCACGACTCTGCCCTGGACGATAGCGGCGAATTTCTCTCTTACCGCACGGCTTTCGTCGGGGCGGTTCTGGGCATCGCGTTCCTCATCGGCTGGTGCTGGCTGGCCGGAATGCGGCTCTGGGTGGCCGGTCTGCTGTTCGGGTTCATGCTCGCCTACTTCTTCATCTTCGCCCGGATACGTGCCGAGACGGGACTGGGCATGGGCGTCATTCTCTGGCCCAAGATGCTCGATGAGGTCGTGGTGACGCTGGTAGGCGCGCAGTACCTGCGCCTCTCCGACCTGACGATCCTGCACGCGCTGCGCTGGCTCTACTTCGGCTCGGCGACCGGCTCGGTGATGGCCTGCCAGTTGGAGAGTTTCAAGCTGGCGGACAGCGGGGGACTGCGGGGGCGGCGCGTCGGCTGGGCGCTGGCGCTGGCCGCGACGGTGGCGACTCCGCTGGCCTTCGCCTGGACGCTCAAGACCTTCTATGCCAGCGGCTTCGAGGCGCTGCCCATCGGCCAGCGTTCGACGAGCATGGTCGGCAGTCAGATCTACTGGTCGTATCAAAACCTGGTCTCGGCGCACGATACGGCGAGCGGGCCGGAACTGGGAGGCATCCTGGCGATAGGGGCGGGCGCGCTGGTGACGATAGCCCTCAGTTCGCTGCGGATGCGGTTCCTCTGGTTCCCGCTCCATCCGGTCGGCTATCTGGCCGCCAACTCCTGGGGGATGCACATTAACTGGATCACCTTCCTCCTCGGCTGGCTGCTCAACGTCGTGATTACCCGCTACGGCGGGATGAAGGGCTATCGGCGTCTGCTGCCCCTGTTCTTCGGCCTGATCGTCGGCGATATGCTGCATGAGGGCGTCTGGGGAATGGTGGCCTGGCTGACTGGGGGCCGGATGTAAGCACGAAAGGAAAAGCCATGCACATGCAATCTATTTTAACGCTGGCCTGCGCGGGCGTTCTTGTCATGGCGCAGGCGGGGGAGAGGTCGGCGATGGCAGGAGCGCGTGGTCTGCCGGAAGGGCCGGGACTGGCCGCAAAGTATCCCGGTGATAAGGGCATCGAGAAAGACTCTGCCGTTCTGTTCCACGAGGACTTCGAGGCGGGAAGCCTGGAAGAGATCGTCAAGCACTGGAGCGAGACCAGCAACAAGGACGGCAAAGTTCTCGCGCTGAGCCAGGACAGGCCGCCAGGCAGCAGCGGCAGCCACTCGCTGCAGATGACCGCCACACTGCTCGATAACACGGGCGGACATCTCTATACCCAACTGAAACGGGGCGTAGATACGGCCTTCGCGCGTTTCTATGTCAAGTTCGCGCCCGACGCGGACTACCTCCATCACTTCGTCACGTTAGGCGGCTACAACCCGCCGACCTCCTACCCACAGGGCGGCGCGGGCATTCGCCCGCGCGGCGACGACCGCATGACGGCGGGCATCGAGCCGACCGGCAGCTATGGCCGCTTCCCTCCGCCCGGAGCCTGGAACTTCTACGCCTACTGGCCGGAGATGAAAGGCTCCGCCGACGGCAAGTTCTGGGGCAACGGCCTGACGCCGGCGCAGCCCGCCCTCGCCCCGCGAGATCGCTGGCAGTGCGTCGAGATCATGATGAAATGCAACTCCGCGCCCGATAAACGGGATGGAGAACTGGCCCTATGGCTGGACGGCAAGCTGACAGCCCATTTCTATAAAGGGGCGCGGCGCGGCCCCTGGACCGGCATGGGTTTTACCCTGATGGAGAAGGGCGGCGAGCCGTTCGAGGGATTCCGGTGGCGCACGACGAACGACCTGAAAATCAACTTCTTCTGGCTGCTCTACTATGTCACTGAGAACGCAGCGCGCCAGAACCATGTGGCCCGGCCCAAAGACATGGATACGGTCTGGTTCGACGATATCGTGGTCGCGACGACCTACATCGGCCCGATACAGCGCTGAGAACTCTCTAGAAAGTCTTGACAAGACCGCGCGAATACTGTTACCATGCCGGAGACGATGTCGCTTCCCAATCCAAACCGCTCTCGCCATATCAGCGTTCTGGCGCTGGCCGCCTGCATCCTGGCCGCGCTCGCTTGTTATGGCTGTCACGCTTCTCAGAAGCGCCCGCCTGCGGAGGCAGGCAAGCCGCTGAGCCTGGCTGCCGAGACGCTCGACCCGCCCCCGCCTCTTCCTGCCGATGACCGCAAAATGTTACAGACCGGCCTGAAACAGATCGCCGAGATGCGCGAACTCGCCCGCTATCGCGGCCCGGCCCCGATGCATCTGGAGATCGCCAAGCAGGCGGCAGACGTCCCGGACATCCTGGCGGCGTTTTTCGAGCTGCGCGCGGCGACGGCCAAGAACGCCGAGATGCCCGTTGCCGTCTTCGATGCCAAGGGCAGTTTTGCGGCGCAGGCCGGTCTCTACCCGGAGGCGCAGAGCATCTACCAGGAGATCATCACGCGCGCCCCCAACGAGGCTGCCGGATACGTCGGCCTCAGCCGCGTGCAGTTCGTCCTCGGCCAGAGAACGGAGTCGCTGCAGACCCTGGAACGCGGGGCCGCTGCCGTGCCAACGGAGAAGGTCGCCGACCGTCTGAGCCTGGCGCAGGAGTTCGAGGCGCGGGCGGAGATGCCGCGCGCGCTGGAGATCGCGCAGGAGGCGATGCGCCAGGCTCCCGACCAGCCTGATGCCACGCTGACCGTCGCGCGGCTGCTGGGCAAGCTGGGCCGTCTCCCGGAAGCGCGTTCCCTGCTGGAAAAGCTGGTGGACGCGCAGCCGGACAACGCCGCCGCCCTCCACGGCCTCGCCGATCTGCTGAACAACCCGCTCCTGCCCCAGCGCGACCCGGCACGCGCCGAGCAGTTGCTATTGCGGACGGTGCAGCGCGATCCCAAAGATGCGTCCGCCTATGCCAACCTGGGCCGTCTCTACGAGGCGCAGAAACGGTATAAGGAGGCTGCCATCGCCTATACGCGCCTGCTCGCAATCACTCCCGACGACGCTTCGGCCCGGCTGCAACTCTCCTACGACTATGCCAGTCTGGGCGAGAAGCGCATCAGCGCCGAGCAGCAGAAGATCGCGCAGCGCCTCCTCGCCCGCGATGCGGAGGAGACCCGCCTGATAAACCGCCGCGAACAGCATCCCACCGACCCGGAAGCCCGCCTCGCGCTGGCTCGCCACTACGCCGCTTACGGGCAGTTCGGCAAGGCGCTGACGGAGATGCAGGCGGCCTACTGTGTCTCGCGCGGTTCGGAGCGTCTGCGGCAGGAGTTGTTCGCCTTCTATCGTCGGCTCGGCGCGCCGCCTCCCCCACTGCCCAAAGGAACCAAGCCATGAGGCGCGCAGGCTTCTGGCGGCTCGGCGGCGTCCTGTGCGGCCTGGCGCTGGGCGGCTGCCGCGCGCAGCAGCCTGCGCCGCCGTCTTCCCCACCGCCGCCTGCGGCAGCCCCCATCCAGTTCAAGGACGTCACGCAGGCTGCCGGAGTGAACGGCACGCGCATCAACGGCGCGTTCGGCAAAAAGTGGTTCCCGGAGACGATGGGCGGCGGCGCGTTCCTCGACTACGACAACGACGGCTGGCTCGACATCCTCATCGTTCGGGGAGACTACTGGCCCGGCCATGTTCCCGCCAACGCCACGCGCGGCGCGCTCGTCCTCTACCATAACAACGGCAACGGCACGTTCACCGATGTCACCAGGCAGTCCGGCCTTTCGGTCGCCTTCTACGGCATGGGCGTGGCCGTCGGAGACTACGACAACGACGGCTACGACGACCTCTTTATCACGGCGGTCGGGCAGAGCAAGCTGTTCCACAACGAACCGAGGAAGGTGGCCCTCACCCCCGGCCCCTCTCCCACGCTGCGGGAGAGGGGAGAGGCTAATTCCGGGCTTTCCCTTTCTTTCACACTCCCGCAGCAGTTGAAAGGGAAGGACAGGCCTGCGCCAAAGTCCCCCCTCTCCCGCAGCGTGGGAGAGGGGCCGGGGGTGCGGGTCTTCCGGGAAGTGACGGCTTCGAGCGGGATACGGGACACGGGCTGGTCCACGTCGGCGGCGTGGGTGGACTATGACAACGACGGCAGGCTCGATCTGTTCGTCTGTCACTATGTGAAGTGGTCGCCAGAGACCGACATCTACTGCGGCACGACCGCCAAAGCCTACTGCCGTCCGACGGTCTACACCGGGGAGTCGTGCCGCCTCTACCACAACGAAGGCGGAGGCCGCTTCACCGACGCGACTCAGCAGGCGGGCCTGCTCAACGCCAACGCGCACGCGCTCGGCATCCTGGTCTGGGACCTGGACAACGATGGCCGCTCCGATCTGATCGTCGCGAACGATATGCAGCCTACGTTCGTCTATCACAACAATGGCGACGGAACCTTTACCGACATCGGTCTCTCCTCCGGCCTGGCCTATGACCGCAGCGGACACGCGCGGGCGGGCATGGGCATAGATGCGGCGGACTATAGAAACAACGGCACGCTCGGCATCGCCATCGGCGACTTCAGCTTTCAGGGATTGACCTTCTACGAGGTGGCGGGGCCGCCGCCCTATCTGGATCGCGCGCAGCAGGCGGGCCTGCTTGCGCCGAGTTATCCCTATGTGACCTTCGGCCTCGGCTTCGCCGACTTCGACAATGACGGCTGGCCCGATCTGTTCGTCACGAACGGCGACATCGAGGACACGATCTCCCGCGCGTTCCCCTCGCAGAGCTACCCGCAGCCTTCGCTCGTGCTGCGCAATCGGGGCGACGGCACGTTCGCCGATGTCAGCGCGCAGGCCGGGCCGGGCGTCACGCAGCCGCTCGTCGGGCGGGGGCTGTGCTGGGGCGACTATGACAACGACGGCAAGGTGGACGCGCTGCTCATTCCCAACATCGGCACGCCCCGCCTGCTGCATAACGAGACGCCGACACAGAACCACTGGCTGATCGTGAAGCTGGTCGGCGCAAAAAGCAATCGAGACGGACTGGGAGCCAGGGTCTCGGTGGAGGCAGGCGGCATCACGCAGACCGGGACTGCGCGCAGCGGCTCCAGCTATCTCTCGGCCAGCGACCTGCGC
>DASRGL010000380.1:0-7202 GCA_035651115.1 Chthonomonadaceae bacterium
CTGGCCCTGCTTTACAATCTTGGCGCGGCAGACGGCCCGCCGCGCCTCGGCTTCGTCTCCGGGCGCGTGCAGGCGAAGCTGGAGACCCCGACCACAACGGCTTTCTTCACGCGCGGCCCGCTCGCCACGACCGGGGCCGCCCGCCTGCAGGCCGGTTCCAAAAAGCTGACCGGTGCGCGGGCGATGACCCGCCTGGGCCAGCCGCTCGACGTGCAGGCGGTTCAGGAAGGCAGCACCGTCTTGCTCCGCTACCCCAACCATCCCGACGGCGTGATCGTGCGTGTCGGCTGGCAGTAACGCCTGCCTCTCCATGCAAAGCCCTTCGCCATACTAAGGTGTCCACCTTGCGCAGGGAAAGAGGGCTGCGTCACGCCGGACGGCGCATACTGACGACAGGTACTATAGAGAACTTGCAGAATATCTCTTGCCGTCTGTCCGCATTCGTGCTATAGTAGATTCAACCCCCTGCATCGCCCGTTTTTTCGGGCGAAATGCCGAAAGGAGGTGACAGGCGTTATGCGTGACAAGGCTGTTCCGCCCTACGTCGCTGTCATAGTCATCGCGGTTATCGCCCTGATTGCGGGCTTCTTCCTCTGGAGGGCCGGAAGCGTCGGAACGGAGGAGGGGGGCAAGCCGACACCCAAAGATCTGCAACTGCTCAAACGGATGCAGGAGGTACGCGAACAGGCCGGCGCGGGCAGAACGCTGCCCGCCGGTAAGGAGAAAGGGCAGGCGGCTCCGCCCTAGCCGCCGCTCCGGCCTCTTCCCATCGCAAACGGCTGGCGGCGCGGCGCGTCCCCAGCCGACACATCCTCTATCAGGAGAATTTAAGAATGCAACGAAGCAAAGCGTTTACACTCATTGAGCTGCTCGTCGTTATCGCCATTATCGCGATTCTCGCCGCGATCCTTTTTCCCGTCTTCGCCCAGGCCCGCGAGAAGGCTCGCGCCATCTCCTGCCTGAGCAATCTCAAGCAGCTTGGAACCGCCGTTCACATGTATGTACAGGATTACGACGAAAACCTGCCCTTCGACGGCACCATCTACGCCTGGATGATCCTGCCCTATGTACGCGGCGGCAGCGGCGGCACGAACCCCTATGTAGACCCGTTCGGCGCGTCCTCCACCCCGGCCAACGATGCGCTGTTCACCTGCCCGGATCGCCCGTCGGCCACGCTCGGCTCGAAAATTCCCTGGGGCCATCCCTACGAGAATGTCCCCTACTCCTTCAACAATGCGCTTGCCAGCTACGGCCCTTCGTGGGGCTATGGCGGCCCGGCCCAGGCCGTCGCCCTGGCCGCCGCGCAGCAGCCCGCCGACCTCGGTATGCTGTTCGAGACGACCTGGCGCGGCAAAGGCGGCTTCTCGGATAGCTTCATCGGGCAGGGAAGCTGGACTCCTATCAGCCCGGACGCCTTCTACGAGTCCACCTACCCCTTTGCCGGACACAACGTCGGCGGCAACGTCGTCCATCTGGACGGCCACGCCAAATACTACAAACTGGACAAGATCACCGGCGGCAACAATACGGAAGGGGTCTGCGGCACGACGCCCGGCTTCGACGTGAACTGCGACTGCGTGGCGGGCTGGTACAACGCGCCGCTCTGGAACCCGAACCCCGGCGGCCCGACTCCGATCCCGGTCGTCACCGCCGGTTTCGCTTTCACCAACGGTTCGACCAGCCGCCAGTGTCAGTAGGCACGCCTGTCGGTATCTGCCTTATCGGAGCGGAGCCGGACGCTGTCCGGCTCCGCTTTTTGCCTCGGAGGGGACGGCCTGCGTGATTCTGCGCGCTTGAAATCCCTCGCGGTTTGGGGTAGTATGCAGTCAGGATCTGCCCGATACGAGAGGATAACGACCGTATGGAACAACTCCGCGAGAGCCTGCTGCAACTGATCACCGAGACGGCGACAAACCTGCCCGCCGATGTACGCCGCGCCCTGCAACGCGCCAAAAGGCAAGAGAAGCCCGAAACACAGTCCGGCCAGGCGCTTGCCATCATCGCCCTGAACGTGGACATGGCCCACGACAACGTCTCTCCTATCTGCCAGGATACGGGGATGCCGACCTTCCATATCCATACGCCGGTCGGCGTCAACCAGATCGTTCTCAAGCAGGCGATCCAGGAGGCCATTGCGGAGGCGACGCGGCGCGGCAAGCTGCGCCCGAACTCGGTGGACAGCGTGACCGGCAAGAACTCCGGCCTGAACCTCGGCCCCGGCACGCCCGTCGTCCATTGCGAGCAGTGGGAAGAGGACGAGATCGAGATCCGGCTCATCCTCAAGGGCGGGGGCTGCGAAAACAAGAACATTCAGTACTCCCTGCCCGCCGAACTGGAGCATGTCGGCAAGGCCAGGCGCGACCTGGAAGGCGTCTACAAGTGCATCCTACACGCTATCTGGCAGGCGCAGGGCCAGGGATGCAGCGCGGGCTTTCTGGGCGTCTGCATCGGCGGCGACCGCACCAGCGGCTACGCGCACGCCAAAGAGCAGTTGTTCCGCGACGTGGACGATACGAACCCCGATCCGGCGCTGGCCGCGCTGGAAGCCCGCGTCATGGCAAACGCGGACAAGCTCGGCATCGGCACGATGGGCTTCGGCGGCGGCGTCACGCTGCTCGGCTGCAAGATCGGGGCGCTGAACCGTCTGCCCGCCTCCTTCTTCGTCTCCGTCGCCTACAACTGCTGGGCGTTTCGGCGGCTCGGCGTGCGCCTGAACCCACAGACCGGCGCGATCACGCGCTGGCTGTTCCGCGACGAGAATCCGCAGCAGATGGCCGAAAGCGCGGGTATCCCGACGACGGGCCGCGAGTTCCGCTTTACCACGCCCCTCTCCGAAGCCGATGTGCGCCAACTCAAGGTCGGCGATGTCGTTGTGCTGAGCGGCCCGCTATTCACCGGGCGCGACGCGCTGCACAAGTACCTGGTCAGCCACGACTCGCCCGTAGACCTGAACGGCGGCGTGATCTATCACTGCGGGCCGGTCATGCTCAAGGACGAGGATGGCGTCTGGCACGTCAAGGCGGCAGGGCCGACCACCAGCATTCGCGAAGAACCTTACCAGGCCGACATTCTGCGCAAGTTCGGCGTGCGCGCGGTCATCGGCAAGGGCGGTATGGGTAAGAAGACGCTCGACGGCCTCCAGGAGGTCGGCGCGGTCTATCTCAATGCCATCGGCGGCGCGGCGCAGTTCTACGCCGAGAAGATCACTGCTGTGACGGGCGTGGACTTTCTGGAGGAGTTCGGCGTTCCCGAAGCGATGTGGCGCTTGCAGGCGCAGGATTTCGTCGCGGTCGTCACGATGGACAGTCACGGCAACAGCCTGCACGCCGAGGTAGAAGCAGAGAGCGGGCAGGAACTCGAACGGCTCGCCGTCTGAAATCGCTATGGATGCCGTTGTGCTATTTTCCCATGGGTCGCTGCTGTGCGGGGCGGGGCTGGCGCTGGAGGCGCACGCGGCGCGTCTCCGGGCGCGCGGGGTCGCGCCTATCGTCGAGGTCGGCTACCTGAACTATAGCGAGCCGCCGTTCACCGAGGCGGTGGAGAGGTGCGTAAGGCAGGGCGCAGATCGGATCATCGTCGCGCCCTATTTTCTCGTGCCGGGCAAGTTCGTGCGGACAGACCTACCGCAGGCGGTGGCAGCAGTCCAGGCGGCGTATCCCGAAGTCGCGTTTGCGGTCGCCGAGGCGATAGGCTTCGATGCGCTTCTGGCCGACGCCCTGATCGCCAGCGCCCTGGACGCCGCAGCGCCGGAACGCTGGCACGACGACCTGCGCCGCTCCACCGACCACTGCCGCAACCGCCCCGAATGCCCCCTCTACGACACGCCGGAATGCCCGCACACAGGCACGCAGAGGGCCGCATGAGCCGCAAAGACGCCCTGCTCGTGATGGTGCATGGCAGCCCGCGCCCGACGGCCAACGAGGAGATGTTCCGCGTCGTCGAGGTCGTGAAGCGGCGCGGCGTGTTTCCTATCATCGTCGTCGGCTTTCTAGAGTGCAACGCGCCGAGCATCCCGGAGGCCATAGATCAGTGTGTGGCGCAGGGAGCGACGCGCCTCCTCGCCGTCCCCTACTTCCTGCACACCGGCACGCATGTCGCCGCAGACCTTCCTGCTCTGCTGGAACAGGGCCGGGAACGTCACCCTGATGTCGAGTTCCGGCTTGGCGACTATCTGGGCCGCTCCGAACGCCTCACGGACATTCTGGAGGCGCGCATCCGTGACTGCCAGAATCGTTAGCTACCCCTCGATCTCCGGCAGGTCGAAATAGCGCAGCGCGCCGTGCAGGATGATCGCGTAGATGCCGTACTGGTCGTAGTAGCGCGAGCCGAGCCACTCCGCAAAACTCGGCATTCCCTCCGCCACCTCCACCTTGCGAATGCGCGAGTCCAGCGCCGCCGCCAACCGTCCGTACAGTCCCTCTCTGCCGTGCGCATAGACCTGGATATCGGAGGCGTCCAGGCCCGGAAACTGCGCCACGAGTTCCAGAGCGCGCAGCACGTCGTAGGTGCGCAGCGAGACCAGGTCATCGTCCAGCCAGAGCAGGTCGGTAGACAGCTTGTGCAGCGCGCCGTAGAAGCCTTCGGTGGCGGAACAGCCCGCGAACGGACGCGGGAACAGCGGGCCGGAGCCGGAGACATCCAGCGCCAGGACGGCCCGCCCGCTCTCGCAGGTGCGGCGTATCCAGGCGTAGTGCGGGCGCAGATCGCGTGTGCCGTTGTTCCAGAGGGCCAGCGTCACCGGCAGGGTCTTGTCGCCGGAGCGCAGGTCGCGGAACACGAAGCCGTGATTGTGCAGCCCCTCCTGCGCCCACCAGAGCGCGGCGCGCACGCTCAAGCCTTCCATATAGACCGTATCCATCAGGCGCGGGTTCAGTTCGCACGGGCGGCGATCGCGCTCCACGCGCTGCCGCAGCCACTGGATCGCGCGTTCCCGGCGCTGTGCCGCAGGCAGAGATTGCCGCTCCCGTTCCGCCTCCTGGAGCCGCTCCCGGTTCGCCTCGAACACGAACGCCGCGTCTTTGATGTCGCCGCGCACCTGCCCGGAGGCCATGCACCAGAGGCGCTTCGGCTCGAAAGGCGCAACCGAAACCTGTTCCAGCGACGGATTCGCGCCGAGCAGATGCTTGGCGAAGAACGCCGCCGCCGCCTTTGCCATCTTCGGCGTGTAGGCGTGCGTGCTGGCATCCTCCACCAGGTCTACGTCCTCGCTCCGGTCGAACAGCCCCCATAGCCGCTTGCACCGCGCCACCGTGCGCCGCGTTCCCTCGATAGGGAAGAAATCGCTCTGCACGGCCAGCACGCGCACCGGCTTCGGAGCCATCGCCAGCAGAATATCCTCATGGTCGTAGCCGCGCGCCGTAAAGCCGGGCCAGATCTGCTCGGCGTCCTGCGCCCCGCTGGTCTGCATATAGGTCTCGCGACTCATGATGAACGTGGCGGGCGCGGCGGCGGCGAGGCGCGGGTCGCCGAGCATGATAAGGCTGGACTGCGTGCCGCCGCCGGAGTTGCCGGTCACGCCGATCTTCGCGCCGTCCACCTCCGGGCGGCTTTGCAGGTAGTCTATCCCGCGCATGGCGTCGTGCAGGAAGTAGCGGGCGATGCCGTCTCCCAGCGGCCAGCACTGCGCCCCGGCGTAGTCGTGTTCGAGCGTTCCCCAGCGCACGGTGGTATCGCCTATCTCCGGCTCGTAGTAGCTGAACCGCTCGCCCTGCCCGACCGGGTCTTGCGCCAGAACGATCAGCCCGGCCTGCACGAGAACCTGGCAGACGCTCTGATACTCTCCGACATGCTTGGCCTCGCCGTGATGCCCGCAGACGAACAGCACCGCGCCGCGCGGCCCGCTCAGGTTCTCCGGCAGGTAGAGGTTGGCCGTGACGTAGTGGCGCGGGCGCGACTGGAAGACGACCTTCTCGATGCGAAAGCCCTGGCCCTCCACCACGCCGACCGTGCGCGCCTCCAGCGGCGTATCCATCGGCGGCAGTCCGCCGAGCGAAGCCAGGAAGTCGCTCCGCAGCGCCTTTTGCCGCGCCAGCACCGCCTCGCGCGTCGTCAGGGCGTCGCGGGCGGCGTCGCCCGCCGCGAACGCTTGCGTGGCGCGGGCATAGACGTGCTGCCGCAGTTCGTCCCGCAGATCGTAGAGCCACTCCGCCGCTGAGCGCTGCTCTAACTGGTGAATATCCATCGTTTCCGCCTCCGTTTCCGCTCGTTTTTACGCCAGCGGCCCCAGCAGTTCTTCCATCTTCACCAGCCGCCCGCCGTTCTCCGCCGAGAGGTTGGCGCCCAGCGTCACGGCGGCGGACTTCAGCCCGTCCTCGTAGGGACTGAGCAGCAGGGAGCGGTCTCCGGTGGCGACGGCGCGCACGAACGCCTGATCCGCCGTCATCACATCGGTCGGCAGCGGCGGCAGCGGATACGCGCCTTCCGGCTCGATCTTCACTCCATCGTTTTGCAGGCTGGCCCGCGCATCCTTGAGGACGAACTCCGTCTCCGCGCGCCAGGTCTTGCCGAGCGCGCAGGAGGTCGTCACGGTCGCCGACGCGCCCGAAGCGAACTGAAGCAGCGCCGCCTGGCTGTCCGGCACGGTGATTCCCGGCTGGCCCTTGAACAGCCGGTCGAAGGAGTAGCTGGCCGACACCGCCACGACTTCGCCCAGACACCAGCGCAGCATATCTACCTGGTGCGTGGTCATCTCGACCAACTGCCCGCCGCCCTGATCGTAGGTGCGCCACCAGTCCTTTTCCGGCGCGCCCGACCAGCGCACCGCCAGCGCCGTGCCGACCTGCTTATCCGCCAGAAACGCCTTCATCTGGCGGGCGTTGGCGAAGTAGCGCAACTGGTAGCCGACCTGCGTCATCACGCCCGCCGCCCGGATCGCTTCCAGCGCCTTTTTCGCCTTCTCGATATAGAGGTTGACCGGCTTTTCGACGTAGAGATGCAGTCCCTTCTGCGCGGCGCGTATCTCCAGGTCTTCGTGCGTGTGCGGCGGCACACAGATATAGAGCGCGTCCAGTTGTTCGGAAGCGATCATCTTCGCGCCGTCCGTGTAGGTGGCGACATCCAGCCCCTCCGCCGCCTTCTTGAGCTGGGCTTCGTTCCAGTCGCACAGCGCGACGATCTGCGCCTCCGGGTTCTCCTTCAGCCCGCGCAGGTGGCCCTGTCCCATGCCGCCTGTTCCCACCATACCGATCCGAACCGTCTTTCCT
>DASRGL010000381.1:0-4392 GCA_035651115.1 Chthonomonadaceae bacterium
TGCTTCTCTTTGGCGCTCAGCTTGGCGAACGTCGGTGCGCAACTGCCACAGCAGAAGTGGACGCGCTTGTTGCCGACGGTGGCCGATCCTGCGCCTTTATGATCCTTGATGGCTTCGCCCGTGATCGGGCAGGTCCACAGGTCCACGATCTTGGTCGCCGGCTTTTTGGCCGGTTTCTTGCTTTTCGCAGGAGGCCCGGCCAGCGCCGCCGTGCTGCCTACCAGGGAGAGAACGGTACAGAGCGCAATCAGTTTTTTCATCGTTACGGAATACTCCTTGCCCCGTGATGAGGCGCGTCATCGGCCTGCGTGGAAACACTCCGGTATGCCCGGAAGCGCAGGCGAGAAGATGGATGTCTGCGGGCTGTCGCCGTGTTGCAGGCGGCGCTACCGCACTCTACTCAACACGTGACAGCCGATGCGAAGTTCGGGAGGGCGGTCGCTTCACGCCCTCCTGGGTCGCAAAAACGTTTCATTGTACCGCATTTCACGCAATGACAGCAAGCCCCGGTCAAATGGCAGGATAAGGCTATGCGTGAGCGTTCAGGCGGGAGTGAGGGGTAGGATCGGGACGCCTTTTTCGGCGAGCGTCTCCTTCTTGCCCCTGGCGCTTTCGGTATAGGCGCGGTCACAGGCCATGCAGAAGGTGCAGGGTTGCGTATGACAGTCGGCGGTCAGGCGGGCCTGACGCGCGCGCTTGTCTTCGGCGCGCAGATAGCCTTTCGCTACGCCGCAGTCTATATGATCCCAGGGCAGCGGCTCGTCGTAGGCTTTGTGGCGGTTGGCGAAGAAGTGGACATCCACGCCGGTGTCGGCGAAGGCCTGCATCCAGCGGGCGTAGTCCAGATACTCGTCCCAGGCGTCGAAGACACAGCCGCGCCGCCAGGCGAGTTCGATGCCGTCGGCGATGCGCCGGTCGCCGAGGGAGAGAATGGCTTCGAGGTGCGTCCCCTGCGCTTCGTTGGGGCGATAGACGACGGCGCGATCCCGGAGGGACTTCTTGAGCCTCTGCTGCTTGCGGTCTATCTCGGCGACGGTGTCCTGCCCGTGCCACTGGAAGGGCGTGAACGGCTTGGGAACGAAGGCGGAGACGCCGATGTTGATTGTGGGGTTGCGGACGCCGTTCTTGCGGGCGATCTGGGCGCATCGGGCCGCGAGTTCGCCGATAGCCAGCACGTCCTCATCGGTCTCGGTGGGCAGCGAGATCATGAAGTAGAGCTTGATGCGCTGCCAGCCGTTCTGAAAGGCGGCCTCGCAAGCGGCGAACAGGTTCTCCTCGGTCACTCCCTTGTTGGTGACATCGCGCATCCGCTGGGAACCGGCCTCCGGGGCGAAGGTCAGCCCTGTTTTGCGCACCTTGTTGATCTCCTGCACGAGTTCTACGCAGTCCTTGTCGGCGCGCAGGCTGGGCAGGGAGACGCCGACCTTGCTCTTTCCATAGCGGTCTATGAGGCGGCGCACGACGGTATCTACCTGGCTGTAGTCGGCGGTGGAGAGGGAGACGAGCGAGATGTCCTCATGCCCGGTGTTCCTGACGAGTTCCTCGGCCAACTGCATCAGCTTTTCCGGCGACTTTTCGCGCACGGGGCGGGTGATCATTCCGGCCTGGCAGAAGCGGCAGCCGCGGGTGCAGCCGCGCATGACTTCGAGGGAGATGCGGTCGTGGACGACTTCGATGAAGGGGAGGATGGGTTTGGTGGGATAGTCGAGTGCGTCCACGTCCTGAACCCACTGGCGGGTGACTTTGGCGGGTACGTCGGGGCGCAGGGGCCGCGTGGCGAGGAGACGCGGCATCGTGTCGTGGGCGGCAGCCGCTTCTTGCTCGGTCAGCCCGGCCTTTTCCAGCCGCTCCCGGCGCATCGTCTCGGTCTCGTACTCCGGGGCGTAGAAGCGCGGGACATAGCAGCCGGGAATCCGGGCGAACTGGAGCAGCAGTTGCTCGCGGGGCAGGGCGCGGTGGGCCTTGAACGTCTCGGTCAGGGCGGGCAGCACGGCCTCGGCTTCGCCGATAACGAACACGTCAATGAAGGGGGCCATCGGCTCCGGGTTGAAGGTGCAGTGGCCGCCCGCGAAGACGATGGGATAGGGCGAACCGTCCGGCTGGCCCGCGTCGCGGTCGAGCGAGCGCACAGGAATGCCGGAGAGATCGAGCATGTTCAGCACATTGGTGTAGGAGAGTTCGAAGGAGAGCGCGAAGCCGAGCAGGTCGTAGTGGCGCACGGGCGCGCGGGTCTCCAGCGTGAAGAGCGGAACCCCGGCGGCGCGCATCGCCTTATCCATGTCCGGCCAGGGCGCGTAGACCCGTTCGGCCACGCAGTCGGCGCGATGGTTGAGCAGGTTGTAGATGATGCTGCACGCCAGGTTGCTCATCCCGATCTCGTAGGCGTCCGGGAAAGCGATGGCGTACTTGACTTCGACCGTGTCGTGGTCTTTGACGACGCTATTGAGTTCCCCACCGGTGTAGCGGCCCGGCTTGGCGACGGTGGGAAGGATCTCTTCGAGTTTGTCTTCGATGAATGCGCGGGTGGTCATTGGTTCCAACCTCCTCCCTTCGCAGGAAACGCCTCTACAGCGCAGGCTATAGTATGCCACACGGCGCAGTGTTTAGTCAAACTAAATAGTGCTGGTTCGAGAGGTCGCGCCGCAGTTCAGGAAGGCTGCGATAACAGCCGTGCCAGCACGTCGCGCACGAGAGGACGCGGTTCGACGAACAGCCACTCTATCTCCAGGTGAAAGCCTTCGACCGTCTCAAAATCAAGTGTCCCGGCCGTTAGAGTCGCTTCCTCGTAATCGGTATCTCGCCTACGCAAGGCGCGTACTCGCCGCTTCTTTTGATCCAGGAACAGGATTTCGTGCGTACCGATGGAGCGGTAGTCTACTTCAAGGGCGGAGAGGTCGGAAGGACGATCATTCGGCGAGATGATCTCGATAATCAAATCCGGTGCGCCGAAAACGGCCTTCTGCTGTAGGATGTCAAAATGCTCTCTCTGAATGAAGAGCAGGTCAGGCATTCGTCCGCGAAACTGGCTGATCTCTACTGCCATCCGTGAACCCAGGACAATACCTGAGTTTTTGTCTTCGGCATACTGGTTTAGCAAGGTAAGTAACCAGACTAAGAGCTTCTCATGATCCAGTTGTACCATGGGTCTCTCCACCACTGCTCCATCTACTAACTCGACATTGTCTTTTTCCAGTTCGAGAAACTCAGCGAATGTCAGAGGGCGCGGCCATACCCACTTTACGGTCTCTTCCCATACCTTCTCTTCAGTCATCGTCATTGGCATTTGCTTTTCCTTTCGCCTGCAACATCTCTCTATTACGCCTGGTTTAATAGCCCGGCCAGAGTCTCTATCTCGTCCGGGCGCGGTTCCTTGAATACCCACTGCGTTTCGAGGCGGAAGCCTGGAATCGTCTCCAATGTAAAAGCGCCTGTAGTCACGATCTCTTCCACGTACTTCGCGCCGCGCTTACGGAGGAGGCGCACTGTTCGCTTGCGCTGGTCAATAAAGACGATCTCTGCCACGCCGATGGTACGATAGTCGGCTTCCAGGGCGACGATATCCGCGCGGCGGTCGTTGGGCGAGATGAGTTCGATCACCAGCGCGGGCGCGCTAAAGACGGCCTTCTGCTGGACGCTCTCCATCTGCTCTTTCGGCACGAACAGCAGGTCCGGCAGACGTCCGCGAAACTGGTTGATCTCGACGGCAGTACGGGAGCCGAGGACGATGCCAAGATGCCGTTTTTTCACATAGAGATGGAGCAGCGTCAGGAGCCATATCAGCAGTTTCTCGTGTTCCAGTTGAACCATCGGTTTCTCTACAACGACTCCATCCAGTAACTCGACGTAGTCCTCTTTCGCGCTGAAAAGTTCCAAAAACTCTTCAAAGCTGATAGGCCCCGCGCTGATCCATTGCACGCGCTTTGCCGTCACTTTTTCTCGTACCGGAAGCGTTGCTGCCATCCCTGCCTCCCTCCTCGTGGCCCGCCGCCCCCCGCCGTGCGACCTCTTGGAAGCCTTCTTGCCATGCAGGTATTGTACCGCCGTCCCGGTAGGCTGTCAACGCGAGGCCGGCGAGCAGAAAACGAAACCGCGCCCGTACCGCGCCGTATATCAGACAGACTGTAATTTCCCGTAAAATTGCGCGCCCAAAAAGCAGGAAACTCTGCGTCCCTCGCGAATAGATATTCATCGCTCGCCCGTTTCTCATTCCCATCCGCCGGGGCGCGACCCCTTCCGGCGCGGCGAGGCCGGAAGGCTCTGGTACGGTTTCCCAAAAGAGGAGCAGCCATGCCGAAACGTACCATCTATCGTATCATCTGGATTCCCTCTGCGGTCCTGCTCGTCCTGATGACCGTGCTATTCTCCCGCCAGACGGCGGCGATGCCGACCGTT
>DASRGL010000382.1:0-14170 GCA_035651115.1 Chthonomonadaceae bacterium
GCCACAGTAAGTTTATTCGTCTTCTCCAAAGTGTCAGCAGAGTCCGCGAAGACGTGGCGGAGTTGAGCATCAACGGCCTGGCGCGGCGCGGCATCATCGCCGCCTACACGCTCAACAATCCCAACGTCATCCGGTTCGAGCCGCCTCTGGTCGTCACGGCGGAACAGGTGGATACGGCCATATCCGCTTTCCGCGAGTCGGTGGCGGAGGCGCTCTCCTTCCTGGAAGGTCTGGAAGAGTAGCCCAGGCGCGCTTTCAGGACATGATATCCTCTATTTAGGAGGAGTAAACTCGATGGCGCTGGAAACGATCACCCGTGAAGAGTTTGACCGCCGCCTGGAACAGTCTACCGAGCGGATGCGTCAACAACGTCTCGCTTTGGAGACGCGGGCGGCCGAATTGGAGGATTTAATCGGTCGGTATGCGTCGGTATTAGAACGCATAGAGGCCGAAGCCGGGCAGGAGAGCGACACTTTTCTGGAGCGACGGGAAGAGTTGCGTAACCTGCTGACGGAGCTTGCAGCGCGCACGTCAGCGGTTGCGGCATCCCTATAGCATGGCCTATGATGCGATACGATAGATGGCGGGCCGATAGCGCGGGCGCGGAACCGGTTTGCCAGCAGCGCGTGCGGCTTCGATCCACGCTTCTCTGGCCTGAACGACCTCACGCACGGCTTCTTCCGGCGTCTCCCCGAAGGCAGAGCAGAATTTCAGGTCGGGAATGTCCGCGATGTAGCCGCCATCCTCTACACTATAGAATACGTTGATGTGATAGTCTTTCATGGATTGTCTTCCTCCTCGCCATCGTCTTCTTCCATCTCTTCTAAAGATAGATTATACTCTTCAATCAATTGAAGCGCCTGTCGCGCCTGATACGGTTTGGCCTGCCCATGGCTGTTTTGCAGGTTGACCAGTTCCGGTACGTGTGGATGCGTAAAGATGTGGTGGCTTCCCTGCACGCGCGCAAGCTGAAATCCAAAGGCTTCGAGCAGCGCGACCATATCCGAGAAGCGGATGTTTTTTGAGCCACGCAATATTTTCGCCAGGAGTTTGCGTTTTCTCATCGGTTCTGAGCGGTTCCCTCCTCGACCAGAGCGATTTCCGCGTCCGTAAGGCCGTAGAGTTCGTAGACGAGGCGATCTATCTGATGGTCGGTGGCGTCTATCTGGCGTTGCAGGACGGCGCGCGTGGTCGGGGAGGCGTTGGGGAGTTGCTTGTGGAGCGCAAGCATCGCCTCCACGAGGTCTACCATGCGGTCGTGGCGGGCTTTGTCCGCCATTGGGATCGGTAGCGCCGACAGCGCGGAGATATGAACTTGAGGAAAATCGTCTTTCTGCGCAATCATAGACGTGTTAACGTAGTACCACGAGATGATGCGTGAATTGAGGATTCCCAACGCATATTTTACGTCGGCATCTGGTACTGTGGGAACGAGGTTAAGCACGTTGTCGGTCGTAATCATCGCTGTGTTGACCCAACTTGCCTGCAAGCGGAACTTTCGTGTCAGCAGACGACGCAGGACAATGCGCTCCCCTTCAAACAAAGATCGGGGCCGAGACGAAGCAATCTCATCACAGTATCGAATGTAGGACTTACGTTCGGATGCCGCCCAGTACCTTGAGAGTTCACTGCCTTGCAATTCGGGCATATATTCGTCGTTCAAAGGCGCGTCTGCATGAAGGAACCTGGCCTTGATCTGTTTCTCGGAATGTTTCTTACGGCTATAGGGTTGGATGCCGCGTTGAATTTGGAACCAGTCGCCGAAACAGACCTCAGCACCCCTGAGCTTGGATAAAATAGGGGCTATATTGTTTGACAGCAGGACAGACAGACGGCACTCTGCATCGGAACGGACACTGGATACAGGGACTTCCGTTCCGATATTTGCAGGTACATCGGTCAGTTTTTCCTTTTTGGGGAAGTAATGAATCAGACAGCTTTGGGAATGTGAGGAATTCGCGAACACGACGACAGCAGTATCAATGTACGCGGACTTGAAGACATCAAAGGGCATCGCATAGGCTACACGTGGGGTCATTGAAGACGTAAGCAGTTTCCGCGAAGCCGTGTATTTCTGGCCGGTTAGCCATGATGCCGGAATAATCATGGATAGCCGCCCTTCCTGACGCAGTAGACGCGACGCCTGCACCAAGAAGAACTCAAAAGTATCCTGCGATTGGGAGGTGTCTTTGAAACGCTGGCGCAGGTACGCTATATCATCGGCAGTGAGATGTGCGCCGTAGGGCGGGTTGCCGATGACGGCGTCGAAGCCAGGGTTGTCGCCGGAGAAGATGGGAGCGAACTCCTTCTTCCAGTCGAAGGCGTTGACGCGGTACATCTCGTCCTCGTCCAGCAGCGTCAACTGCTTGCCGTCGTAGAAGTCCGGGCCGATGAGCGAGTTGCCGCAGCGGATGTTGGCATCCAGATCGGGCAGGACGCGCTCGTGGAACATGGAGAGCGTGGTGTGGACCGTCTGTTGCGTCTCGCCTTCCAGCATCTTGAGCAGCAGCGAGAGTTTGGTCACCTCGACCGCCTGCGGGTCAATATCCACGCCGTAGAGGTTGGCGAGCAGGATGCGCTTGCGCTCCCCCGTCGTCAGCCGCCACGCGCCGCCCGTGTCCTGATAGAGTTTCGGGCTGCTGCCGCGCGCGTGTCGTACCGGGCCGTCGCTCTCGTACCACTGCTGATGCCAGTCGAGGAGCCGCTGATACGCGCCGATGAGGAAGGAGCCGGAGCCGCACGCCGGGTCGAGTATCTTCAGCTTCTCCACCTGCCGGGGCGTCTTGCCTTCCAGCAGCTTCCCGACCGTCTGCTCCACGATATAGTTGACGATGTAGGTCGGGGTGTAGTAGACGCCGCCCGCCTTCTTGACTTCGGGCTTATCCTCCACAACGGCGCGATGGCCGGACGTGAGCCGGATCACCTTGCCGAGAAACTGTTCGTAGACCTGCCCCAGAATATCGGCAGGAAAGACATCGAAGGCGTAGGGCGCGGGATAGTAGAGGCTGGCGAAAATCTCCTTGAGGACTTTATCATCTATCGTCAGGCCGGGCGTCAGCGTGTCGCGGGCCTGGTCGTCGCGCCCTTTCTCGATGCGGAAATGGAACAGGCCGGAGTTGTAGCGGTCGTCGGCCTCACGGAAGAGCGTGCAGAGTCGCGCATAGACGTTGCCGCCGTTGAGAAGGCTCTGCAGGCGGCCCATCGGCTCGATGCCCCGGTCTTCGCAGATGCGCAGGAAGATGATGCGGTCAATGGTGATCTGAACGGCGAAGTTGAGATCGCGGGAGCGCAGCAGCGGGTTGCGCAGGGCCAGGTTGCGGGCGAGGGCGTCGCGCCAGG
The DNA here is from genome assembly GCA_035651115.1 of Chthonomonadaceae bacterium. Classification (GTDB taxonomy): domain Bacteria; phylum Armatimonadota; class Chthonomonadetes; order Chthonomonadales; family Chthonomonadaceae; genus DASRGL01. The sequence continues at coordinate 3,340 of DASRGL010000382.1, forward strand.
TCTCGATCTCCTTGAGAAAGGCGGCGTCCACCTCCGCCGTGCCGCGCTTGGCCCTGTTGTCCTCGGCGTACCGGTCGAACGCGCCCTTCAGAATGGCCTCACGGGAGAAGATAGCGGCGATCTCGTCCCAGCGCGCGGCGTAGTCCTGGTAGCCGAGGAAGAGGGTGCGCGCAATGGCCGCTTTGTCGCTCTCCTGCGGCGGAATGCGGCAGTCGTAGACGGCGAACTCCTCGAAATCGGTCAGGATGGAGAGCGGCAGTTTGGCAGACCAGGCGTAGCGGCGCAGTTGGAAGGCAGGCCGCGTGTCCTCTTTGAGATTGATGGCGGGCTTTTTCGCCTCGACAAAGAACTTGCGCACGCCGCCGATGCGAAAGCTGTAGTCCGGCGCTTTGGTCGCCCCGCCGACCTTGATCGCGTCTTCGTGGACGACATCCTTGTAGGCTTCCGCATAGCCCTGCGTATTGTCCACATCCCAGCCGAGTGCCGCGAAGAAGGGATCGAGGAACTCCCGGCGCAGTTGCGTCTCGTTATACTGTGGCGCGTGATAGGCGGAACGGTTGGTATCGAACCGTTCGACAAGTTCGAGAATGGACGGCGGGGCAGGCATGGCGGCGCATCTCTCCGTAGTGAGCAGTTTCGTTAAGTATACGGGAGAAGTCGTTCGCTGTCAATATGAGGCGGGCCTGTCCGTCCAGCGCGAATACTAGAGGCGGCCGGTAGCCCGCTGGAGTCGGGCGACCGCCGTCGCATGGTCGTAGAGCGCCTGGGCCAGGTTCGCGCGGGCCTGGGTCAGCGCCGCCAGCGCGTCCAACTGCTCCACGAGAATGCTCTTCTGGTTCTGCACGCGCAGCGCGATCACCTCATACGCCGCCTGCGCCGCCTGAAGCGCCATCTGCGTCGTGCGGTAGTTCTGGGCCGCCGTCTCCACGTCCAGCCATGCCTGCCGCACCTCTTTGGCGACGGTCAGTTCCAGACTGCGCGATTCGGCAGCCGCGCGCTCCTGCATCGCGCGGGCCTGCGCGACCTCGGCCCGCCGCTGTCCCCCATCTACCAGAGGTATGCTCAGCGTCAGGCCGACCGTGTAGCCCACCCCGGAATCGTTGCGCCCGGAGAACCCGTCCGCCATCGCCGTGCCATAGACCTGTGGCTGGTACGCGCTCTTTGCGGCGCTGGTCTGCGCCCCGGCGGCGTGGACGCGCAGGCGGGCCGCGCGCAGTTCCGGGCGGTTGTCCGAAGCCGCTTTGAGGGCCGACGCCAGATCGCCGCCTGGAGGCTGAAAGGCCAGCGCGTCCGAAACCGTCAGTGCTGAATCGAGACGGACGCCCATGGCCGCTTTAAGGTCGAGCAGCGCCTTCGCCTGGTCGTTGCGGGCGGAAGTCAGGGCGCGCTGCGCGTCCGCCTGTTCCGCTTCGACCCGCCGCACGGAGGCTTCGATGCCCTTGCCCGCCTCGAACTGCGCGCGCGTCGTCTGCAAGAGCGCCGTGTCCGCCTCGACCCGAGCCTGCGCCGCCTTGACGATCTCCGCCGCCAGCAGCGCGCGATAGTACGCCTCCTTGATCTGCAACGCCGTCTCTGCCTGCACCCCGCCGACCTCTTCCGCCGCCGCGCGCTCCCGCTCCGCCGCCGCCCGCGCCAGGCTGTTCAGCCGCCCGCCCGTGTAGAGTGGAACCATCAGCATCAGGTTCTGGTCGGCAAACCCTTGCGGCATCACTGTCAGGGCATTCGGCGGCATGACACCGGGCGAGGTCGTCACGATGTTGGGCGAGTCGCCATAGGTCAGATAGGTATTGGCCGAGACCTGCACGCGCGTCAGGCTGCGCGCCGCGCGCGTTTCGGCGGCGGCAGCCTGCGCCTCGGACTGCGCGGCGCGGATCATCAGGTTCTCCCGCAGGCCGATCTGCACGGCCTGCGCCAGCGTCAGCGGCCCCTCGACCTTCGGCAGTTCGTCGGAGAGGGTCTGCGCTTCACTGTGTATCGGTAGCAGGGCGAGGGCTGCCAGCAGCCAGGCGCGCCCCGATTTTGCAACAGTTGTCATCGTTTCTCCTTAGCCCCCCACCCTGGCCCTCCCCCTGTTCTTGGGGGGAGGGCCAGGGTGGGGGGCCAATCTACTCTATCGGCGGCAGGGTAGAAGGGTCGCGGCGACGCACCTTCACCAGCCACCAGCGTTGAATATCGTCAATCAGCGTGTGCATGATGGGAATGTCCAGCAGGCTCAGGACGGTTCCCACGATCAGCCCGCCGACGATCACCGTGCCGAGCGGCTGATAGGCGTCCATGCCTGTCTTCGGACGCAGCGCGACCGGGGCCATCGCGATGATCGTGATGATCGAGGTCATCAGAATCGGGCGCAGACGTTCGGGACAGGCTGCGACGACCGCTTTGTTGCGCGGCATCCCCTGCTCCCGATATTTCATGATCAGATCAATCAGCAGAATCGCCGTCGTGATGTCCATGCCCGTCAGGACAATGACGGCCATGATAGAGACCGTGCTGAACGCCTGTCCCGCCAGCCAGAGCGCGATGAAGACGCCCGACAGCTCCAGAGGCAGCGAGAAGATCATCTGTGCCGGCTGCAAGAAGCCCCGGAACTGCGCCACCAGCACCAGGAAGATGAAGACGAGCGCCAGTTGCAGCCCGCCGAGCAGACGGCGGAAGCTGTCCATCATCTGGGTCATGTCGCCGCGCATCTCGATTCCATAGCCGGGAGGCCAGTTGAGCTGCATCTGCGCCCGCATCATCAGGTCCATCCCCACGTCCATCGAGGCGCGGTTGGGTTTGGAGACCCTCCCCCCCGGCCCCTCTCCCACGCTGCGGGAGAGGGGGGAGCTAGACACCTGGCTCTGCTGTTCCTTTGAACTCGTTTCCGAGTTGATAGAGAGGGCAGCGCCGTTGCTATGGTCTCCCCTCTCCCGCAGCGTGGGAGAGGGGCCGGGGGGGAGGGCCGCATGGTAGTCCGCCTTGCGGTAGTAGCCCATGACGCTGACGACGCGGCGGAAGTTGTCATGTTCGATAAGCGTCGGCGCGTTGCGATACTCCAGCGTCGCGACGGACTTGAGCGGAACCTGCCTGCCGTCCGGCGCGGTCAGCGTCATCTGTTCCAGATCGGCGGGCGTGGCGCGCTCATCCGCTTCATAGCGCACCAGCACGGTGGATTGCCGCTTGTTCTCCGGGCGGAAGAACTCGTTGGTGAAGCCGCCGCGCAGGGCGTAGTAGGCTTGATCGGCCACGTCTGCGACCGTCAAACCCTGTTCTAAGGCGCGGCGCGGGTCAATCTTGAGTTCATAGCTCGGCTGCTGCATTCCCCAGGAAGTCGCCACCTGGTAGATGTCGGGAACCTGCTTGCGGGCGATGTCGGCGACCTGCTCGGCCAGCATCGAGACGATCTTCAAGTCCGGGCCGTAGACGAGAAGCTGGATCGGCGCGGCGGAGGAGGCCATCACGTCCGACCCCATCTCTTTGATCTGCAAGCGGCGGATGCCCGGTATCGTCGCGTTCGCCTCGGCCACGATGCCGTCCATCACCTGCCAGATGTCGCGCCTGCGCGTGTCCTTGTCGGAGAAGGTGAGCATGGCCGACGCGCCGTTGACCAGGCCCATCGAGTAGCCGTTGAAGTAGGCTCCCGCCGAGTAGCCCGGCCCGCCCTCGTAGCCGATCTCGATGGAGGCGTGCCGCAGTTCCGGGTACTTCGCCAGGATCGTCTCGATCTTTTTAACGGCGGCCTCCGTCGCGGCATAGGATGTCCCCGGCTGCATCTCCAGCGTCATATAGGCTTGCCCCACATCCGCAAGCGGCATCATTTCCGAGCCGATGAAGTAGTAGAACCCGAACCCGATGAGGATGGTCGCAAAGATGCGCGCCAGGTTCGTAAAGCGGTTCCTGAGCATCCAGCGAATGAGATTGGCGTAACCGCCTTCCAGCCGGTCGAGAAACCTCTGGAACGGATTCAGGAACGCGCGGGCGAACCAGGAGCGCATCTCCCGCAGATAGCGCGGGTCTTCGTGCGGAATCAGCAGGTGCGCCGCCATCAGCGAGGTCAGCGTCAGGGAGACGAGGAAGGAGGCGAGCAGCCCGAAGATGATCGGCCAGACCAGCCCGACGAACATCTCCTGCACGATGCCGCCGCAGAACAGCAGAGGCGAGAGCGCCAGGCAGAGCATGAGGGTCGAAGCGGCGACGGCGGTGCGCACTTCCGTGATGCCATCTATCGTGGCCTCGCGCGGCGATTTGCCCATCCGCAGATGCCGCTCTACCGCGTGAATGTCTATGATGGCGTCGTCCACGAGCCGCCCGATGGAGAGCAGCAGGCCGATGAGCGTGCTGGAGTTGAGGGTCATGCCCATCGGGATCAGGGCGAGCAGCGCCATCGAGAGGGAGATGGGAATGGCGGTCATGGCGATGACCGTGCCGCGCCAGTTGCCCAGGAAGAAGAGAACGGCGATGCCGGTCAGCAGAATCGCCAGGCCCAGTTCCTCGAACATGTTGCGCATCAGGATGCCGACGAACTGGCTGTTGTCGTAGGCGATCTGGAAATGAATGCCGGGATAATCGCGTTCCAGCCGTTTCACCTCCGCCATGACCGCCTGGATGACGACGGGAGAGGAGGCTTCCGGGCTTTGCAGCACGCTGACCTCGATGGCCTCATCGCTGTGCGGCGCAGCGTTCGCGTCGCCGCCGCGATAGTAGTGCAGGTAGCCGCTGCGCCGCTCGTAGACCGTATCTTCGACCCGCGCCACATCCTTGATATAGACCGTGCGTCCATCCACGCTGGCGATCGGGTAGCTCGCAATCGTCTCCGGCGTGCGTCCGAGCGTGTCCACGCGCACGAGGCTCTCGCTCATGCCGGAGGTGAGCGTGCCGCCCGGTTTGGCGATGTTGTTCCTGTCGAGCGCGTCCCGGATTTGCAGAATGGAGACCCCGTAGGCCGCCAGCTTCTTGCGATCCACGATCACCTGCATCTGCCGCCGATAGCCGCCGAAGGGCTGCACCGTATAGATGAGCGGACTGACCGCCTTGATGCGATTGGCGATCTCGTTGTCCGCCAGTTCGCGCAGCCGCTTCTTGTCCCAGCGCGAATCGCCGGTCAGGGCGAGCGACAGCACGGGCAGGTTGAGCGGGTCTATCTTGAGCGCCCAGGAGGGCTTGAGGTTCGCGCCGGTCATCGGCAGGTCGGCCTGAATGACGTTGAGGAGCGCCTGCACATCCACCAGCGCCTTGTCCATGTCCGTGCCGTAAGGGAACTCCAGCGTGACGATGCTGAAGCCGTCCTGCGAGGTCGAGCGTGTGAAGCGGACGTTCGGGATGTTGATCATCCGCTCCTCGATGGGCTTGGAGATATAGGTCTCCATCTCCTGCGCGCTGAAGCCGGGCATCATGGAGACGACGCCGATCATCGGACTCTGCACGTAGGGCATGAAGCGGCGCGGCATGTACCGCGTAATGGCGATGGCGGCCAGCGCCAGCATCGCCACGTAGAAGGCGATGACGGTATAGGGATGGTCAATAGACCAGCGCGAGATATTGAAGCCGCCATGCTTGTCAGGGGCGGAAGGAGTTAGGGCCATTTTGCTTCCCTCCCTCCCATGCCGGGCATGTTCTCCATGCCGCTATGATGGCCCTCACCCCCTTCCCCTCTCCCACGCTGCGGGAGAGGGGAGCCTTCAACTCTCTCCTTCCTTACGAAGGGGAGGGTTGGGGAGGGGTTCTGACCGATGCTGTGATCCATTCCCGGCATGTTCGGCATCACGCCGGACGGCGCGGGCAACTGCTTCGGTCCCGCGATTCCCCATTCCGTAGGCGTGACCGGATCGCCCTCGTTCAGGTTCTCCGGGCCGCGCGTGATGACCTCGCCGCCCTCCTGCAAGCCCTGCTCCACGACGACGCGCTTGCCATCCGAAGGGCCGAGGGCGACGTCCACGCGATGCGCGATCTGCTTGCCTCCCTTCTTCGTCGGCTCCAAATCCATGCCGCACTTGTAGCACTTGCCGGGTTTGTCGGACTGCACCTCCGGGTGCATGACGCAGGCGTAGAGGGTCTTGCCGCCCTGCTGTCCCGCCGCCACTGTCCAGACGAACGGCTGCTGCTCACCATCTCTCTGTACGGCTTCCACAGGCACGGTGACGACCTCGCGCGGCGCGGCGGTCGCGATCTCCATGACGATGTACTGGCCGGGCAGCAGCCGCCCGCCGGGGTTCGGGGTCAGCGCCTCGACCGTGACGGTGCGGGTCTGTGGGTCGGCGGCGTTGAAGAGAGAGGTGACGCGCGTGCGCAGATGTAGATTCGGGTCGCGCGGCGCGGTCACGGTGACGGCGCTGCCGACGCGGATACCGGCCAGATCGGTTTCGGCGACGCTGGCTTGCAGGCGGACCCGATCCAGGCTCTTGATCTTGAGCAGCGCCATGCCGGGCTGCACCAGCGTGCCGGGGCTGACGAGCCGTTCCGTCACGACGCCGTCCTGCGCGGCGCGTATCTCTGTATAGCCCCGCACGATGTCCGCCGTGCGCTCCTGCGCCACCGCCTGCCGCATCATCGCGTTCCGATGCGCCGTGTGGTGGGCGGTCAGTTCGATATTGGCGTCCGCCGCCGCGATCTCCGCCGTCGCGCCCTGTAGATCGGCGCGCGTCTGATCGAGCCTGGCCTGCGCGCTGACGATACCGGCCTCTGCCTGCCGGATTTTGGACTGCGCGGCAGCGCGCATGGCCCGCTTCTCGCGTACCGCCGCCTCTGCCTGCGTCCGTTTGGCGCGCGCCTGCTGCGCCTGGGCTTTTTCGCGGTCGTATTCCTCGCGCGAGACCGCTCCCGCCTGGAACAGTTTCTCCTCGCGCGCGATCTCCGCCGTCCAGTAGTCGAGGTCGGCCTGCGCCGCGCTCACATTGGCCTCGGCGTCCGCCAGGCCCGCCTGCGCCGCCTCCTGCTCACGGCTCGCCTGTTCCCGCATGGCCTGCGCTGCCGCAAGCTGCGCCTGCGCGTCCTGCTGTGCGCTCCGCAGCCCGGCGACTTTGGCCTGCGCGACACGCTTCTGCGCGACGGCCTGCTCCAGCTCGCTCTGCGACGAGCGGAAATCGTGCTGCGCCGCCATCCGGTTCGCCGCCGCCTCCTGCTCACGGGAAGCGAGTTCCGCGCTATCCAGGCGCGCGACGACCTGCCCGGCGCGCACCCGGTCGCCGGGATAGACGGTAAGCGCGACGAGCGTTCCGGTGACGCGCGGGTAGACCTCGGCGTCGTTATAGGCCACGACGGAACCTGTATAGATGACGGTCGGCGCGAACCGGCGGCGTTCGACTTTCTCGGTCGCCACCGGGACGGAGCCGAGCGGCGTCCCGGACTGGCGCATATCCATCGCCTGCGCCTCGATCACGGTCATGGAACCGGGCGGGCGATAGTTCACGACGACATAGCGCACGCCCAGGAACACGACTACGAGCGTGACGATGCCGACAATATGGCGCTTGATAAATGGGAAGGCTTTCATTCCTCCTCCTTCCTGCTAAGTTCCGATGAGTAAGCGCGCCTGACCTGTACTGTCTGAACTATGATTTATAGGATGAGAGGATGGACCATGATTACGAGCCGTATAATCATAGTCCATCCGTTAATCATTCTAATCACAGTTCAGACAGTACGGGTGGCAAAGCTGAGGCGCGCAACAGTGGCGAACTTAGAGGAAGAGAGGAGGGGCGCGTCCGGGAGGCGGACGCAGGAAACGCTGGGGATAGAAAACCAGGGCGGCCGGGAGATAGATCTGCGTGGCCCGGCTTGCCGGGAAGACGAGAGGCTGCGGCGCAAGCGCCACAGCCGGGGCAGTCAGCGCCAGCCGATCTTGCAGAGTCGAGACCGACCCTTCGCGCTGGCGCAGCACGCACTGCGAAGTCGTGCAGGCAGACGCCGCGCCACAACTACGCACAGAACAGGTTCCGGTCGCAGGCGCGGCGGAGGCGCAGCGTAGGCAGGCCGCTTTGCCCGGTAAGGGACAGGCGGATACCGTTCCCTTCGCAGGACGCAGCATCGGGCAGTTGGCAGGACAGGGCGTTCCGTTGAGGCACTGCCAGGACGCGCCCGGAAGGGCGGCCAGCAGCCACAGACTCCATGCCAGCAGTACGCTGAACCCTCTGCGGTTAGTTCGGGCGAGGCTGTCCATACGCTGTACCATTATAGCCGCTTATTTTGCAAATCTCAACAGAGAAACTTTCTATGGGATTATAGGCCAGATGTAAAGCGGGATACATCCTCTAAACGGCGGATTGTGGCTAAAGAGTTCCCGCCTTCTGGCCGGAGGGAACCGTCGTCTCCGGCCCGACGAACGGCGTGCGGAGCAGCCCAGGAAACGCCTGCCATGCCTCGCCATCGAACCCATCCAGCCCCAGTCGCAGGGCGTGCGGGTCAGGAACCTGCCGGAACGTCCGCGCCAGCCTGTCCCAGATAGAGAAGATGCTGGAGTAGTTGCTGTCGGTCTCCAGCTGGTATCGGGAGTGATGGACACGGTGCATATTGGGCGAGACGATCACCCGACGCAGCAGGCGATCCCATCGTTCCGGCAGGGCCACATTGCTGTGATGGAACTGGATAACGGGCAGCAGGAAGACCTCGTAAAGCAACGCCTGCCACAGCGCCACCCCCAGGAACGGGAATATCGCCAGGCGCAGCAGGGACGAGAGGGCGATCTCGCCGACATGGAAGCGCGCTGAGGTCGTCACATCCAGCAGGGGATCGCTGTGGTGGACGCGATGAAAGCGCCAGAGGAACGGAATGCGGTGATTGGCCCGATGCCAGGCGTACATCCAGGCGTCTATGAGCAGCAAGGCCAGGCCCGTCTGCGCCCAGGTCGGCGCGCTTAGCCAGCGCAGCAGCCCGAAGTGGGAGCGCGCGGCCCAGGCAAGCGTTGCGGCGGTCAGTCCCGCGAAGAGGAGGCTGAGCGCGGCCGTGTTGATAAGAGCCAGCGAGAGATTGCGCGCGGCATGGCGCACGCGGCCCCGGCGTTCGGCGAAAAACGGCCACCAGCCTTCCAGCAGCCAGAGGACTACCAGGCCCAGGACGGCCACAACCGTCTGGACGCGCAGCAGCGTGTCGGGCAGCGCCATCACGACCTCTCCACGGCGCCCGGCCAGGCGTTCATCCCGCCCGCCAGATTTCGGACCTGGCAGAACCCCTTCGCCGCCAGGAAGCGCCCAGCCTGGTCGCTTCTTCTCCCCCGGTTTCAATAGAACACGGTGAGAGCCTGCGGGTCGAGCGTGGCGGCGCGGGCCGCCAGTTCCTCCATCGGGATATGGATGGCTCCCGGCAGATGGCCCGCCTGATACTCCTCCAGGGAGCGAACATCCACGACGAGCGGCGGCGTCTCGGCAGCCAGCGCGTGGGCCAGTTCCTCGGCGGTGATGACGGGCGTGACGATCTTGTTTCTCTTGAAGAGGTGGAACATACCTTCAGGATACGACATCACCGGGCATAAGTCAAATGCAGATTGATTGAAGTGGGGTATAATGCAGATATTATGACCGAGACGTTCAACCTCTACCCCTTGCATCTGTTCCGCCTTGTGGCGCGCTGCGGCAGCGTGACCCGCGCGGCGCAGGAACTCTCTATCAGCCAGCCTGCCGTCTCGACTCACATCAAGGCGCTGGAAGCGCGCTGCGGCGAAGCCCTGTTCGAGCGGACGCCGCGCGGAATGATCCTGACGCCGACCGGCGTCCTCGTCGCCGAGCGCGCCAACCGGCTGTTCGCGGAGTTGGAAGACATAGATCAGGCGGTCAAGGCCGCGCGCGGGCAGGTGCGCGGAGAGATCAGGATCGCGGCTTCCAGCACGCCGGGAGCCTACCTGCTGCCGGGCCTCCTGAAGCGGTTCCGGGCGCGTTTTCCTGCCGCCGAACCGACCTTGATCGTCGGCGACAGCGCCGAGACGATGGCACGGCTCCTTGACTACCAGGTTCCTCTGGGCGTCCTCGGCGATATGCCCGGAATGGCGATAGCAGGCGTCTTACGTCGCAAGCGGATCGCGGTGGATGAACTCCGGCTGATGGCGGCCCCGGACAGTCCGCTGCACCGGATAGAGACTCTGACAGGGGCGCATCTGCGCAGCCAGACGCTGCTGTTGCGGGAGAAGGGATCGAGTACCCGCGCCGGAGCGGAGGCGATGCTGTCCGGCTGGATGGATCAGTTCGAGCGGATCGCGGAGATAACGAGCGCGGAGGCGCTGAAGGAGGCCGTCATCGCAGGGCTGGGCATCGCGGTGCTGTCCTCCTGGGCGACGCGGCGCGAGGAGCAGGCGGGCGTGCTGAAGCCGGTGCGCCACACCCGCTTTCGACTGGAACGCCCTTTCTACCTGGTGCATCGGGCAGACCGGCCTCCCGTCGGCGCGGCTTCCATCCTCTGGCAGTTTCTGCAAACGGAAGCTTAGTCAGGCTCCAGAATGCCCGGCAAATCCTTTATTGCTGACAAACCCTCACTTTTTGTCTGGCGAATGAATTCGCGGCTGCAAAGGCACAAAGTCCGCCTTCGCGGACTCGGCATTGAGTCGGCGGAGGCCGACTTCGTGCTTTTCCAGCAGCGGTTTCAACCGCCGAGGAAAAAGTGAGGGTTTGTCAGCCTTTTCTGCTACTTTCCATGAGGGCGCGGCGGGCCGACCGGTACCGGCCCGGAACGCCTGCCTCCGCGCGCTCCGCGCGCAATGATAAAGCGCGCCTGCGCGACCCCGCTGGCGAGATACCCCGCCTTGAAAGCCTGCGCCTTGAGCAGCGTGCTGCGCGTCAGCAGCAGAGGAGACGAGTAGATCGGGGAGGATGCGGTCGGATCGCTGCCGTCCAGCGTATAGCGCAGCGTCGTCCCTGCAATGGGATGGGAA
>DASRGL010000383.1:0-5704 GCA_035651115.1 Chthonomonadaceae bacterium
GTCCGGGCGCGTATCGGCAAGGAAGGCTTTCGCTTCTTCCGGCGTCGGCAGCGTGCCGATGAGATCGAGGCAGACACGGCGCACCCAGTCGGAATCGCTGGCGACCGGCGACGGCTTCAGATGCAGCGCGGCCAGCTTTGCATAGACCAGGCCATCTATATAGTTCCGGCGCGGCGCGTGCGCAAAATCCGCCGCAGAAACTCTGTTCGGAAACGGCTTCGCGACGCGCGTAAACGCGACCTTGTCCTGATAGGCGACTGCAATGGCCGTCTCGCCGCTGCCCTGCAAGGTCACGCGCCCCTGTTCGTCCACCGTCGCCACGTTCTCGTCGTTCGTGCTGAAGCGCGCCCAGTGCGTCACGTCGCGCTGCGTTCCATCGGAGAAGCGGGCGAGGACGCGCAAGCTCTTCCCCCTCGTCCCTCTCTCCGACGCTGCGGGAGAGGGGGAACGGTCAATACCAGAGCCTCCCCTCGCCCCTTGAGGGAGAGGGGTTGGGGGTGAGGGGAAATGAGGGGCCACAACCGTCAGCCCGACGACATGGGCATCGGTCGGCTGTGGGCCAGGCGCGCCCTGCCGCAGCCAGTTCAACAGGATGTGGTACTCCAGCGAACCCTCGCCCAACAGTCTGCCGCCACGATGCGCGACCTTGAGCAGCGGCTTGCGGAGGAACAGGCTCTGCGGCGGATCGGCGAGAGACACGCGGCGCGCTCTGGCCTGCCGGGTGATAGAGAGGTAGTCGAGTTCGGGCGCATAGCCGCGCAGGCTGAGTTTGAACCCGCCTTTGCCTGCCGCCGCGCCATGACACGCCCCCTGATTGCACCCGACGCGCGTCAGCGCCGGAATGACATCGTTGACGAAGGAGATAGCCACCGTTCGTGGCACGGGAGCGGTATGCAGACGGGCTTTCGCGCTGGCGTGCGCTGATGGGCTAACGCTGCATTGCAGCGTTAGCGCGAGAAGAGGGCAGGAAAGGAGAAGTCGTGTCGGTCTTTTCATCCAGGCCATCGAATAAATGCTTCGGATTGTGCGTGAAGTCTCCAGAAATGAATGCCGATATGGCTGACGCGAACTACCGTCCCCATACGCCGCGCTCGGGTTTTGAAATCGGGATGGCGGAGAAAGCGTCGAATGAAACTGGCTGCCTCAATCTCCGCTACATCCAGAAAAACCAGGCAATAGTCTGCATGGCAACGCCTATCAAGGTAAAAACCCTTGACACGGCTGCAAAAGGTCGGCTGATCCCGTTGGTGAAGGAGAGGATATATCTCGTCGTCCTGCCTCCCTTGTCGTCCGACTTCATGCCCTATCTGATGCACGCGAACCCGCCATCCGCGCAAGAGTTGACGTTGGTTCTCAGGAATATTTTCATAAAGACGCTGGTTAGGCTGCCAATTCCTCGCCATGTGAGAGAAAGACTTCCCGCGCCAGGCGCACCGCTTCCGCGATAGCCTCCTCAGTCAGCGCACCGCGCCACTCTTCGATGATAGCCTCCCATGCCATGCCCCGGGCGACCTGTTCCAGCACATCAGCGACGAGAATACGAGTGCCTCGAAACGTCGGCTGACCGTGACAGATATTCGGGTCTGCGACGATATAGCGACCTAGCGATTTAGCCATTTCTCGTTCCCCAAAGAGCCAAAGCGTTTGATGGTAAGGTAGAAGCACGGTTAGACGTGCGGTCAGTCCTTTCCTTCTGTGGAAAGTGCGGGAAAGCCGCCGATTCTCTCGATAGGACACGCGCAGGGAGCCGAAGTTGCAGCCGCGTGTGCGCCGCCGGGAAGGAAATCGCGGCGACAAAGCGCGAATTAGTATGTCAGACAGAAGCAGATCATTCAGGCGAAGAGGTCGGATAGAAAGCAGGCGATGAAACGGATAGGTCAGGTCACGTTCGGATTGCTGTTCTGCGGGACGTTTGCGGCGCTGTGCGCGGTGGCAGGCTTGGCGGCGGACGAGAAGGCCGCGAAGCCGGACGCCATCACGCCGCAGCAGGTGGAGTTTTTCGAGGCGAAGGTGCGCCCCGTGCTGTTCCATAACTGCTTTGGCTGTCACGGCGCGAAGCAGCAGATGGGCGGGCTGCGGCTCGACTCGCTGACGGCCCTGCTCAAAGGCGGCAATCGCGGCCCGGCGCTCGTTCCCGGCGATGTGCAGAAGAGCCTGCTCGTGCAGGCCGTCCATTATGATACCGCGCTCAAGATGCCTCCGACCGGCAAACTCAAGGCCGAGGAGATCGCTGCGCTGACCGAGTGGATCAAGATGGGCGCGCCCTGGCCCGGCGCGAAAGTCTCCGAGGAAGCGAAGAAGGCCGCGCAAAACGGCGACTACGTCATCACGGAGGAGCAGCGCAGATTCTGGTCGTTCCGGCCCATCCGCAAGCCGCCGCTGCCGAAGGTCAAAAACGCCGCCTGGGTCAAGTCGCCGATAGACCGCTTTATCCTGGCGAAGCTGGAACCGAAGAAGCTGACGCCCGCAAAGCCCGCCGACCGCCGCACGCTGATCCGCCGCGTCACCTTCGACCTGATCGGCCTGCCGCCAACGCCGGAAGAGGTGGACGCCTTCCTTGCCGATAAAAGCCCGAACGCCTTCGCAAAGGTGGTGGATCGCCTGCTGGCCTCGCCGCGCTATGGCGAGCGGTGGGGACGCCACTGGCTCGATGTCGCCCGCTACGCCGACACGAAAGGCTATGTCTTCACGGAGGACGCCGTCTATCATAATGCCTACACCTATCGCGACTACGTCATCCGGGCCTTCAACCAAGACCTGCCCTATAATCAGTTCATTCTTCAGCAGTTGGCGGCGGATCGCCTGCCGCTTGGCGAAGATAGGCGCTCTCTTGCGGCCCTCGGCTTCCTGACCGTTGGGCGGCGCTTCCTGAACGATCCCGTTCTCATCAACGACGACCGCATTGACGTGACCACGCGCGGGCTGATGGGCCTGACGGTCGCCTGCGCCCGCTGCCATAACCACAAGTTCGACCCGATTCCGACGAAAGACTACTACTCGCTCTACGGCGTCTTCGCCAGTTCTATTGAGCCGAACCCGCCGCCCGCCATCTCGCCGAAAGCCATCTCGGAGCCATACGAGGCGTACAACGCAAAGAAGCGCGACGCGGAAGGCCGGTTCCGGGAGACGGTGCAGGCGCAGGTCAGGCGTCTGCGCGGCATCGTCGAGAAGAACCCGGAGGGACTACCGAAGGAGATCAAGGACACGCTGCAAGCCTTCCGGGAGGGAACCGACCCGGATGAGAAGCAGTTGAAGAAGCTGGAGCCGCAGTTCGAGGCGGAGGCGCAGGCGCAGCTGAAGACGCTGCGGGAGACCCTGGAGGCGTTGAAAAAGAACGTGCCGCCGACACCCGAATTCGCGATGGCGCTGCAGGACGCGCCGACGCCCGTCGAGCCGCACGTCTTCATCCGGGGCAACGCGCAGAACCAGGGCGACGCCGTGCCGCGCCGCTTCCTCGCCATCCTCTCCGGCCCGGAGCGCAAGCCGTTCACGCAGGGCAGCGGACGCCTGGAACTCGCGCAGGCCATTGCCAGCAGGGACAACCCGCTCACGGCGCGCGTTCTCGTCAATCGGGTCTGGCTCTACCACTTCGGCGAAGGGCTTGTCCGCACGCCGAGCGACTTCGGCACGCGCGGCGAGCCGCCCACGCATTCCGAACTGCTGGACTGGCTGGCCGCCACCTTTATGGAGCAGGGCTGGTCTATCAAGAAGCTGCACCGGCTGATTCTGCTCTCCAGCGCCTACCAGCAGAGCAGCGACAGCACGCCGCGCGCCCGCCTGCTCGACTCGGAGAACCGCCTGCTTTCCCACCAGAACCGGCAGAGGCTCGACCTGGAAGCTCTGCGCGATTCGCTGCTGGCCGTCTCCGGTCAACTGGATTTGAAGATGGGCGGGCCTTCTGTTGAACTGACCACCGCGCCCTATGCCACGCGCCGCACCGTCTACGGCTTCATAGACCGCCAGAACCTGCAAGGACTGTACCGGACGTTCGACTTCGCCAGCCCGGACACGACCAGCGCGCAGCGACATCATACGACCGTGCCGCAGCAGGCGCTCTTTATGATGAACAGCCCGTTCGTGGTGGAGCAGGCCCAGCATCTGGCCCGCCGCCCGGACATTCAGGCGCTCCCGGACGAGGCGGCGCGCATCCGGGCCGTCTATCGCCTGCTGTTCGGGCGCGTCCCCACCAAGGAGGAGACGGCGTTGGGCCTGGCGTTCCTGCGCTCGGCAGGGCCGCAGACCGCCACCCTGACGGTCGCGCAGGACAAGACGAAGGCGGGCGGGAAGGCCCCGCTCACGGCCTGGGACAAGTACCTTCAGACCCTCCTGATGACCAACGAGTTCAGTTTCGTGGATTAAGAATCTGGTGGCGGGCGGCCATTGTCTGAACTGTGATTTCCTAAGATTATAGGATGGGCTATGATGAGGCCAGACTCAATCACAGTCCATCCTGTAATCTCACTAATCACGGTTCAGATATCTTGCTTTGCTTCTTCACAGAACTTATAGGCGCAGGAACGCCGTCCAATAAGAGGGCAGACACTTCAAAAGCGCACCAGCGCCCAACGCCTAACGCCCAACGCCGGATGCCGTGAACACACTTCAAACGCTTACGCATATCCTGATCGCGCCGCCGCTGTGGCTGGCGCTCCTGTTCGCCCTCGTCTTCGCAGCGCTCTCCTGGCAGGTGCGCTGGCTCTCGCGCAGCGGCGCGCTGGCGACGGCCATCGTCGGCTTCGTCATCCTCGGCTTCGGCGGGGGACTGTTCCTGATTCCCCTGCTGACCTTCTTCCTCTCCTCCTCCCTGCTCTCCCGCGTCGGCAGGGCGCGTAAGGCGCTCGCGCGGTCGCGCACGGCCAAAGGCTCTGTCCGTGATGCGGGGCAGGTCTGGGCCAACGGCGGCGTTGCTTTCGCGTTGGTGCTGCTCTATGCCTACGTCGTGCGGCGCTGGCCGGTCTACGAAACCCGCCTGATCCTGATGGCCTACCTGGCCGCGCTTGCCACCGTGAACGCCGATACCTGGGCCACCGAGATCGGCGCGCTCTCCCGCAAAGCGCCGCGCTCCCTGCTCGACTGGCGGATGGTTCCGGCAGGAACGTCCGGCGCGGTCTCCGGGTTGGGCGTCCTGGCGTCGGGACTGGGCGCGATCGTCATTCCGCTGGTCGCGCTGCCGTTCTGGCATCTCGTCCGGGTGGAGTTCGTGGCGGTGGCGTGGGCGGGCTTTCTCGGCAGCCTGCTCGATAGCGTGCTGGGCGCGGGCGTCCAGGCGCAGTACCGTGATCCAGCGACCGGAGAACTGACCGACCGGCCCCAGGCGGGCCGAGGGCAGCGTGAGCGCGGTCTGCGCTGGATCAACAACGATATGGTCAATTTCCTGGCGAGCGTGGGCGGCGCGCTCTGCGCCTGGGCGCTGCTGCGCTTTAGCGGCTATATGTTTTTATGACCGCCGAGGGAAAACACGCAGGAGGCCGGAAAGCGGAAAGCGAATCTATCGCAACGGGCGCGCCGTGCGCGCGCAGACCTACAGGAATTCCCAGTCTGTTTAGAGGAGGACGAGTAGATACATGGCTCAGAAAGAGAAGATACGGGTCGGTCTGATCGGCTGCGGCGGCATCTCCAACGCCCACCTGCCCGAACTGTCCCGCTCCGAGGATGTGGAACTGGCTGCCTTCTGCGATATTGTCGTCGAACGCGCAAAGGCCCA
>DASRGL010000384.1:0-2145 GCA_035651115.1 Chthonomonadaceae bacterium
TCGGTCAGTCCATGCTCCGGCTGATCGAGGGTGGCGGTGCGGACGAGCGCGCGGTCGCCCAGGTACTCGCGGATTCCGGCGGCAATGGTGTTGTGCATCCCGTCGGGATAGATTTTGCGCACGGCTTCATGCTTCTGATCGTGCAGGTTCTCGCCCCACACGGTAACGCGAATCGGCGTATCGGCCAAAGTGGGTTCTCCTCTCGTTAGTGTCTTCACCGTCCGTGCAGAATGGCGCGGCGGCTTTCTTGCAGTGAATAGCCTGGCTCTGGAACCTTCGGCAATGTCTCCCTACCGCCGCGAGGCTAAAATCATGCCGCCGATACCTCCCAGAAGCGCGCCGCCCAGGAGCAACAGGAGGGCCAGGCCGCACCCGGCCCCAGCGTTGTAGCAGCCGCCATACCAAGCGTCGTCACGAACGAACTTCCGGTCGAGCGTGCCGTCATTGAGCGTCTTATGCAGCCACAGCAATAGGAAGGCCAGCAGGCCATCTGCGAACGCCCCGCCGCCCCCGCCCAGAATGATATGCATCCAGTGCGGCATTGCAGCGCCTCCGTGCTTCCGGTGTGGGCAGTCTACTCGACCAGGCCGCCGCGCGCCGCGATCATGGCCGCCTCGGTGCGGTCGTTGACCTGGAGCTTCATCAGGATCGAAGAGATATGGTTCTTGACGGTCTTCTCGGAGATGAACAGCGAATCGGCGATCTCCCGGTTGCGCTTGCCGGTGGCGACCTCTTTCAGCACTTCGATCTCGCGGTCGGTCAGTTCGGAAAAGAGTTTGAGATCGGCGGCGCGCTGGGCGCTGATCCGGTTGAATTCGGAGAGGACACGCGCGGCGATGGAGGGGTGCAGCAGCCCGTCTCCCCGCGCGATGGCGCGGATGGCCTCGATGGTCTCCTCCGGCGGGCTGTCTTTCAGCACGTACCCGGTCGCTCCGGCCTTGATCGCCTGGAACACGCTGGCGTCGTCGTGGTAGATGGTCAGGATGCAGACGCCGACGCGCGGCCTCTCCTGCTTGACCTTCTGCGTCAGTTCGATGCCGTTCATCTTCGGCATGTTGATGTCGGTCAGCAGCACGTCCGGCATGAGTTCGCGCACCAGGCGCAGAGCCTGTTCTCCATCGCCCGCCTGTCCGACGATCTCGATGTCGTCTTCCAGCGCCAGCAGACGGGCCAGCGCCTCCCGCGTCAGCCGCTCGTCCTCCGCAAGGATCACACGGGTCTTCTCCATCGCGCCACCTTCCGCAGCGGTTTGCGCCTGTCGCGCCTCGCTGCGTGCTTTCAAGACACGGCCCTCTTCGACACAGAGGCTTGGGGTTCCTTCCCGTGCAGAGTAAGCCGAGGGGCTGTTGGCGCGGGGCATGAACATGATATAGGGGCCGAGCGGCGCGCAGGAGAGGCGCTGTGAGGGCGGGGGTCAGGTCAGCGGCAGCCCCATCTGACGGGCCTGCGCCGCCGAATCCCGCGCGCCCCAGCGCCGATGAATTCGCCCATCCTTGATTTCAAACCACTCCATCGCCACGATTTCGTAGCTGCGACCGGTGGCCGGCGCGCCTCCCCGGAACGGGCGCACGGAGGTTCCACGCTCGATGTACCGCACCGCCACGACATTCCCTTCCGCAATGATTCCCTCGACCTGAAGATTTATCTGATAGCGCTCGATCAGGTCTTTCCAGATAGGCCGTACCTGATCCAGATCGCCCCAGCCCAGCACGCCGTAGATCACGGCATCCGGCGTAAACAGACGGCACAGGCCGTCCAGGTCTCCTCGATTGAACGCCTCGACGTACCGGAGAACCACCTGCTTGTTCTCGTCCGACATATCTCCTCCTCAGATGATGATGGCGATAACGCCATCGCTAAAGGCTTCTAACCGGCTTTTACCCATGCTCTCCCTTACCCGCCTCCTTGCGCAATGGCTTCCTTTCCGCTATGATATACCTGAGCGTAGTGGGTGATTTCAAGCCGCAGATCGCGGACAGAGGAGGCATCTATGGTCGCAGTCCCACAACGAGGCGTCAGCCCCCAGGAGTATCTGGAGCGAGAGCGGGCGGCGGAGTACAAAAGCGAATACGTGAACGGTGAGATCGTCGCGATGGCGGGGGCAACGGAGCAGCACAATCTCATCACGGTAAATGTGAGCCGGGA
>DASRGL010000385.1:0-4922 GCA_035651115.1 Chthonomonadaceae bacterium
CCGATATAGAGATTATAGGTGCGCCGCACATAGCTGATGATCGCCTCGTCTATCTCATCCCCGGCGACGCGGATCGAACGGCTGTTGACGATGCCGGAGAGCGAGATGACGGCCACCTCGGTCGTGCCGCCGCCGATGTCCACGATCATGGAGCCGGTCGGCTCGACCACCGGCAGCCCCGCGCCGATAGCCGCCGCCATCGGCTCCTCGATCAGATAGGCTTCTTTCGCGCCCGCTTTCTTGGCGGCCTCGCGCACCGCGCGCTCCTCGACTTCGGTCACGCCGGACGGGACGCCGACGACCACGCGCGGCGCGATCCACATCGTGCGCCGATGCACCTTCTCGATGAAGTAGCGGATCATCTTCTCCGTCTGGTCGAAGTCGGCGATGACGCCGTCCTTGAGCGGGCGTATCGCCACGATGGTGCTGGGCGTGCGGCCCAGCATCCGTTTGGCCTCTTCGCCGACTGCCAGGACTTTCTTGCTCTCCTTCTCAATCGCCACGACCGAGGGTTCGCGTAGCAAAATCCCTCGCCCACGCACGTGGACCAGGGTATTGGCCGTGCCGAGGTCAATTCCCATATCGCGGGAAAAGCGCCCGAGCAGGCCGCGTAGTAGATTCATGCGGGTTCGATTCTCCTCACCTCTCTAAACGACGCCCCATTATAACACAATCTCCTTCTTAGGAAAAGCCTCTCTTCACGGGAGGCATTAAGGCTGCCCGCCAGTTTTCATTCGATAATCGTTGCGAAAATTCCTCTTTGCCCGCGCCCTGGTCGGCCCGCCTCCCCTATCCGACTTCTTCCATGCCGTGGGAGACTGGAACATCATCGTCGGGCAGGGCCATCCGAACAAGGGAGAGTCTGAGCGTTCCCCTCTCCCACAGCGTTGGGAGAGGGGCTAGGGGTGAGGGCTTGATGAGAGGAACGGCGTTTGCATTCTCGACGGCGAATCGGGTACAGTGTAGCCGGAAACATCCGCGACCACGGCCCCCGTCTGGCCGCCTGGAACCAAGATGAAACTGTTAGAACTCTTCGGTAAAGAGAAGCCGCTTCCGTTTGCGAAGTTCCGCGAACTCGTGCGTGCGGCAGTGCGCCAACACGATCCCGACCTGAAGATTCAAAATACCGAAAACGGATTCATTCTCATCAGCGATGCCGCGCCGGTCGCCTGCAATCTCCGCAATCTCCATGCGGCTTACTGCAAAACGCCCGGAGACTGCGACGCGCTGATCCGCGCCTGGCTCAAGTCCCTGGTCACGACGCCGCCGGAACATACCTGGCTGGAGGCGCGCGCGACCCTGCGCCCGATGCTCAAGGACGCCGAGTACCTGCGCCATGCGCGGGCGCAGATGCTCAAATCGCCGTCGCCGGACAGCCTGCCCTATCAGCCTTTTGTGGGGGAACTGTTCGCTATCGTGGTGCGCGATCTGCCCGGCACGGCGGTCGCGGTCACGGAGAAGCAACTGGAAGCCTGGGGAGTCTCGTTCGCAAAGGCGATGGAGGAGGCGCTGAACAATATGAATCTGCTCAGCTTTCCGCCGATCCTCCATTCCCTGCTGGCGGGGAGCGCGACGCCTCGCGCGCCGGAAGAGACGCAGGTCGTCGGGCTGGTGTTTCACGGCGACCATCTGACGGCGACCTGGCTGCTTATCGAGCGGTTTCGCGACCATATCAGCCAGAGGCTACACAGCGACTATGTCGTGTTTGTACCCAATCGCAGCCAACTGACCGCCGTGCGCGTGGACGAGCCGGGGCTGATCACCTCGATCCTCTATTCCAACCAGAACTACCGGAGCCAGCCCCATGCGCTGACCGCGCAGTGTTTCCATGTCAGCACGGCCACGACGGGCGGCGTCGTCTCGGTCTATCAGGTCGGTGGGATGGGCGATAGCCTGGCTCCCAACAGCCCTTTCGCGTCCGGAGCCTCCGCGCCTCAGTCCGCCCCCTCTGCGCCCGTCTCTTCTCGCGCCGCCGCGCCGCGCGCCCTCAACGACTGGTGGGGCCTGAACGAGCCGACCGAGGAGGGTTCCTGACGCCGGGCCGCAGCATCATCACGCTGCCCGAGGCGCGCTCTTCCCGGCGCAATTTCTCGGAGATGTTCAGGCGGCGCGGCGGCCTGCCCGCGTCTCCTGCCCAGTCGCCGTGCCTTCCAGACGACGGAACCGACGCGAGAAACGCAGCACGCGCACGCCCTCCGGCAGCTCGTCCTCCTCGCGCATCGTGATGGTCGCTCCGGTCTGCACATCCACATAGATACCTGGCGTCACGATCTCTCCCGATACGAACTCGCCCTCGCCGGATAGTTGCAGCCCCGTCTGCTTCTTACTGCTCTTTGCCATTCTGTTCGCTCCCCGGTAGGAAAGTCTTTTTCCTGGATCGCCCGAAACCGTGCCGGTTCCATCACGTTATTCCATATCCGCAGAAAAACCGGCAGCGAAACTTTCTGGCCCTCGCCCGATCCCTCACCTGAAGCTTCTTTGCCAACGGAATGAATTCCGTTGCTCGGTGGCGTTCCGCCCTGTGTCCGAAGGACACGGTACAGACCGAGAGTTTGCACCGTGTCCATGCAAGTGGACGCCAGGCCGTAGGCCACTCAGCAAGGGAATGCCTTCCCGCGTGATAGATGCGATTGCTGACCTCGCCATTTCGAGAGGAAACCGGCGGCCCGGCAGCGAACTTGCTGCTGCCAATATAACCAGCAAACAGGCAGGCTTACTCGATAGAGCGGAGGGAGAGTAAAGATGAGCGGCAACGTGCGCGTCGGAATCGTCGGGGCAAGCTGGTGGTCGGACTGGATGCATCTGCCCAATCTGAAGAGCCACCCGCAGGCAGAGGTCGTCGCCATCTGCGGACGCCGCCCGGAACGCGCCGGGGCGCTGGCGCAGAAGTACGCGATCCCCCAGGTCTTCACGGACTACCAGGCGATGATTCGGAATGCCGGCCTGGACGCGCTGCTGGTCGCTACGCCCGACGATATGCACCATCCCATCACGATGGCGGCGCTGGAGGCCGGGCTGCACGTCCTCTGCGAAAAGTCGCTGGCGCGCAACTCCGAGCAGGCCCGCGAGATGGCGGAGACGGCGCGGGCCAGAGGCGTCAAGAACATGGTCTACTTCACGCTGCGCGGCCTGCCCGCCCAGCGTTATGTCAAGGAACTGCTTTCGGACGGCTATATCGGGCGCGGCTACCACTGCCACATTCAACACTTCATGGGCTACGGGCGTTCGGGCGGCTTCGGCTGGCGCTTCGATCCGGCGCGCGGCCTCGGTGCGCTCGGCGACTTGGGTTCGCACGCCATTGACCTGGCCCGATGGTATTTCGGCGACATCGTTCGCGTCTGCGCGCAACTGGACCACTTCGTGACGCGGCGCAATGCCGAAGGCGCGGCGGTCGAGGCGGCCTGCGACGCCGCGCTGCTCTCCGTCGAGTTCGCCAGCGGCGCGCAGGGCGTCGTCCATGTCAGCACGGTCGCGCACGTCGGCGAGCGGCAGATTCAGGAGCAGATCGCGCTGCACGGCGAGGCGGGAACCATCGAGGCAGGCATGTCCCTCTACAATATGGAGGCGCGCGGCGTGCGCGGCGAGGAGAAGGCGTTTCAGCCGCTCCCCATCCCGGACAAGTTCTGGGGCGATGCCGACCGCAGCAATCCGTTCTCCGTGTTCACCCATCTCTCGGTCGGAACGCGCGCCTTTATTGACGCCATCCTCGAAGACCGTCCCGCCTCCCCCGATTTCACCGACGGCTGGAAAGTCCAGCAGGTGATGGATGCGGCCCTTCGCTCGCAG
Source organism: Chthonomonadaceae bacterium (assembly GCA_035651115.1). Classification (GTDB taxonomy): domain Bacteria; phylum Armatimonadota; class Chthonomonadetes; order Chthonomonadales; family Chthonomonadaceae; genus DASRGL01. The sequence continues at coordinate 3,787 of DASRGL010000385.1, forward strand.
GAGACGGGAGCCTGGGTGACGATCGGCTAGGCCGAAAGGAGTTGCTGAAAATGCGCAAGCGAGTGCTGCTGGCGGGCCTGTTCCACGAAACGAACACGTTTCTGAACGGCGTGACTTCGCTGGCCGATTTCGAGGTGAGCCGGGGAGCAGAACTCCGGCGGGCCGAAGGAGACGCCTCGCCGCTGGCCGGAGTCCTGGAAGTGGCGGGCGAATGCGATTGGGAGATCGTCCCCATCATTGACCTGCGCGCGACCCCCAGCGCGACGGTCGCTGATGACGTGGTGGCCCTGTTCTGGGACGCCTTCCGGGAGGCGGCGGAGCGCGAGCGGGCGCGCGGCGTGGATGGCATCTATCTCGTCCTGCACGGCGCGATGGTCAGCGAATCGCTGCCGGACGTGGAGGGCGAACTGCTGCGGCGCATTCGCGGACTGGATGGCTATGCCAACGTGCCATTATGCGGCATTCTCGACCTGCACGGCAACATCACCGAGGCGATAGCGCAGCACAGCAACGGCCTGGTCGCCTATCGGGAGAACCCGCACACGGACGCGAAACAGGCGGCGATAGACGGCGCGCGCCTGCTGGACAGGCTGATGCGGACGGGCGAGCGGGCCGTCACGCTCCGGGCGCATCCGCCTATCGTCTGGCCGCCGACGGGAACCGGCACGGCGGACGAGCCGATGCGGTCGCTGGAAGCGCGGGCCAGAGAGATCGAAGCGGCCGATCCTGCGGTTCTGGCCGTGAACGTGTTCGGAGGCTTCTCGTTCGCGGACATTCCCGAAGCGGGCGTCAGCTTCACCCTCAGCACGGTCGGGGACACGGCAAAAGCACGGGCCTATCTGGACGAGTTGAGCGCGCTGGCCCTGGCAATGAAAGAGATCGGCAATCGGCTGGACATGCCGTTGGAGGAGGCGCTGCGCCGCCTGCCGGAGAGCGGCGAGGGGCCAATCCTGCTGGTCGAACCGGCAGACAACATCGGCGGCGGCGGGCCGGGCGACACGACCGCGCTGCTGCAAGCCCTGATCGCGCAGAACGTGCAGAACGCGGGCGTCATCCTCAACGATCCCGAAACGGTACAGGCGCTTCAGAATCAGCCCATCGGCGCGCAGATATCGGTCAATCTTGGCGGCAAGAGC
>DASRGL010000386.1:0-2553 GCA_035651115.1 Chthonomonadaceae bacterium
TTAGGGGCGGACAGGTGGACAATCTGCTTGGTCGCAATGGGATAAATCCCTTCGCTTTGTAGCCTGCGGCTCAGTGTCCTGCGGACACGGTACAGGCCCAGAGTGGGTGCGTGTCCGCAGGACACTGGGCGGAACGCCACAGAGCGAAGGAATTCATTCCATTGCCAACGGCCTGTCCGCCCCTAAACCAAGAACAGGGAGGGGGGCCACAGGAGCGTTCCATGAGCCAGGAACAACGCAAACGGATCGTGATCCTGGGCGGCGGGTTCGGCGGGCTGTATGCCGCGCTGGAGCTGGAGAAGCGGCTGGCCCGCGACCCGGACATCGAGATCACGCTGGTCAACCGGGAGAACTTTTTTCTGTTCACGCCCATGCTGCACGAAGTCGCCGCGAGCGATCTGGACATGACCCATATCGTCAATCCCATCCGCAAGCTGCTGCGGCGCGCGCACTTCTTCTGCGGCAATGTCGAACGGATTGACCTGGAGCATAAGCGCGTGATCGTCTCGCACGGCAACGAGCCGCACGCGCACGAACTGGAATACGATCATCTCGTGCTGGCGCTCGGCTCCATCACCAACTTCTTCAACCTGCCGGGACTGGAGAGCCGCGCGCTAACCATGAAATCTCTCGGCGATGCCGTCTACCTGCGCAATCGCCTGATCGCCAATCTGGAAGAGGCCGATTTCGAGTGCAGTGGGCATCCGCGCGAGAAACTGCTGACGGTCGTGGTGGCCGGGGGCGGGTTTGCGGGCGTGGAGACGATTGCGGGCGTGAACGACTTTCTGCGCGAGGCCGTCCGGTTCTACCCGCATCTCGACGAGACGCATCTGCGGGTCGTGCTGGTGCATCCGGGGCCGGTCATTCTGCCGGAACTGGGGGAGAAGCTAGGAGCCTATGCGCAGCGGAAACTCGCAGAGCGCAGAGTCGAGATACGGGTCAATACGAAGGTCGTGGGCGTCTCGGACGACGGCGTGGAACTGAGCGACGGCACGATCCTGCAAGCCGATACGCTGGTCTGGACCGCCGGAACCTCGCCGAACCCGCTCTTAGCCGCGCTGCCCTGTCAGACCGAGCGCGGGCGCGTGCCGGTCAATGCGTTTCTGGAAGTCCCGAACTGGCCCGGTGTCTGGGCGCTTGGCGACTGCGCCCTCATCCTCGACCCGGAGACCGGCAAGCCCTACCCGCCGACCGCGCAGCACGCCCTGCGGGAGGGCAAAGTGGTGGCCGAAAATATCGTCGCCGCGCTCCGGGGCGGAGAGAAGAGGCCGTTCCGCTTCAAGACGCTCGGCCAACTGGCGGCCATCGGGCGGCGCACCGGCGTCGCCAACGTGTTCGGCATCCACTTCTCCGGCTTTATCGCCTGGTGGTTGTGGCGCACCATCTATCTGAGCAAGCTGCCGCGCCTGGAAAAGAAACTGAGGGTCGCGCTGGACTGGACGCTCGACCTGCTGTTCACCAAAGACCTGGTGCAGTTCGCGACGGCCCGCGCCCACACGGTATCGCACGACGAGGGATACGGCCCGCCCCAGACAGACTCGCGCGAAATGGCGGTCGCCGGATCGCCGCGCTAAGCTGCCGGGTACTGAAAGTACCCGTCTGGAGGGCCTACGGCCAACCGTCCTCACGGACGGGACACTTATTGATGGCCTGTCTTTTCGGATCGCATCCGCCTATATATGCAAGGACTGACTTTACCAAACGGAGGCGTCTGGCAGGCCGCTTGGCGGCTACGCCGCCCTACAGACGGGGGTTTTCAATCCCCGGCCTTTTAAAGGAGCATCTACTGATATGGGACAGCGTTCGGAATACGATCTGTACGAAGACGACTATCTGCTGGCGGGCATGAAGGCGATGCCGGGAACCTATCGCCGCCTCGGATCGCGCCAGATTCTCACCCTGGAGAAGGAGGACATCCTTCCGGCCAGTCTGGATGGCAACGTGGCGTGCTACGTGCGCGTGGACCATACCTGGGCCGAACACTATGCCAATCGCCGCGCTCCGGCCACGCTGCGGTCTCCGGCTCATAGAGAAATGGAGCGAAAATAGGCCGCACTGCGCCGTACCACCTCCCACTCTTCTGCGCTGACGGTCGCGGAGTCTTCGCCGCGCTCCCAGGCGCTCGAATAGGGGCCGTCCATCGGGCGGCCCTTTTGCCATAGTATCCGCAGCGCCGCGACAAAAGCCTTTGCCTGGCGCGGCGGATAGCCGTCCCACCAGTCGTCTTCCAGGAAAGGAATCGTGCGCGTGGCCTGCGCGCCGACCTCGATGCCCGGCAGAACGTCGTGGCCGTTGTTGCGGACGATCTCCAGAATGGCCGGGAAGTCTACGACGCCCTCGCCCGCCGCGCAGCGCACCAGCCGATAGCCCTCCGGCGCGAAATGGATGGTGTAGTCCTTCAGATGGATATGCCGGAGGATCGGCCCCAGTCTGCGCGCCGCCTCGACCGGTTCTTCTCCGACCGACAGAGGATTGCCCGCATCCAGCGTGACGCCGTAGGCCGGGCTGTTGCCGGACATCTCGCCGAGGCGCAGCAGATCGTCCGTCGTCGCG
>DASRGL010000387.1:0-7695 GCA_035651115.1 Chthonomonadaceae bacterium
TGGCCCTCCCCCTGTTCTTGGGGGAGGGAACATTCGATATGCAGGCTTCGCCGTTCCTTTGCACTCCCGCAGGAGTTGGAAGAGAGGGACAGACTTGCGCTTTGGCTCCCTTCCCCCAAGAACAGGGGGAGGGACAGGGAGGGGGGCTTTGTGAACCTTGACAGCCCTCCTGCCGCGTGCGATAATACCGCACCGATGAGGAAAGACTTCATGCCGCCTCCCGCCTCCTTCCGATGGAATCGCAGCGAATGCGCCGAAACGCCGCTCAACCTGTCCGCCACGCTGGCGAGCGGGCAGAGTTTCCGATGGCGGCGGGACGAGTCGGGCGTCTGGTGGGGCGTCGTCGGGCAGAGCGTCGTCGCGGCGTGGCAGGCGGAAGGCGAGCCGGAAAGCCCGCTCTACTGGCAGACCTTTCCCGAAGCCGACCGCTGGGACATTCTCGCCGACTACTTCCGGCTGAACGTAGACCTGGACACGCTCTATACCGAATGGAGCCAGGCCGAGCCGCGCATCGCGGAGGCCGTTGACACCTTTCGCGGCCTGCGCATTCTCCGCCAACCGCCCTTAGAGTGCTTCTTTGCCTTCCAGTGCGCCGCCTGCAACACGGTCGTCAAGATCGAGCGCAGCGTCTACCGCCTCGCCGCCCGCTACGGCCAACGTCTCCTCGCAGGGGAGACCCCACCCCAACCCTCCCCTTCGCAAGGGGAGGGAGCCTCAAGGCGTTCGCCTTCTCCTTCGCCAGGGGAGAGAGTCCCGTCTGGCTCTCCCCCTCCTTACGAAGGAGAGAGCCACCGACTGGCTCCCCCTCCTTACGAAGGAGAGAGCCACCGACTGGCTCCCCCTCCTTACGAAGGAGGGGGAAGGGGGGAGGTCAAGCCTTTCTACGCCTTCCCCACGCTCGCCGCCCTCGCCACCGCCGACGAAGCGGCCCTGCGCGCCGACCTCTGGGGCTATCGCGCGCCGCGCGTCATCGCGCTCGCCCGTCACCTGCAAACACTGCCTCCCGGCTGGCTGGAGTCACTGCGCGATGTTCCCTATGCGGAAGCAAAAGCCGCGCTGACCGGCCTGTTCGGAGTCGGCGCGAAGCTGGCCGACTGCATCTGCCTGTTCGCGCTGGACAAAGACGAGGCCGTGCCGGTGGATACCCATGTGCGCCAGATCGCCTGCCGCCTCTTCGCGCCGGAGTTGGCGGGCAAGTCGCTGACCCCGCGCATCTACGACGCGCTGGCCGACGCCTATCGCGCCCGCTTCGGCCCCTACGCAGGCTGGGCGCAGCAGGTTCTCTTCTTCGGAGAACTCCGCCGCGCGCAGGCGTATAAGGTATAATGAAGTCCCATGTCCGACACGCAGGAGACGCCTACGCCATGACCATGACGCTTTACAATACGATGACGCGCCGCAAAGAGGAGTTCGTTCCGCTCGATCCGCCGAAGGTGCGGATGTACTGCTGCGGCCCGACGGTCTACAACTACGCCCATATCGGCAACCTGCGTACCTACGTCTTCGAGGACGTGCTGCGCCGCACGCTCGTCTTCAACGGCTACGACGTGCTGCACGTCATGAATATCACCGATGTCGGCCACATGACCACCGACGCCGACGCGGGCGATGACAAGATGGAGGTCGCCGCCCGGCGGGAGAACAAGTCGCCCTGGGAGATCGCACGCTTTTATGAAGAAGCCTTCTTTAAGGATACCGACCGGCTCAACATCCAGAGGCCGGAGGTGACGCCGCGCGCCACCGAACACGTCGTCGAGATGATCGAGATCATACAGAAGCTGGAAGCGAACGGCTACACCTACGTCACGTCGGAAGGCGTCTATTTCGACACCTCCAAAAACGAGGACTACGGCAAGCTGGCCCGCCTGAATCTGGCCGAGCAGAAGACGGCGCGGGAAGAGGTCATCGCGGACGAGACGAAAAAGAACCCCTCCGACTTCGTTCTCTGGTTCCTGAACAAGCCGACGCACATCATGCAGTGGGAAAGTCCCTGGGGGCCGGGCTATCCCGGCTGGCATATCGAATGCTCCGCTATGTCCATGAAGTACCTGGGCGAGACCTTCGACATCCACTGCGGCGGGGTAGACCATATCCCGGTGCATCATACGAACGAGATCGCGCAGAGCGAGTGCGCCACGCACCACCCGTTCGTGCGCTACTGGCTGCACGGCGAGTTCCTGCTGATGAACAAGGAGAAACTCTCCAAGTCCAAAGGCGGCTCGATCAACACGCTGCAGTCGCTCATAGACGCGGGCTACGATCCGCTGGCCTATCGCTATCTCTGCCTGCAAGCCCACTACCGCTCGGAACTCAACTTCTCGACGGAGGCGCTGGACGCGGCGACGGCGGGCCTGCGCAAAATCTACGCGCTCTGTCCGGACAGCGATCCGCTCAAGGACGACGAGGAAGCCTACCGGGCGGCACGGCAGCGCGTGCTGGACGCCCTCAATGACGACCTGGGGATGCCGCAGGCGGTCGGCCTGCTCAACGCGCACGGCAGCTATCGGCTCTGGACGGAGTTCGACGCCATTCTCGGCCTCGACATCGCCAAGCGTTCCTGCCGCGCGGAGGAGGCGCTGCCCGCCGAGGTGCAGGCGCTCGTCGAGGCGCGCAACCAGGCGCGCAAGGAGAAGAACTGGGCGCAGTCCGACGCGCTCCGCAACCAGCTCATCGAGATGGGCTACGAGGTCGGCGACGGGCCGCAGGGAACGACGGTCAAGAAGCGGCTGCTGTAGGCTCGCGCGCAAGGACGACAGGGATGGCGGAATCGCCGCAGGAACTCTACATCCACGTTCCCTATCCGGGCGATCACTACTCGTTCGCCACCGGCAGCGCGGTTCCCACCGTCATCTATGAACTCAGCCGGAGACACGCCGCGCATGGCGGACGGACGCAGGTGATCGTCGGCGCAGGAACCCGGCACGACTACCCGGTGGGGGAGTGCGTCGAGGTGCGCTTTCCCGGCAGCCTGAAAAAGAAGCAGAAGGCCATAGATGCCGGGCTGGGCCTGCTGGGATTGCCGCGCTGGATGGAGAGCGCCATCTACCGGCCTGCCAGCGATGCCATCCCGCCGACCCATACCGGCCCGATCTGCGTTCACAACAGCGCGGGCGCGCTGCCCCTCTTCAAAGCCGCCCATAAGCGCGCCCTGGTCTGCCTCTACGCCCACAACGAACTGTTCGGGACCTACTCCCAACGAGAGACGCGCCGCCTGGTCGCGTCCCTGGATCGGGTTCTCTGTTGCAGCCGGTATATCGCCAGCGAACTAGAACACCGCCTGGGCCGCGCTTCCGATAAGATTCGGGTCGTTCCCAACGGCGTGGACATCGAGCGGTTTCGGCCCGCGCCGCAGCCCCCGGATGCGGAGGTTCCGATCATTCTGTTCGTCGGGCGCATGATTCCGACCAAAGGGGCCGATCTGCTGCTGCAAGCGGCGCGCAAAATCTACAGTCCGAAGCGGCGGTTCAAGGTGCGGCTCGTCGGCAGCCGGGGCTTCGATGCGAACGAGCCGCTCACCGAGTACGAGACGCTGCTCCGCCAGATCGCCGCGCCGATGGGAGACGCGGTCGAGTTCCAGCCTTTTGTGGATCGCAACCGGGTCGTGCAGGAGTATCAGGCGGCCTCGATCTTCTGCGCGCCCGCCAACTGGAACGAGCCGTTCGGCCTGGTGATCGCGGAAGCCCTCGCCTGCGGCCTGCCCACCGTCGTCTCGCGGCGCGGCGGCATCATGGAGTGCAGCGGCGACGCGGCCCTCTACTTCGACCCGCCCGATACCGACACGCTGGCCGACCATCTGGCCTGCCTTGTGGACGATCCGCAGGCCCGCGCGAAGTGGGGCGCGCTGGCCCGCGCCCGCGCGGAGACCCTCTCCTGGGAGGCGCAGTATCTCAAGCTGCGCGCCGCCCTTTCCGAATAGAGGCCGGGTACTGAAAGTACCCGTCTGGAGGGCCTGCGGCCAACCGTCCTCGCGGACGGAAAACCAATCGCGTCCGGCAGGACGCTCGGCGGCGCAGCCGCCACCGAGACGGGTACGTTTAGTACCCCGGAGAGGTACAACCTATGAGCGACTATGCGGTGCGGCTGGAACGATTGCAGGGAGCGATGCGGGCGCTAGGCGCGAGTCTGGCGGTCTTTGCGCCGAGCAACCAGATGCGCTATCTGACCGGATGGGCCGAGGAGGGCTACGAGCGGCTGGTCGCACTGTTCGTTCCCGCGCAGGGCGAACCGGCGTTCCTCGTCCCGGCCATCAATGCGCAGCACGCCGAGGCGAACCCGGCGGGCATCCGGCGCGTTCTCGGCTGGCACGACGCGCAGGGCTGGCAGGAGGAGGTCAAAGCACTGCTGGCGGAGTGGGGGCTGGCCGGACGCGAGGCGCGCGTCCTCATTGACGACGAACTTCACAGCGGCCATCTGCTCCGCTTGCAGGCGCGTTTTCCCGGCCTGCGCTGCACACCTGCCGGAGACGCGATGGCCCGCCTGCGCGAGATCAAGACTGGGGACGAACTGGCCGCTCTGGACGCTGCCGCCGCCCTTATTGACGCCATCTACGAGGAAGCCCTCGGCGCGCTGACCGAAGGCATGACCGAGAGCGAACTACAGGATTTCATCTTCGCCGCCTTCAAGCGGCACAATACGACACCCTCCTTCACGCCGATGGTCTGCTTCGGCGAGAACGGCGCGATGCCGCATCATGCGACCGGCGCGACGACCCTGAAGCGCGGCGACATCGTCGTGCTGGACATCGGCTGCACCTGGGAGGGCTACTGTTCAGACATCACGCGCACCTTCGCCTTCGGAGAGCCGCGCGACCTGGACGCCGCGCGCGTCTACGAGATCGTCAGCCAGGCGCACTGGGCGGCGCGCGAGGCGGCAAAACCGGGCGTCAGCGGCGCGGCGGTGGATGCGGCGGCGCGGCGGATCATCACCGAGGCGGGATACGGCGCGCAGTTTATTCATCGCACGGGACACGGCATCGGCCTCTCCGACCATGAAGACCCTTATATTGTCGCCGGGAACACGGTCCCCTTGCAGCCCGGCATGTGCTTCTCCATTGAGCCGGGCATCTATCTCCCCGGTCGGTTCGGCGTCCGCATCGAGAACATCGTTACGATGACCCCGGACGGCGTGCGCTCCCTCAACGCCGAAGCGCCCCGGCAGCTACCGATCATCAATGCCTGACCGGATTCGCCGCAGCGACTTTCGGTGCGCGCTTGCCGAACTGCGCGTTGAAGAAGTCGCGCACGTCGAAGAGGGCGTTCGGGTTGAGGACGTGGCCGGAGGCCCACCGCTTGACCTGCTCCGGCTCCTTCGCGTGCGCGGCCTCGATGAGGGCTTCGGAGGCTTCCGGGGGGATGATCTCGTCGTTCTTCGCGACGATGATGAGCAGCGGGCGCGGCGCGATCCGCCCGATGAAGTGGATCGGGTCGGTGATGTTGGCGATCTCCTCGACCTTGCGCAGCACTTCGGGCGTGACCGCGATCGGCCAGTGCGCTTTCAACACAGGATACTGCGCGATGTGCTTGACGATGTTGACCAGTCCGCCGCCCGGCACGGCCAGACAGAAGCTGCCAACGCGCGCCTCGACCCCGCCGAGTACCGCGCCGAGCATCGCGCCCTGACTGAAGCCCAGATAGCCGATCTTGCTCTTATCTATATCCGGGCGCGTGGTGAGGTAGTCCACCGCGCGGCGCAGGTCTACGACGCTCTGCGCCCAGGCGTCGCGCATCGTGTAGGAGTCGGGCATGTGAATCTCGCCGCTGCGTCCGGGGCGGGCGCGTTCGCCGTGATACTGCGTGTCTATGGAGAGCGTGGCGTAGCCCTGCCGGATCAGCATCTCGCTGGCCCACTGGATATAGGAGGTATCTTTGTTGCCGCCGGAGCCATGCACCAGCAGCACGGCGGGGAACGGCGCGGAGAACCGCTCTGGAAGGGCGAGGATGGCCGGGACGCGCTGATCGTGGACGCTGTCATAGGCGAGGCTGTAGCGCGTGCGGTTCGGCGTGGCGTCCAGCGGCTTGAGCTGCGCGTTCAGCGGCAGGTTACGGTCATAAGCGTAGTAGGAGAGGCGCAGGGCTTCGACGGCATCGGTGGGTGGCGGCAGCGTAAACGGCGCGGGCGTCTGGCCGCGCGCTCCCGGCAGCGCCAGGCACAGTCCCAGCATCCACGCGATTTTCAGCACGCTCTTCCGCCGCAGCCAGGCCATCGTCCCCTTCTCCTTCAGAACTGATCTCTGGCGTAAGTTTACACGAAACGGCTTGGAGAACGCAAGTCAACTATTCGGACGGGAAACGCGGAGGAAGAGAAGCAAATGGAGTTCGGACTACAGGGCAAGGTCGCGCTGGTCGCGGCGGCAAGCAAGGGACTGGGCTATGCGAGCGCGCTCGGTCTGGCGCGGGAGGGAGCGAAAGTCGCTATCTGCTCGCGGACGCCGGAGGCCATTCGGCAGGCGGCAGACACGATTGCAAAGGAGACGGGGGCGGAAGTCCTCCCCATCGCCGCCGATGTGATGGAGGCAGCGGACATCGCGCGCATGGTCGAGGAGACGGTGGCGAAATTCGGCGCGCTGCACATCGTCGTTCCCAACAGCGGCGGCCCGCCCGCCGGAACCTTCGAGACGCTCGACGAGGGCAAATGGCAGCAGGCGCTCGACAGCACTCTGCTCTCTACGGCCCGCCTGATACGCGCCGCGCTGCCGCACCTGAAAACGGCGAGATGGGGACGCATCGTCGTCATTACGTCCACCTCGGTGCGGCAGCCGATTCCCGGCCTGCTGCTCTCCAACACCCTGCGCGCGGGCGTCGTCGGGCTGTGCAAGACGCTCTCGCAGGAGTTTGCGCCCTATGGGATCACGGTGAACAATGTCGCACCGGGCAGCTTCGACACCGACCGGCTCAAAAGCCTGCACGAGCGCACGGCGCAGGCGGCGGGCATCTCGTTTGCCGAAATCCGCCGGCAGGCCGAACAGAAGATACCGCTCGGTCGCCTGGGAAAGCCGGAGGAGTTGGCGAACGCCGTTGTGTTCCTGGCCTCGGAAGCCGCCAGCTACGTCACCGGGCAGACCTTTCTCGTGGACGGCGGACAGACGCTCGGCCTCTAGGCGCAGGCGCTTCAGGCGACAGCGAAATCCGTCAGCGTCCGTAGGTCGGGATGGCGAAAGCCCAGCACGATGCGGTCACGGGGAATGCCTGCCTCCACCAGTTCCGGGGCGATTCCCTCCTCCGTGCCGTCGTACTGTATCCAGATTTTGTCTCCCTTGATGTCTACATGGAGGAGACAGCCATGCACACGCCTCTGCCCATCCCAACCGTACCGGATCAGTTCGTAGTGTCCCTGCTCGTCGTCAAAAACCACCTCGGATTCGATGTCACCGTAAGAAGGTTTGAGCGCGGCGTATTCCCGAAGGATCCGCTTGATGATCTCGCGGGCGTCTATTGGGGTATCCATCGTAAGATTGTCTCCTTTACCGGATCGAAGACGATGAGGCGCAAATCCTCGGCAGGAATCAGGTCTTGAGCATCTACATCGAAAAAGTTATCGGTGTAGGCTGTCTCGGTAAGCGCCACGTAGCAGAGCCGTTCTGGATCGCGGCGTGCCAGCACATATCGGTACAGCCGATACTGCCCTAACGCGAGTTCGAGATCATGAATATCGGAAATCCCGCCGAACGTCTTAATCTCAACGGCGATTTTCCGGTCG
>DASRGL010000388.1:0-12009 GCA_035651115.1 Chthonomonadaceae bacterium
AAGAAACCGGCCCAGAGCGGCGCGATGAGCAGCACGGCGGCGAGCAGTCCCAGCGCGATCCAGTCCAGACGGGCGAGGGCGCGCGGATCGCGTTCCGGCGCGGTCGCAGGGGGCGGCTCGACGCGCGGCGTATGTGGCCCGCTCACACCGTTGCTCGCCGGTTTGTGTTCGGCAGGCTTCTTCACGCCTTCCCTCCTTGCCGGGTTTTGGGCTGCTGCGGCCCGCGCAGGCGGCGGCGCCAGTAGTTGATGCGGTAACGGGCCATCTGCCCGACGGCCCGCAGCCCGATCCCGACCGGAATCAGCGGACGCAGCAGCAGCGGTGTGGAGGCGGCGTAGTGCTTCTTGTAAAAGATGTACTGGCTGCGGTGGAATTCGTAGGTCATGCGGGTGGGTACGATGTCGGTACTCTTGCCGATGAGATGGTAGATGATGGCATCTGGAAAGTAGGTGACGCGCCAGGTGGGACACCCCTCCTCTTCTAATGGCGCATGATTCGCGCGCCAGCACAGGTCTACATCTTCGCAGTACATGAAAAAGGTCGTATCGAAGCCGCCGATCTGGTCGAGGAGCGTGCGGCGGATCATCAGAGCGGCCCCGGAGACCCAGTCCACATCGCGCGGCGTGTTGTGATCCCAGTCCTGATAGAGATAGTCGGTCGTGAAGCGGTTGTGCGGGAACAGGCGTCCGAGCGGCGTGTTGCGGAAAAAGCCGGTTCCCAGGTTCGGATAGCGGCGGCAGGAGTATTGCAGGGAGCCGTCGCCGTTGAGCAGTTTCGGGCCGAGGATGCCGATGTCGGGCTGCGAGTCGGCGAAGCGCACCATCGCGGCCAGCGCGCCCTCGGTCACCTCGGTATCGGAGTTGAGGAACAGGACGTAGCGGCCCGTCGTGTGCGGAAGGGCGGCGTTATTGCCCTCCCCGAACCCGACGTTGCACTTGTTGACAAGCAGACGCACGCGCGGGAACAGCCGTTTCACCATCTCGCGGCTGTTGTCCTCGCTGGCATTGTCCACCACCACGACTTCATACTTCAGGCCGGGCTGCGGCAGTTCCAGCGAGCGCAGGCACTTCTCCAGCAGCTTGCAGGTGTTCCAGTTCAGTATCACGACCGATAAGTCCGGGCAGCTTTTATCCAACAGCAGTCATCCTCATTGGGCGCGGCGGCGGGCCTGAAGCCAGGCATAGGGCCAGGAGGCCGCCGCAATCAGCAGGCGCAGCGGCCAGTGCCAGGGCGCGCGATAGTGCTTGGCGTAGAAGCGCAGCAGACCGCGCCGCGACTCCCAGGCCATCGCCGCGCCGACCTGCGCGGTGCTGGCCCCGCCATAGTGAACGATCTCCACGTCGGGCGTGAAGTAGATCTTCCAGCCCGCGCGCTTGCAGCGCAGGCACCAGTCCACCTCGTTGAAAAAGATGGGAAAGTTCTCGTCCAGCAGCCCGACCTGCTCCATCGCGGCGCGGCGGATCAACAGAAAGGTTCCCATCGGCTGATCCACTTCCGCCACCTGCGTATAGTCGAACCAGGTCATGCGATAGGCCCCGAGCGCGCGCGCCTGCGGCAGCAGGCGGCTCAGGCCGATCAGTTCCCACCAGACCGCCAGCGGCGACGGAAAACCTCGCACCGACCGTTGCAATCTGCCGTCGGGATGCACCTGCCGCACGCCGAGCGCGCCCGCCTCCGGGCGCTGCTCCATAAAGGCGACCGCCTTCTCCAACCCGCCGGGCGGAAGCAGCACATCCGGGTTCAACAGAAGTATATACGCGCCTTGCGCGCGTTCCATCGCCTGATTGTTGCCCTGCGCATAGCCTGTATTGGTTTGGTTCGCAAGGAGACAAACTTGAGGGAAGCGAGCGGCGACCGCCTCCGCGCTGCCATCGGAGGAAGCATTGTCCACCACGATGACCTCGAACGGGAAGGAGGGCGGGGCGGCGTAGAGGCTGGCAAGCGCGTCGAGGAGCAGGTCGCGCGTGTTCCAGTTGACGATGGCGACGGAGAGGCAGATCATGCCTATGTTGTACCCGAAACGCTCTCGTTCTGTGACCTACCCCCCGTCCCCCTCCCTAAAGGGGAGGGGGACGGGGATAGGTCATTTCGCCAGGGCGCACAGCCGCGCGAAGTCGAAGCCGAGCGGATCGGATTTGCGCCCGGCGGGGAGCGCGATGGCGGCGTGCGAGACAAGGCGCGAATCGGGCAGGGCGTAGCGGGCGCGCAGAAAGCGGATGATGCCCGCGACCGCCTCGTACTGCGCGTCCGTGAAGGGGTCTTTGCCATCGTTGCGGTTGACGATCTCGATGCCCACGCTATAGTCGTTGACGTGCGGCACGCCTTCCAACTCCGAGATGCCCGCGTGCCAGGCCCGCTTCTCGACCGGAACCATCTGCACGACCTGTCCCTCCCGGCCCACGACAAAATGCGCGGAGACTTTCTTGGCCGGGTTCAGGAAAGTCTGCACCGTCTCCTCGACCGAGTTCAGCACCGTCGCATGGATCACCACGCAGTTGATGACCGCATCGGGCGGGCGGTCATCGCAGTTGGGCGAAAGATGGAAGGCGTAGGCCAGCGGCACGGGCGGCAGTGCAGGCTGGCGCATGGCGCGCACCTTCTGGGCGACCCGCCCACAGAGAACCAGGCCCACCATCGCGAACATCAGGGTGAACAGCAGGCGGCGGCGTCTGCGCCGCGCCAGAAGGCTCCGGCGCGGCCTGCGAGGAACGGAAGCAGGGGAGGAAGAACGGCTGTAGTTGTCCGGCATAGGCGTCTACCCGAAGCCCGGATCGCAGGCGATGCCATAGCGGTCGGCATGACGGCGGATCACGCGGGCCAGCGCCGCGCGGTTCAGCGCCGCCCGGCCTGTCACGGAGCGGCCCTCCGCCGCGCACGCTGCATAGTAGGCGCGGAGACGTTCGGCATAGCCCGCGCCCATCGTCTCGCGATAGTTGAGCAGGTCGCACATCACCCGGCGGACGCCCAGTTCCGCCGCCCGCCGCAGATACTCCGCAACCGCCTCCGCGTTGTCGGAGACGCCGGGCAGCAGGGGCGCCCAGAACAGGCTCCTCGGAATCTCCGCCGCCGCCAGCGCGCGAAGCAGATGCTCGCGGCCCTTCACGCTCGGCGCGCGCGGCTCGAACACCTTGCGCGCCCGGTCGTCGAACGTGGAGAGCGAAACGCCGACATGAACGCCACCGTTCGCCGCTATCTGCTGCAAGATCGGGAGGTCGCGCAGCAGCAGGGGCGAGCGCGTGATGATGCAGACCGGATGGGAGTGCCGCGCCAACTCCTCCAGAATGGCCCGCGTGATGCCGTAGCGTTTCTCGATGGGCTGCCAGGCGTCCGTCGCGGTCCCTATCAGGATGCGCGCGTCCGGCGGTAGTTTCGCCAGTTCCCGCCGCAATACCTCCGGCGCGTTGATTTTGGCCTGCGCCCACTCTCCCCACGTCTCCCACTCCTGCCCGCGAAACTTGCGCAGCGACGGCACGTAGCAGAACGAGCAGCCGAACGCACACCCCACGTAGGGATTGAGGGTGTATTCGGTGAAGCCCATCTTGCTCCTTTGCAGCAGCGTCTTGCACGCCGCCTCGCTGATCTCTACAGGCCGCGTTTCCATGACGCTATTATAGCAAGGATGTAGAATTTAGTCAACATGATTTTGGCGAAAAATCGGTCTATGTCCGGCTCCCTCGGCCTTCAGGCAAGGCAGGCGGGGAATAGCGCCTGCCCCTTGCAAAATCGCGCCAGGAGTGCTATCATAATCCCCGTTCAGGCGCGTGCGATCTCAAGCAAAAGGGACACGACAGGCCAAACGCCACAGCCGAACCTCTCTCGGCGGGCGCTGTAGAGCGGATGAATATACTCCAGATCGTCTCCAGTTCGCGCACCTCCGGCGCGGAAAAGCACGTTCTTGTGCTTTCCGATAGGCTGCGGCGGCGCGGGCATCAGGTCACCGTCCTCTGCCCGAACGGAGGATGGCTGCCGGAACAGTTGCGCGCGAACGGCATCCCGACCCTGGAGATGGCGATGCGCGGGGCGCGCTCCTGCCTCACGGCCTGGCATCTGCCGCGCATCGCGCGGGAACGCAAGATCGAGGTCATCCACGCGCACCTGACCCGCGCCGCCTATTTCGGCTTCCTGACGAGCCGCCTGACCCACCTTCCGGTCGTCTCCTCCGTCCATGTCATGACGCACGACTTCGCCTATCGGCGTCTGGTTCCGAAACGGCGCAGCCAGATCGTCACCGTGTCGGACTGTCTGCGCCAGGCCATGCTCCGCCAGGGCATTCCGCCGTCGCAGATACGCACGATCTACAACGGCACAGATTTCTGCGGAGACGAGGCGGTGGGAGGAAACGGCGATCTGGCGGCGCTCGCTTCCGTCGAGAGGCGACCGGAAGAGGGCGCGGGGACGCTGACCGTGCGCGCGGAACTGAGCCTGCCTCCCGACGCCGAACTGATCGGCCTGTTCGGTATCGTCAACGAGTTCAAAGGCCACCCGATCCTCGTGCGGGCGCTCAAGGAGATCGTGGCGGCGCGGCCCCGCGCTTACGTTGTCTGTGTCGGGTCGGTCCAGCCGGAGATGCAGCAGTCGCTCTGGGAGACGGCCTCCGCCGACGGCCTGGCGGAGCGGCTGCGGTTTACCGGCGTGCGCAACGATGTGCGGCGGCTGATGTCGGAGATGGATGTCGTCACGCTGCCCTCTCTGTTCGAGGCGTGCAGCATGGCGATCATCGAGGCGATGGCGATGGGCAAGCCGGTCGTGGCGACGCGGGCGGGCGGCAACCCGGAACTGATCGCGGATCAGGAGACGGGCCTGCTCATCGAGCGCACGCCGGAGGCGCTGGCGCTGGCGTTGGTCGCTCTCCTCTCCGATGCCGGACGCCGCAGACAGATGGGCGCTGCCGCGCGCCAGCGCGCCGTCACGCGCTTCTCCGCAGGCGTGATGGCCTGCCAGATCGAGCATCTCTATCAGGAACTTCTGCAAGCTGGAGCCGCCGAAGCGGCCACAAATTAATCTCACTGCATTCCCGGCCTCTGACCCAGGAGGGGAAGCGTCTTGTCGTCAGAGGTAACCCTTGTATCCTGTTCTCATGTACCATAAGGTCGGGCAGCCCGTCATCGAGAGGCGCGATACGTTCCTGAATGTCTCCGAGGAGGGGTTTCGCCGTCAGATGCGCGTGCTGTCTCGACTGGGCTATCGCGCGCGGACTTTCGGCGAGATCGTCACGGCGGTCGCGTGCGGGCGCACGCTGCCAAAGCGCACGTTCGCCATCACTTTCGACGATGGCTACGGCTCTGTCGGGGAGAGAGCCGCCCCGATTCTGGCCGAGTACGGCTTTCCGGCCACCGTGTTCGTCGTCTCCAACTGGGTCGGCAGCGCCAACGTCTGGGATCGCGCCCTCAACCGTCCCGAACTGCCCCTGCTCGATTGGGACGCCCTGCGCCGCCTCCACTCTGCCGGATGGGAGATCGGCGGGCATACCCGTTCGCATCCGCATCTCGACGTGCTGGACGATACCGCCGCCCTTCTCGAAATTCTGGCGGGCAAAGAGGAGGCGGAAGCGCGCTCAGGAACGCGCCTGGAGACCTTCTGCTATCCGTTCGGGCATTTCAATGCGCGCACTCCCACGCTGGTCAAGGCCGCCGGATTTCTCGGAGCCTGCACCGCGCGCAGCGGCCTGGTTCAGGCGCAGAGCGATCCGTTCACGCTGCCCCGCATCAAAATCTCCTACAGCGACGGCGTCACGGGCCTGCTGTTTCGCCTGTTCGCGCGCCCCCATCTTCCCAACACGCGCCCCCTGCGCCGTTCCTATCGTCCACTGTCCTGAAACAGGCCGTTCCCTCCGTTCCGTTTTCCGCAGGTCGGGGCCGGTCACAGATTTTTGCGATACCGGAAGGGATAGCTCTGCACGATCTCCAGAATCAGCCGGTCGGCGCGGTAATCGTCCTGCGCCACCGCCGCCGCGATCTTCTTGACCGTCGGCAGGTCGTAGGGTTCGAGGCCGCGTCCGAGCGCGTAGGCCAGCATCTTCTCGGTCAGGTTGCGCAGGAACTCCCCCTTCTGCGCGAGGAGATGCTGCTTGAGTTCGACCGGGCCGGTAAACTTCTCGCCGGTCGCCAGCACGCCGGAGGCGTCCACCGGCTGCCCTCCGATCTGGTCGCGCCAGTGGCCGATAGCGTCGAAGTTCTCCAGGCCGAAGCCGATAGGGTCCATCCGGCTATGGCAGGAGGCGCACTCCGGCTTTTCGCGGTGCTTCTCCAGTCGCTGCCGGAACGTCAGGCCGTTTTCCGGCGCATCGCTGGCGGGCAGCCCTCCCGCATTCGGCGGCGGCGGCGCGGGCGGCGCTCCCAGTATCTCTTGCAGCACCCACTTGCCGCGCAGTACCGGGCTGGTGCGCTGTGGGAAGGAGGTCAGCGTCAGCACGCTCGCCATCGTCAGCACGCCGCCCCGGCGGTGGTCGGCCAGGGAGACGCGCCGCATCTGCGGCCCTTTGACGCCCGCGATGCCGTAGTGCCGGGCCAGTTCTTCGTTGACGAACGTATAGTCCGCGTCGAGCAGTTGCAGCAGGCTGCCGTTCTCGCGCAGCAGGCTGTCGAAAAAGTCTATCGTCTCCTGATACATAGCATCGCGCAGGGTGGGCGTGTAGCCGGGA
The DNA here is from genome assembly GCA_035651115.1 of Chthonomonadaceae bacterium. Lineage (GTDB taxonomy): Bacteria > Armatimonadota > Chthonomonadetes > Chthonomonadales > Chthonomonadaceae > DASRGL01. The sequence goes on from DASRGL010000388.1 coordinate 6,641, forward strand.
TAGCGGCCCGGATCGGGCTGCGCGCTGGTATAGAGATCGCGCACGCGCAGCCACTGCCCGGCAAAACTGTCCGCCAGGGCGCGCGATTTCGGGCTTTGCAGCATCCGCCGCACCTGCTGTGCCAGCGTCTTCGGGTCGTGCAGCCGCTTCTGCCCGGCCAGCGTGAACAGCGTCTCGTCCGGCATCGAGGCCCAGAGGAAGTAGGAGAGGCGGCTTGCCAGTTCGTAATCGCTGAGGGGATAGGGCTGCGCGGCGCTGCGGTCTTTTTCGACCCGGAACAGAAAGTTCGGCGAGACGAGAACGGCCTTCAGCGCGAACTTGACGGCGTTTTGGAAACTCTCTCCACGCTGCGACGCCAGATCGAACAGGCGCATCAGCCGCGTGCGTTCCGCCGTTTCGACGGGCCGCCGAAATGCGCGCATCGCGTAGTGCGTGACGATCTGCTGCGCCGCCGCCCGCCTGGACAGACCCTTGCCGGGCCGGACAAAAAAGAGGCGTTCCGGCTTCGCGGCAGCGAGAACCTCATCGGCGGCTTGCAGATACCGCTCCATCAGGATCGGCGGAATGAAGAGCGTGTCCGCGTTGTTGTCGAAGCCGCCGCCCCCGCCGCCGTCCGCCGGGAACGTGTTCGCCGGTTGTGTGTCCACGCCCAGCAGGTCGCGAATCGTGTTGTTGTACTCCGTGCGGCTCAGGCGGTGGATAAGGACGCGGCCCGGATTTTGCGGCTGGCTCTCATCCGCGCCGTTCAGCGCGTGATCCAGCCAGGCCAGCATCGCGTTGCGCTGCGATTCGCCCGGCTGCGGCATTCCTTTCGGCGGCATCGCGCGACTGCGCAGTTGGGTCAGGACTTTGCGCCAGGTCGCCGGATCGCGCCGGAGCGAAGCCGCATCCGTAGAGGCGGCCAGATCAATGCCGCCGCTCGGCTTGTTCCCGCCGTGACAGCTTACGCAGAACTGCTGCACGAGCGGACGGACGTTCCGCTCATAAGCGGCCTGATCGTTCTGTGGCGGCCTGCTGTCGCCCAGCGCCCAGGCCGTGCCGAGCAGCAGGGCAGGCGAAAGCAGAAGGAAGAGGCGGCGCAGCGGCGTCAGAGAGATGTGGCGCGGAGAGTCAAAATCGAATAAGGGCATAATCGGACAGGAAATTCTATCGAGAACGCAAGCAAAGAGCGTTGACAAGTTTTGCCGGTGGAAAATGTTTGTCCGGCGAATAAATTCGCGGCTGGAAAAGCCCCAAGTCCGCCTTCGCGGACTCGCATTTCAGTCCACGCAGGTGGACTTCGTGCTTTTGCAGGTGCAGTTTCAACTGCCACTACGTGGTTTTCCACATCCTGTTAGAGCGTTTTTGGCCCCGCCGGTTACAGGATTCTCACGTTTCCCTACGTTCAGACGCTCACTGCTGATCCAGTTCCTTCTGAACGCGAATCCGCACATCGGCCAGCGCCTGCGCAGGCGTCTTCTCCCCGTAGAGAACCCGATCCACAGCGTTGCTCAACTGGTTGATGTAGAGGTTCGTGACCGGCAGCGCCGGGAAGTAGTCCCCGTTCGGGCTGTCGGCCAGGTCGAGATAGACGGCGTACTTCTTGCGGAAGGGCGGGCCGGTGCGCAGCCTCGGCGCGTAGAGCGCCTCGCGCTGGTTCGGCACGTTGTTCATATCGTGCGCGAACATCACCTGCGCTTCGTAGGACTGCATCCAGACCATGAAATCCCACGCCTCTTTCGGATGGCGGCTCTCGACGGGAATACAGAGGACGTTGCCGCCGAACCAGGTCGTGCGGGCGCGGTCGGGACGGGACGCGGGCGGCGGCACGGGCGCGACGCCGTAGGGCAGTTGCGGCGCATAGCGCGTCACCCAGTAGGGGTTCCACTCTCCCTCGAACATCATGGCGACTTTGCCGACGTAGAACGGGTTGTTCGCGCTCTGCGACTGCCCGAACCCGGCGGCGAAGGCGTTGATCTGCTCGATGCCACCCTCCCGATCCACCAGGTTTTTGTACCAGGTCAGCGCGGCGATGTTGTTCGGATCGTCGGCGGTGATGCGCCCCGTCGCCGGGTCTACCAGCCTGCCGCCAAACAGCGCGATGACCTGATAGATGTCTGCCAGCGGGCGCAGGCCGAGCCGGGTGATCCTGCCGCTTGCATCCCGTCTGGTCAGCTTCACCGCATCGTCGGCCAGCTCTTCCAGGGTGCGTGGCGGGCGCTCCGGGTCGAGGCCCGCCTCGGCAAACGCCTGTTTGTTCCAGAGCAGCGCCCGGTCATCTATCAGGAACGGCAGCCCATAGAGCCGCCCCTGATAGCGGCAGAGGCGCAGCGAGGCCGGAACGAAGCTCGACTCGCGCAGCCCCGACTGCCGGAACAGATCGTCCAGAGGGCGGATGGCGTGATTGCGGGCCAGAGGGCCGAGATAGGAAGGATCGGACAGCGTGAAGAAGTCCGGCGGCACGCCCGCCACCAGAGCGCGCAGCGTCTTCGTGTCGTCGGTGACCGCGCCGAGATTGTGGAGCTTGATGCCGGGATGCAGTTGCTCGTAGCGGCGCAGCACCCGGTTGAAATTCTGCTCTTCCGGCCCGACCCACATAGACCAGATGGTAAGCTGCACCTCTCCGGCCCGGTCTTTGCTCTCCGGCCCGCAGCCGGACGCCGCCGCAAGGACGGCGACCGCCAGCAGAATCAGGCCCGCGCGCAGCCCTGCTTTCACTCGAAGCGTTCCCATGTTCCCATGCTAACATGAAGCGGGCCGTCCGGTCAAGGGGCCGGGAGAGGAGGAATGCCCCGGTCGGCGTGGAACCAAAGGGCGGGCCGCATTCGGCTCGAAGCGAGAACGGAGGAACACCCCCATGCGCCTGACTCCCGAACAGGTCGCCCTGTTTCGTCATAACGGATTCGTCAAACTGCCGGGACGGCTGCCGGACGAGACTGTTGCCGCGTTGAAGGCGAGCATCTGGCAGCAAGTCGAGGCGGAGGTCGCCCCGGTCGTGCGGGATAAGCAGGGCCGTGTCGTGCGCCTCTCCAAGATCTGGGAGCGCGGCTCGCCCTTCCGGGAGGCATTGACCTGCCCGCAAGTCCTCGATCCGCTGGAGGCGCTGCTCGGCCCGAACATCGAACTGGTCACGAACCGGCATAATCACACGACGCTCCGCCTGGCAGAAGATAACGTGGACTACTTTCATCGGGACGTGCTGCAATGGAGCCGGACGATTGTGACCGTCCTCTTCTATCTGGAAGATTCGACGGTGGAGAACGGCTGCACCTGGGTCGTTCCCGGCACGCATCTCCTGGCGGGCCGCAAGACCATCAACCTTACTCAGGACGAAGAGCTAAAACGCGCGGGCCTTTTCGAGCAGGCGGTTCCCGTGCCGATGCCGGCGGGCGGCCTGCTGGCGATAGACAGCATGATCCTCCACACGGCGGGCAAAAACACCACGCCCGGCACGCGCCTGAGCATGACGGCGGGCTACCACAGCGCCGACGAACTCTCTCCTGTCGAGAATCCGAAGCGGGTTCTGGTGCGCGGAGAGCGGATCTATATGGGCAACGACAACTATTGATGAGGAGCAGACACAGCCATGACTCGATTGAGATGGGGCATCATGGGAACGGGCAAGATCGCGCATACGCTCGCCAAAGCCGTCCTCGCTTCCCAGACCGGCACGCTGGTCGCGGTCGGCAGCCGCACCCAGGAGGCGGCGGACAAGTTCGGCGCAGAGTACGACATTCCACGCCGTCATCCGACCTATGACGCCCTCGTAGCCGATCCCGACGTGGACGCAATCTATATTTCGATGCCCAACCATATCCATGCGGAGTGGACGATCAAATGCGCCGAGGCCGGGAAGCATATCCTCTGCGAGAAGCCCCTGACGGTCAACCATGCGGAGGCCGTCAGGGTCATCGAGGCGGTGCGCAGGCACGATGTCTTTATGATGGAAGCCTTCATGTATCGCTGCCATCCGCAGACAGCCAAACTGAAACAACTGATCGAGGACAAAGTCATCGGTGATGTGCGGCTCATCCAGTCCAATTTCAGTTACAACATGGGGCCGCAGTACGAGAACATCCGAATGCGCAACGATGTGGCGGGCGGCGGCATCATGGACGTCGGCTGCTACACGACCTCGATGGCGCGGCTCGTCGCGGGCGCGGAGCCGGAGCAGGTGGTCGGTGTGGCGCACATCGGCCCGATCAGCCGCGTGGACGAGCAGGCGACCGCCAGCTTGAAGTTCCCCGGCGGCATCGTCGCCAACCTCGCCACCGGCACGCAGGTCGCGGTGGATAGCGAACTGCGCGTCTGGGGTTCCGCAGGCAGCATCCGCGTCCCCAATCCCTGGTTCCCCGGCGAGAGCGGCAACAAGATCCTCGTCCACAAGACCGGAGAGTCCGCGCCGCAGGAGATCCTTGTAGACGGCGGGGCTGGACTCTACTCCATCGAGGTAGACACGGTCTCCCGCTATCTGAACGACCGGCAGGCTCCGCCGCCCTGCATGACCTGGGAGGACAGCCTGGGCAACATGGCGACCCTGGACGCCTGGCGCAAGAGCGTCGGCCTGGTGTTCGATGTAGAGAAGGGTGCATAGGCAGGACAAGAGCCTGCCCGTGTGAAAACTACGGGCGCGACCCGATTTTGCAGGCTGTAGGAGGACAGGGCTGAATGGATAGAATAGACGCGGACATCTCTCGCCGCCGGTTTCTGACCGCTTCGCTGGCGGGCATCGCGGCGGCAGGGCTGCCGGAATGGTTTGCACAGGAGGCATCGGCGGCGGTGCGAGAGCGCGACGCCGACGCGCCCCGGCGCGTCGGGCCGAACGACCAGATCAACATCGGCGCCATCGGGGTCGGCGGCAGCCGGGGCGGGTTCCGTCAGGGACTCAACGATACGCGCTGGGCGGCGAGCAAGCCCGGCTGCAAGGTCGTCGCCGTCTGCGACGTGGACGGCCTGCATCGGGACGAGGGCGCGGCGGTCTTCGGCTCGGACTGCGCCAAGTACAACGATTTCCGCGACCTGCTGGCCCGCAAAGATATTGATGCGGTGGTCATCGGCACGCCCGACCACTGGCACGCCCTGATCGCCATCGCCGCGATGAAGGCGGGCAAAGACGTCTACTGCGAGAAGCCGCTGACGCTGACCATCGAGGAGGGCCGCAAGCTGGTACAGACCTGGCGCGAAACGAAGCGCGTCTTTCAGGTCGGCAGCCAGCAGCGTTCCGATGCGCGCTTCCGCCTGGCCTGCGAACTCGTGCGCAATGGCCGCCTCGGCAAGATCAAGCGCGTGGTGACGCATCTCCCGACCGGACCGGTCGGCGGGCCGTTCGAGATCAAGCCGGTGCCGTCCGATCTCGACTGGGAGATGTGGCAGGGGCCGACACCCTGGAC
>DASRGL010000389.1:0-10734 GCA_035651115.1 Chthonomonadaceae bacterium
GCCGTCGCCGTTCACGTCGCACGGCACAACGGCCAGCGTCTTCCCGTAATGCCCACGCACGCCCGCCTTCTCGGAAACATCCTCGAACGTCCCATCGCCGCGATTATGGAACAGAACCGGTTTTGCGGCCTGATACTGATACGGGGGGCAGTACTGCCGGGCATTGGCCGGGCCGCAGGGCAGGTCGGTTTCCGGAGTCCACTCCACGTATCTGCCGACGTAGAGATCGAGGCGGCCATCGTGGTCGTAATCCAGCCAGGCGGCGGCGGTGGAAAAACCGTTCATGCCGACGCCCGCCCGCGTTGTCACGTCGGTAAAGTGGCCGTGTGCGTTATGAAACAGCCGGTTGTGGCCGACAGTGGTGACATAGACATCGGGCCAGCCGTCGTTGTCGTAGTCGCCGACTGCCAGGCCAATGCCGTACTCCGTCACATTCAGGCCGGACTGCTTCGTGACATCCGTGAACGTGCCGTCGCCGTTGTTGTGGTAGAGCGCGAGATGCGGAACCGGGCCGTGATAGCCGGGCAGGGGAGCGCCGTTGATGAGCAGAAAATCGAGCTTCCCATCCCGGTCGTAGTCGAGGAAGCCGCCGCCTCCTCCGACCGTCTCCGGCAGGAACTTCTTCCCGGTGCGGCAGGGGTTATGAATCCAGTGCAGCCCCGCCGCTTGCGTCACATCGGCAAAGCGCGGCGAACCGAGTTCCACAGGCGCAGGCGCTTGCGCAGAGGCGGGAGCCGTCGGCGTCTGAGGCGTATTCGGATGGCAGCCGGGGAGCAGGAGCAGACAGCAGGTCAGGAGAGCAGGGCGTAACAGCGGACGCAGGGATACGATCATCGCGATTCCGATTTCTACTTTTTGGCGACGGTCGCACGGGTCGCGCCGGTGGAGATGCCGCCGTCCACGAGGAGCGTCTGCCCGGTGATATACGCGCTGGCGTCTGAGGCCAGGCTCATGGTCAGTTGCTTGACGCCGCCGCGACTGGCGCAGTAGGGGCCGATGTTCGCATAGCCGAAAACCGAGGTCACGGAGCCGATATTGATGATGCGCCCATAGCGCCGGGGAACCATGAACCGCGCGATGGCCTGGGAAACGAAGAACGTGCCGCGCAGATTGGTGTCCAGTACGAGGTTCCAGTCGTCCCAACTGACTTCCAGGGCGGGCTTGCGCACATTACACCCGGCGTTGTTGACGAGAATATCAATCTTGCCGTAGGCGGCGCGCGCGGCCTCGGCCATGCGCTGAATGCTCTCGTAGTCGCGCACGTCGAGTTCCAGCGGCACGGCCTTGCGACCGAGCGCCTCGATCTCCGCCTGAAACTCTGCCAGGCTCTCTTTCTTCCGGCTGGTGATGATGAGGTCGGCCCCGGCTTTCGCCAGCGCGCGTCCCATATACTGCCCCAGTCCCCGGCTCGTTCCCGTGACGATGGCGACTTTGCCCGTCAGGTCGAAGAGGTTTTCCGACATTCCCTCACCCCCTTCCCCTCTCCCACGCTGCGGGAGAGGGGAGAGTCTGGTTCCTGGCTTTTCTGTCCCGTCATAACTCTGGCAGGAGTGGAAAGCATGGTGCAAGCCTGCCGCCGCAGTCACCCCTCTCCCGCAGCGTGGGAGAGGGGAAGGGGGTGAGGGCTTCACGGTTTCAGCAGCACCTTCATCAGCCCCGGCTCGCCCCGGTGCAGACGCTCGAACCAGGCCGCGCCTTCCGAAAGCGGGGCCGTCGCCGTGATGAGCGCGTCGCAGACGGCAGAGAATACGGGTCGGGACGGCCACATACTCCGCCATCGCGCCGTGCCGCCGGTATTCGCCGGTCGAGACGCCCAGCACGCGCCGGTTGTCGCACAGGTTGATGTCGCCGCGCCGACAGAAATGACAGTCGCCGCAGTAGACGGTCGAATCGAAGGTGACACGGTCGCCGACCTGCCAGCCCGTCACGTTCTTCCCGACCTCGACGATGGTTCCGGCGGCCTCATGCCCCATGATGAGCGGCGGCTGCCGTCGGCCCGTGCTGCCGTCCAGCCCATGAATATCGCTGCCGCAGATGCCGCACGCCCCGACCTGGACCAGCGCCTCGTCCGCCCCGACCTGCGGTTCCGGCACGTCCTGGTACTCCAGACGATTGTATTCCAGCAGCATCAACGCTTTCATGGGCATTCTCCTGAGACCTAACCCCCGGCCCCCTTCCCTGAATCGCTCCTTCGTCGCTGGGAAGGGGGTGACTAATTTCCAAGTTTATCCCTTCCCTTCCACTCGCTACCGAGTTCAAGAGAAGGGGAAAGCTACCAATTGAATGGCTCCCCCTTCCCAGTGAGGACAGGCTTTATCGTCCGAGCGTTTCAGGGTCGCACAGTCTGTCCCGAATCGTTTCGGAACAGACAGACCGTGCAGTGGGGGACGGGGGGTTAGGTCAAAAAGCCAGCGTGTTCTGGACATCGGTGCGGAAGACCCAGGTACCCTCGCGGACGTAGTGAATGGCGAAGGCGGGGCGGCGGCGATCCTCCGACCGGTTGGAGAACGAGCCGTGAATGGTCAGGCCGGTGAAGAAGACTCCGGAGCCTTTGGGAACCGTGAGGCGCACGATACTGTCCGGGTCGAGATCGTCCATCTCGAAGGAGACAAGCGTCTCCTGCCACTCTCGCCCGTCGCGGTCGCGCATCGTGTGATGATGTTCCCAGGAGACATGCTCTGCGGTGTTCTGTGTCCGGTGCGCCGGGCGCAGGCCGTCGTGATGGCTGCCGGGAACGACCGCCAGGCCGCCGTTGCCCGCGTCTGTGTCGGTCAGCGCGACCCAACAGGCCATCAGCGTGTTCGGCTCGTTGGGCAGGTAGAGGCTGTCCTGATGCAGCGCGATTCCCACTCCGCCCGCCGCAGGCTTGTCCAGAAACATGGTCTGCACGATGCGTGGCGGGCCGCCCAGCAGTTCGCGCACCCGGCCCGCGATGGCCGGGTGCGTCGCCAGGTAGCGGTACTGCGGATCGAGCGTGTGGCCGTGCAGGTTGTAAGGAACGTCTTTGGCGCGCTCGGCTTCGTGTTTGAGGAAGGCATCCGCTTCGGCGGCAGTCAATAGGCCGGGTACGACCAGATAGCCCTCTTCCTGATACCGCTGCCGCTCTTCCGGGCTGATAAGGGGCGAAGTCATCGTCTGTCCTCCACGGGCGCTGAGTAGATGCGCTACTATTCGCCCTCGTCCTCTCCACTCCCTTCTTTACGTCGCACGCAGGAGCGCGGTCACGTGCCTGCAACGCCAGCAGGCTATTCCACCGGGTCTCTGAAAACGTACTCCTCCCAGTAGACTCTGCCCGACTGCACCAGCCGCTTCAGCTTCTTCTGCGCGGGCGACAGTTCCGCCCGATTGGACTTGAACTCCACGAACACGATCCGGTCTTCCTCGAACTGAACGCCATCCACCGGCGTGCCGAGAAAGCGGAAGTTGGCCGAGTCGTAGGGGTAGCGATCCATCAGCGGAAACCACTGCTCGGTGATGCGCCCATAAGAGGCGGAAAGACTGCGCTGGCGCGTGCGTTCGTCTTGCAGAATGCTCAGCGCCAGTTCGAGCCGCCGCCGCAGATAGGCGACATACAGGCAGGAGCCGCCGGACAGGAGGAGCAGAACGAGGAGGAGAGTTTTCATACTGTGATAGCTTCCTTCGCAGGTTAATTGAGCGATTTACGCTCAAGAGGTTGCATTTTGGGCGCACGTTGGCTATAATAGAGAGAGAAACGATGCGCGTGCATCGAACACTTTTCCTGGCGAGGTGATGCAAGTGCCGACCTACGGTTATCTCTGTACGGAGTGTCAGCATACATTCGATGTGTTCCAGAGTATGAAAGAGGCGCCGGTCGCGAACTGCCCGGAGTGTTCCGGCGCGGTGAAGCGCCTGCTCTACCCGGTCGGCGTCGTGTTCAAGGGTTCCGGCTGGTATATCACCGACTCGCGCAAGCCGGAGAAGAACGGCGACGGCGAGGGCGCGAAATCCACCGGCGATGCGACCGGCGGCGAGAGCAAGAGCGAGCCGAAGAGCGCAACGAAGTCCGAAACCAAAACGGAAACGGTGGCTTCCGGCGAATGAATTCGCGGCTGCCAAAGCCCAAAGTCTGCCTTCGCGGACTTTGGGCTTGAGTCGGCGCAGGCCGACTTCGTGCTTTTGCAGCAGCGGTTTCAACCGCCGAAAAAACCGCAGTAGCGAAACAGCCGCCCTCCCCTTCCGGCGAACCGGGGGACAGGGCGGCTGTTCTGTTGTCCGGGCGCAACGGTTCACGCCACTACCGGGCAATCTGCGCCTTACTTCTTGCTCTCGATCAGCATCCGTCCGGTCTGCTTATCGTACTGCACGTTCACGTCGAGCGCGTCCTGGATGAACGAGAGCGGCACGATGGTGCGGCCCCGGTCAATGTAGGGCTTCGCCTCCATCTGGACCGGCTGATTGTTGACCCTGGCCTCCTTGTGGCCGACCTTGATCTCGATCTCGCGCGTGCTGTTGACGGCGCGCACCAGCCGGGACTTGCTATACCAGCCCACCGTGCCGCCGGTATGCTCGAATATCTGGCGGAAGGGCGCAAACGGCAGGCCATGCTCCACGCGCGGCGGCACGTCGAAGGCGATGCGCGTGTTGTCGAACGCCACATCGAAGGTCGAGCCGCGAATGCCGAGCAGCGAACCCGCCCCGACCTGCGCTTTGGCCGCGCCAGCAGCCGTGCGCGCGACCACCTTGCCGTGCGCGTTCGGCGCGGCGATGGGAGCCGCCATCAGTTCGCGCGAAGGCCGCGCCGCGATATTGCCCACGCGCAGCGGGCGCACGCCGACACGCGCCAGGTCGCTGCCGGGCGCGTTCAGCGCGACGAGGTCTTTCGGCCCCGCCAGCAGCGCCATCGGCCCGGGCTTCGTCACGCGCGCGTTCGCGCCCGCCGGGTTCGGCGCGCTATGCGTGTTGGCGATATGCGGCAGCGAGCGCACGGTATAGGCGTGGGGCCGCGTTGTGGTGCGGCGCATCGTCAGGTTCGGATCGCCGGTCACATCCGGCCCCACTTGGGGCAGCGCGCTTTCGGCGGGCGGACGCACGGTCGGCGTGCCGATCTTGGGCGCTGGTTTCACGGCTTTCTGGTTCAGGTCGGGAATATCGTTCTGGCGCGTGGTGAACCCGCCGGGATTGTTGACGGTCACCTGCAGGCTGTGCGCCTTGACCTTCGCCAGCGTCTCGCCGTCATACGCCTCCACGCCCAGCGTATGCACGCCGTTCGGCACGCGGGCGCTGTCCCAGTTGTAGGTGTAGGGCGGGAAGTTGATGAGCGCGAGGAAATCGTTGTCCACGAAGAACATGACGTAGGGTTTGCGGAGCGTGTCGTCCAGTTTGACCTCGATGGGGACGACGCCCTGCACCATCTCGTTCTTCCTGGGGTACTGGAAGCGGATGGGCGCGTTCAGCTTCTCGTAAGCCAGGTTCCAGCGGGAAGTCGCGGTGGCCGTGTTGCCCTCCGCGTCCGCCGCGACGACCCGAACATTGTGGCTGCCTTCCGGGATCAGCGCGCTATCGAGCGCGAAGCGGATGGTTCCGTGTCCATTGCGCGTGCGGATCGTCTGCTGCTTGATCAGCGTTCCATCTATATAGAGTTCGATGGAGCGCACGTTGCCGCCTCGGAACTTCACATCGAGATTGATCGTCGAGTCGCCCAATGTCGCGCTGGGCGAGACGACTTCGACCTGTAGGCCACTCGCGACCGCTGCCGGGGCCGGATCGGCCAGCGCGGATTGCCGGGACGCACCTAGGACAACCCCGGTTCCGGCGGCCAGCGCGAGGGCGCAAGCCATCCTTTTCATAAGACCCCCTCCCTTGTGTCTTCCTTGCTCTCTGCTCTTGTCCTGTTCCCACGCCTAGATCGCGCCTCGCGGTTCTCTCGCGCGGCCCGCAGGCCGGACGCAGCCGGACAGCCAGGCGAGAACTTCGCCGGGCCGTGCGGGAAGGAGAGAACGCCAGGAAGCGCGCGTCATATGGATGCCGATTGCGGAAGAAAGCGGATGTTGCCGACACGAAGCCAGGCGTTCTGTGGCCCTTAGATGCGAGCCTTAGCGAGCGCGCCTGCGCCCATGCCGAGCGACTTTAACACATTCCGTAGGGCTTTGTCAAGTAAAAAGCAAGAAAAAGTGCGGAGGTAAGGGGCGCGCAGGAAGGCGGCTTTTCCCGCCTGCGCGCCCTTCGCTGTCTGTCAGTGGGCGTGGCTGTCTTCGTGGGAGGCGGATTCGGTCGAGGGCTTCTTCTCCGACGGGGCGGCGGCTTTGGCGGCAGCGGCCTCTTTCTGCCACTGCTCTTTCAGCGCCTTGTTCCGCGCCATCTTCTGCTCGACTTCCTTTAGTCCTTGCTCGCCCGGCTTATACATATTGAAGAAGTCTGGCTTTATCGCCATCTGATCGGGGTCTTCTTCCGGCTTGAGCTGCTTCGGCGGCTTGGGAGCATGTCCCGCCTTCATCCGCGCCATCATCTCTTCGCGCTTCTTCATGCGCTCCATCATCTCGTCCTTCATACCGTTCTTGGAAGGAGCCTTATCGGTGATGGCGGGATCGGCCTTCGGAGCCTCCGGCGGCCCGGCAGGCGGCGGATTGACGATCTTACCGATCCAGTAGAGCGCGCCCAGAAGCACGAGGACAAGCACCAGTCTTGTCCCGCTAAAACCACGTCCCATAATAAGTGACCTCCTGAAACAGGGGAAAAGTTCGTTGGAATCGATGACTCCCCTCGCATTATATAGTCAGCGGGGGCGCGGTGTCAAGGGCGAGAGGACGGCCTGCACCGACCGATTCCGGGCTGTCACGGCCCTATCTGCCTCTGGTACGGATGCGCCGCGTCTCGAAGTTCCTGTCGGTTTTACCGGATTTTAGCCCGGTGGCAGAACGTTTGCTAGAGCGCGCCGCGCCTCTTCCTCGGAGAGAGGGCGCGCTCCGGCGACATAGAAGCTGCCGCGCGCCTCGCCCTGCCAGATGGAGGCCCGCGCGCTGCGGATGTCCCAGCCCAGCTGCGAGAGGGCCGTGCAGATCCGATAGAAGACGCCCCGCTCGTCCGGGCCGCTGGTCTCGAGGACGGTCAGCGTGTCGGAGAGATCGTTGCGGATGGAGCGGACGGTGATCGGCTTCGACGGGGCGGAGCCGCCCCCGCCCTTTGTTCCTGTGGTGGGGCGGCGGCTTTTGGCGAGGATGTCCTGTACCGTCTGCGCGCCGGAGAGGACGGCGGTGATGTTGGCCGTGATCTCCCGCCGCTTGCCGGGGGCCAGGGGCCGCCCGCGAAAGTCCACCCAGAGCGTATCGAGCGCGATGCGGTCGGTCGGCGTGACTCGGGTGATGACCTGCGCGCTATGCACGTTCAGGTCGGCGGCATAGAGAACGCCCGCGATCTTGGCGAGCAGGCCCGGCTGCGGGTCGTCGTAGGCGCAGATGGTCAGTTCGGTATAGGTGGCGTCCCGCTCGTCGTGGAAATCGCAGACGATCTCGCCCGCGCGCACGCGCCGGATAGAGCCGATGTGCAGCGCGATCTGGTTCAGATTCTGGTTCAGCAGGTACTCCGGCGGCATCGCCTGGACATGCTCGGCGACCTCCGCTTCCGGCAGGTTTTCGAGCGAGAGGTCTTTGAGCAGGCGGCGGCGCGCGCGCGCAATGGCCGCGTCGTCGTAGTCCGCCGGTTCCTCGGCCATCAGCACGGCGGAGGCCCGCCGCCACAGATCGCGCAGGAACCGGCCCTTCACCTGCGTCCAGACGCCCTCCCCGACTGCGCGCGTGTCCGCATAGGTGAGCAGATAGAGCATGTTCAGGCGGTCAATATCGTCCACCTCGCGGATGAAGTCGCGCAGGGTCGCGTCAAGATTGAGGTCGCGCAGGCGGGAGGTCTCCGCCATGAGCAGGTGATGGCGCACGAGGAAGCGCACGTTCGCGGTGGCTTCGGGCGTCCAGCCAAGCTGCTGGCAGACCCCCTCGGCGATCTCCTCGCTGACTTCGGCGTGCGGTCGGCCCGCCTCCGCTTTGCCGCTATCGTGCAGCAGCGCGGCCAGCATCAGTTGTTCCGGGTTCGGCAGCTCTTCCAGCACGCGGCGCATCTCGATCAGGTCGTCGTTGGCGTCGGCGGAGAGCAGCGCCTCCAGATGCTTGACGACAAAGAGGGTGTGCTGTCCCACCGTGTAGTCGTGGGAGGGATCGTAGGGAATCAGGTCCATCAAGGGGCCGAAGTCGGGCAGGAGCCAGCCGAGGATGCCCAGATCGGCCATCTCCTGCAAAATGGGATAGACCTTGCCGGGCTTGGAGAGGATGCGCGTGAAGACCTGCCCGGCCTGCGCCCTGTCGGCAATGGCCGGGTTCCTCTCCACGAGGGAGCGCGCGGTCCGCTCCAGCGCCGCGCTGAACCGAAGGCTATACTTCTGCGCCAGCTCGCACGCCCAGAGCATCCAGACAGGGTCTTCGTTTTCGAGCGCATCGTTGGCCGGGACGATCTCCCGCTGCGTGCAGTCCAGCCCGATACCGAGGAGCAGGCGGCTGTTGCCGACGCGGTGCATCACCTGCTCCGCGACGCGGCGCACCAGCGCCATCGCCGGGTAGAGATCGGCCATGAACCGCTCGACCGGGGGAACGGCGCTCTCTGTGTCGGGCGACTCGTAGCCCAGCGCCGCCGCGACCTCCTCCTGCCGCGTGATCACGAGTTCGTCCCGTTCCGCTCCGGTGAGGGCGTGCAGGGCGTTGCGCACCCGGAACAGCAGTTCCTTCGCCCCGGCCAGCCGCGCGGCGTCTGCGGGCGGCACGTCGGCTTCGCGCATCAGCGCGTCCAGCCCGCGCTGGCCCCGCACGCGCGCCGCCGCCAGATGCTCCCGCGCCTGCACCAGCCAGACGGCGGTCTGCAGGTCGCGCAGTCCGCCCGGCCCCTCCTTGAGCTGCGGCTCGACGACGCGCGGCGTGCGGCCCCATTTCGCCAGGGCGCGGGCGCGCTCCTCCAGCTTGGTAAAGAGGAACTCGGTCGGGTTGAAGCCCGTCCAGAAGGCGTCTTCAAACTGAATGAAGAGGCGGGCGCTGCCGGTGATGCGGCGGGCGTCGAGCAGGCCGCTGACCGTCTGATGGTCGAGCGTGCCGCAGTCTTCCAGCAGGCGGTAGGCGTAGCCGACTTCCAATCCGCAGCGCGCGATGCAGACATCCATGACCTGCGTGAACATGTCGCGGATGACCCGGTCAATCACCGGGTCGCCGTCGCGGTAGGGAATAAAGGTGATGTCTATATCGGAGTAGGGGCAGAGTTCGCGGCGTCCGTAGCCGCCCGTCGCAACGATGACGATGGGGAGGGTGTTGGGGTTGGCGCCGACGCGCTGGCAGGCCAGGGCGAACATGCGCGTGATGACGGCGTCCATCAGGTCGCTGAATGCGCGCGCCAGGGCCAGCCCTCCCACGCTCTCGGCTCCCTGCGGCGCGCGGCCCGCGTTGCGGATACGTTCCATCAGCGTTTCGCGCTCGGCGCGCAGGTAGGCGGCGAGTTGGGCGGCCTCGCTGAGGGAGGCGAGGTGTTCGGCCCGCGCGTCGGGTTCGCGTTCGGCGGTAAGCGACGGAATCAGGTCATCCGGGACAGGTAGGTTGCGCATAGCGTCTATTCTACACAATCCGGGTGCAGACTGCAAGGGGCCGTCGCCCGCTCCGATAGGCCCGCGCCTGCCGTTTCGTTAATGCCCCACCCAACGTCCTCTCGCGCATGAGTACCGTCGCGGCGGTGCGTCGAACCTGTTGGCGGCCATTGATACCCGCAGTGGCAAGGTCTGGGACGAGGTGGCTGCGCGCAAACGGCAAGTCGAGTTCATCGCGCTCCTGGAATAGATCGAGGCCGACCTGCCCCTTCGGGAATGGCAGGAATGGAACGAGCGCGCCCATGCGTTTCGTTGGACGCTCAAATCGTTCGAGAAGATACTTGCACGGTCTCCTTGCTGCGAGGTTACACAGACTCCACCCCATACCCGAAAAATGGAGAGTAAGAAAAATGTGGCCTCCATGCAATTGCATCCAATCGCAGGAGGCCAATCTCGAAAGTTTGGATATACGTCCGAATTGGGAGCGGGTTTCCCGACTATCTCAAACAATTATACTACTCAACTTGCTACCCGACTAATGTCGAGTAATCAGACAATTTAACGCTTACATGGCGGCCTCTTCCGGTAAACTCTTGGTGACCACACCCAGTTTGCCCGGAGGAAAACCGCCATGCACCTACCGTCCGCTGCGCAAGAGCAACCTCAAGCGCCAACACGAACCCGAACTGGCAAGGACGATCCGACGGGCGCGCAAGCGGATTGAGACGACTTTCAGCGAGATTACGGCCAGGTTACCCCATCGCCTTCCTGCGGTAACGCCGGCAGGTTTCGAGAGCAAAGCGATGGCGCTGTTCGTGGCCTTTGCCATTCTGGTGGCTCACCAGGAGAAAACGCAGACGAATGATTTTCTATGTCGCTATCCGACAGGTGATTCCTCCTTGACGCGCCAAAAAATAGGGCGGAGAGAGACATCGGATTCCTCTCGCCACCTTTTTCACGCTGTGTGCGTCCGAGCTTGCAGCAGAGAAAGGAATACGCGGCTTCCTGCGCGAATTGAGGGGCGGATACCTGACAGGAGGGGAGAAAACCTCATGCCCCGCAAGAAGAAAACCGCCGCTGCCGAGCCGGAGCCGCTGCCGCAGCGTCCCGATAATGCAGAGAACGCGCTTGCCGACCTCGGCACGCTCGAACTCTCCGGCGTGGAG
>DASRGL010000390.1:0-6796 GCA_035651115.1 Chthonomonadaceae bacterium
AAGAGCAGCAGCGCGACGGCAGCCGGTCTCATAGACAGCGCGGGCTACGTCGGCGGAATGCTCTCCGGGTACGGTGTGGGAGCGCTGGCGCAGCAGTACGGCTGGAATGCGGCGCTCGGCGCGCTGACCGGTATCTGCGTCCTGACGACGCTGGCAGCCATCGCCTACTGGCGGCGCTACGAGCAGAGCAGGAAACCGACAGCATTCTCCTAGATCCAAGGGGAGAACCAGAGTTCCCCTCTCCAAAACCTGGGAGAGGGGGGAGGGCTACAAGCAAAACCTGTGGGGCGTGGAGGCAGAGATTGGGAATAGAACTGGTTGTGTTCGATATGGCCGGAACCACTGTCTACGACGGCGACATGGTGAACGTCTGCCTGCGCGAGGCGGTCACAGCGGCGGGGTTCGAGGTCAGTCGTGACGAGATCAACGCGGTCATGGGCATCACCAAGCCGGTCGCCATCCGAATGCTGCTCGAACAGAGATCGGAGAATCCGACCACAGTAGCGCAGGCGCAGGTCGAGACCGTCTACGCCGATTTTCTGACCCGGATGGTGCGCCACTACGAAACCAGCCCGGAGGTGCGCGAAGTCGAGGGAGCTGCCGACACCTTCCGGCTGCTGCGAGAGGCGGGCGTGAAAGTCGCCCTGGATACCGGGTTCAGCCGTCAGATCGTCACGGTGTTACTCAATCGTTTAGGCTGGCAGCGCGACAGCCTGATAGACGCCAGCGTGGCGGGTGATGAGGTGACACAGGGTCGTCCGTATCCCGATATGATCTTCCGCGCGATGGAGTTGACAGGGATTCGAGATGCGGGCCGGGTCGCGAAGGTCGGCGACACGCCCGCCGACTTGCAGGAAGGTAGTGCGGCAGGATGCAGCCTGGTCATCGGCATGACGGGCGGCTCTCATACCCGCGAGGAACTGCTGCCCCATCCGCACACGCATCTGTTAGATCACCTGACGGATGTATGGAAACTCGTACTTGCGGAGAGTCAGGGCTGATGGACGCCAAGTTCCGTGTGGAGTCGGTTCCAGACGTCAGCGGGAATCTCCACCCGGCAGGCGGCGAGGTTGGCCTGAAGCTGCTCCGGGTTGGCCGGGCCGGTGAGGGTGATATGGATTCCCGGATGCTGCATCGGGTACTGGAGCGCCAGCGCCAGCAGCGGGATTCCCTCCCGGACGCTGAAATCGTAGATTTGCGTGGCGCGATAGCGATGGCGGCGGACTTCGGGATGCTTCTCGGTATCCGTGCGCGGGTCTTTGCCGATGAGCAGGCCGTTGGCAAGCGGAGTCGCGTTGATGACTCCCCGGCCCTGCTCCTGCGCGAACCGGATCAGGGGCGCGGCGGTCTGGTCTATAAGCGTGTAGTCGAGGAAGGTCAGGATAGTATCAAATTCGGGATGGCGAGCCGACTCCGCCGAGACATCGTGCCAGCGCGTCGCCATGCCGATGTAGCGGATGAGTCCCTTCGCTTTCGCCTCTCGCAGCGTCTCCAGCACGCCGCCCGCCGGTAACACCTGGTTCAGCGAGTCGACGGCGTGAACCTGGAACAGGTCTATCGTCTCCACGCCCAGGCGTTCCAGGCTGTTGTGCAGGCTTTGCCGGACATGCAGCGCGGCCTCGTCCGGAGTCAGTTCTTCCGGGATGGTGGATTTCGTTGCGACGAACACCGTGTCGCGATCTATCGTGCGCAAGAACCTGCCGACGCGGAACTCCGAGCCGCCGTACATCTCCGCCGTATCGTAGTAGCGCATCCCGCTGGCATACGCCTGCTCCAGCGTCTCCTGATACCGGCGCTGCGTGTCGGCATCGCCCGCCTGACCGAGATAGGCGCATCCCAGTCCGAGCGGGAGCGTCTTATCGCCCAGGCGCGTGTAGAACCGGCGCACCTCTTCACAGTAAGGGGAAGGCTGCGGCATAGTACGGACTCCTTATGGCCCCCCACCCTGGCCCTCCCCCCAAGAACAGGGGGAGGGGAGCGAGAACGCAAGGTCTGTCCGTTTCTCTCAATTCGGGTGCGAGTTGGGAAGAACGGTACAAGATGGCGTTTTCGCTCCCCTTCCCTTTAGGGAGGGGGCTAGGGGGTAGGTCTACAGGGAAGGGGGCTATCTCAGCGCGAACGGCGCCGGGGTCTCGCCGAAGTTCCGCTCTCTATCCTCGCCGCGCACCAGCGCCGCCTTCCAGCTTTTGCCGGTCGAGTTCAAGCTGACCTGCCGGACATAGGTGGGCATGTAGCGCAGGGTCAGGCCGCAGCGCCGCCGCGTCGAGCGGTTGGGCAGGCTGCCGTGTATCAGCGCGCCATCATGGAGGGAGATTTCGCCCGCCCGCAGTTCCAGGTCTGCGGCGCTCCGCTCCTCCTCTTCGGTGACCGGAACCTCCTGGTTGATGCTCAGCAGGTTGCCCTCTGTCTGCGCCTTGCCGTGCGCGCGGATGCCTCCCTTGTGCGTGCCGGGCAGGACGCGCATACAGCCGTTCTCGCGGTCGCTGTCGTCTATGGCGTACCAGGCGGTCAGCGCGAGAGGCGGTTCCAGTCCCCAGTAGGTCACGTCCTGATGCCAGGCGACGAACTTCTCTTCCTGCCCGTATTTGCAGAAGAAGTGGGTGGCGAGCAGCAGGATATTGGGGCCGATCAGGGCTTCGACGCAGTCCAGAATCTTCGGGTGCGTCGCCAACTCCCAGAGGAACGGCTGATCGAAGTGCCGATCTATCAGGCCGATGCGGGTCTTCTCCCGGCCCTCGCGCGCTTCCAGGGCATCGAAAAGCTGGCGGGTGCGCAGCGCCTCGGCATCGTCGGCGATGCGGATGCCGGAAAGGTAGCCGTCTTCACGGAACGCATGGATTTGTTGTGGCAGCAGCATTTTGATTTTCCTCTGGTATAATTTCACACAATCAGCGCAGAATGGCAAGAGCCTGAATTCACTTTTTGTGGTCGGAATTCAACATGTCCTGGCGTGATGTCAAATACAGCATTCCTCTTGAGGCCAAACCGACGGTGCTGCAGATGACCGTCGGCATTCACGGCCCCAACGACGTGCGCCGCTATCGCTTCGAACTCTGGTGCATCCATCTCTACTGCTACGAGGGCGAACTCTATATTGACGGGCAGTATTTTCCCATCCGTCCGGGCTATGCGGGCATCATGCCGCCGGGCGTGACCTCCGAGACTCATTTCCACGACTTATCGCGCCATACCTTCGCGCATTTTACACTGCCGCCCGCGCCGGAAGGCAGCGGCGTGCCGATCCTGGCGATGCAGGACCTCGGCGACGACTTTGCTGCCATCAATCAGTCGTTCGAGGAGGCGCTCAGCTACTTCTCCACGCAGCCGCGCCGGACGGAAGTGCGTCTCTGGGACATTCTCTGGCAGTTGGCGGAGCGAACTCCTGCCGCTCCCTCGCAATCGCCCGGTATCCATCCCGCCGTGCAGAAGGCGATCCAGAGCATCGAGGTGCGGCTGGCCGATCCCCTCCGCGTGGCCGACCTGGCGCGCGAGGTCGAGCTTTCCCACAACCATCTGACGCGGCTGTTTCGCGCCTCGCTCGGCAAGACCGTGACCGGCTACATCCAGGAGCGGCGCGTGCAGCGCGCCCGCCACCTGCTGCTCCACTCCACACTCTCCATCAAAGCCATCGCCGCCGAAGTCGGCATCAACGACCTGCACCTGTTCAACAAGACGATCCGCCGCGTGCTGGGCGAGTCGCCGCGCCGCGTGCGCGAAAACCGCCCGCACTCCTGACACGGGAAAGGAGAACAACATGAAAACGAAGGCGACCTGGCTGGCAGCGCTGGGCATGACCGTTATCGCGCTGGGGCTGACGGTTCCCCGCATGACGCCCCGACCCGCCGCGCTCTCCGAGGTCTGGCAGACCCTCAAGACGAAGTCGTTCGTGGACCTGACCCACGATTTTGCGCCCGGCATCCCGCACTGGAAGGGCTTTCCCGATGAGCGGCGTGAGACCATCTACTGGTACGATCCCGATGTCGGCTCGCTCGGCGCAGGGTTCTTCGCGCAGACCTACACACTCGTGGGGCAGTGGGGGACGCATGTAGACCCGCCCGCCCACTTCGTCAAGGGGCTGCGCACCGTAGATCAGATCAACGTGAAGGAGATGATCCTGCCGCTGGTCGTCCTCGACGTTCACGAGAAGGTGGCGCAGAACCCGGACTATACGCTGCGGATGGAGGACGTGCGGGCGTGGGAAGCACGGCATGGCCCGATCCCCGAAGGCGCGTTCGTTGCCATGCGAACGGACTGGGCGAAACGCTGGCCGGACAGAGCGGCGATGGAGAACAAGGACGCCAACGGGGTCGCGCACTATCCCGGCTGGAGCCTGGAGACGCTGCAATATCTCTACGAGACGCGCAAGATCACCGCGTCCGGCCACGAGACGACGGACACCGATCCGGGCCTCGCCACGAGCAAGGACGACTATGCACTGGAGACCTACATCCTCAAGCAGAACCACTACCAGATCGAGCTTCTCGCCAATCTGGACAAGATTCCGGAGGCGGGCGCGCTGGTCGTCGTCGCCTTTCCCAAGCCGCGCGGCGGCTCCGGCTTCCCGGCGCGCGTTTTCGCCATTCTGCCCTGAGACGCACAGGCTCCTCCGACAAAAAAACAGGGCCGCTTGGGACGGCCCCTGGGAGGGTCTGGTATTCACGTTCTCTAGGTGGAACGCACGATGGGAAATCGTTTCGATCCTGCGAAGGGAATTCCTCTAAAAGCAGGAACAGCGACGACAAACGTAGTATATCCTGCCACTGAGAATCTTACTTCTCGAAAATTGCTCTCTTGAGAAGCCGGGGAGTGAGGAAGAGGGCAAAAAAGCAAGAATGGAGAAGTCTTCCACGGCGTTCCCGGTCACAATACGACAGGCGCGAGGACGAGGCCGGTGGAGACGGCAGCGTTTTCGCGCGCGCAGACACGCCTGATGCCGTCTGCGATTTTGCAGCCAGGCAATCCGATGCTAACGATTCACCGTGCGGAAAGCTTCCAGACGCCTGCCGATACATGTCCCATGACGGTGGCGGGCGCGTACAACTTCGTCAGCCAGCTTCGGTCGGCGGAGATCGCTTTCGAGGAACACGACGGGCCGCTCGGCATCAAAACCTGCTTCGGCGGGCAGGAGACCTACGAGGTGGAGGGCGGGCGCTTCGCAGTAGACGCCTCTTCCTATTGTGTGCTGAACAACGGGCAGCGTTACGCCAGCGCCATCCACAGCAGCCAGACGGTCGAATCGTTCTGTATCTGGTTCCGACCTGCCTTCGCGGAGCAGGTTTTGAGCGGCCTCTGCTCGCCAGACGACCGCCTGCTGGATGACCCGCAGCGTGTCTCCGGGCAACCGGTCGCCTTCTTCGAGCGTCTCTATCCGCACGATGACCTGGTCTCCCCCGTGCTGTTTCGCATCCGCCAGGCGATTCAGGACGAGACGGCCAGCCTGCCCTGGCTGGACGAACAGTTCTACTGGCTGCTGGAGCGGCTGTTGCAGACGCACCGCAATATCTACGCGGAGATGGAACGTCTTCCGGCCCTGCGGCAGACGACGCGGGCCGAACTGTACCGGCGGCTCTATCGCGCGAAAGATTTCCTGGACGCCAGCCTGGAGTTTCCCGTGACCATCCCGGAGGCGGCGCAGGTCGCCTGCCTCTCGCCCCACCACTTTCTGCGGCAGTTCAAGCATCTGTTCCGCGAGACCCCGCACCAGTACCACCGGCGCAGGCGTCTGGAGAAAGCGCGCGACCTTCTCATTGGAACGGAGCAGTCCGTCACCGACATCTGCTTCCTGCTCGGCTTCGAGAGCCTCGGTTCCTTTAGCTGGCTGTTCCGGCGGCACTATGGCCTCTCCCCGGCGCAGTATCGCGCGGAGTACGGGCGGCATCGCTCTGTCCGCCTGCTCTCCGACGAAAGCCAGGCCGTCGTCGGGCCGAAGGGAGCGCTTGCCGACGGCTCTTACCCCTGCATGAAGTAGGCGTAGAAGACTTCGCACATCTGTCTTCCCAACAGTTCCCAATCGGCCCCGAACGGAATCTTCTTCAGTCCCTCGATCCAGTCGCAGTTCAGTTCCAGAATGCAGGCGTCTATGCCGTAGCGTTCCAGCAGGCCCTCTCCGAACGTCCAGGGCGATTGCGGAGAGGGTTCCCGGCTTCCCTCAGTAAACCAGGTGTGCTTATAAAGAAGCTGCTCGAATCGCTGCATGTTCGCCTGATGCCGCGCGGCATGGCGTTCCGAATGGCTTATGTGCAGTTTCCCGGAGTTGTCGTTGTGCAGGTCCATCGCCAGGTGGGGCCGCTTGCCCTGCGCGATCAGGGTCTCCAGCCAGGTCTCCAGGGCGTGATTTTCCGGCGCGGCGGCGGGGTCTGCCGGACGCTCCCAGTCCCGGTTCAGGTCGCGGCCCAGAATATTGAACCGGGTGCGCCCGCGCACGACGCCGTCTTTGTCGGCCATCGGCAGAAGGTAGATGCAGTAGCGTTCTCGATAGCGGCGCGCGTCCGCGTCCTCTTCCAGCAGGCCGCGAATCAAGCCCTGAAGCGCCCAGTTCCCGCCCGGTTCCCAGGGATGCGCGCGCGCCCGCAGCAGGAGGCGAGAGGGCGCTTCCGGGTCGCCGACGCGCACGATTTCGAGCGGGCGGCCTTCGACGGTCTGGCCGATGGGCGCGATCTCTACGAGAGGATGATGTCGAATCTCGGCGAGCAGTCGGTCGAGGTCGCTCACGCGGTAGGGTTCCAGCCGCGCCAGAAAGAGGGCATCGCTCTCCATGCGCAGGGCGATCTCCAGCCGGTTGTCGGCGGTCTTGCGA
>DASRGL010000391.1:0-16052 GCA_035651115.1 Chthonomonadaceae bacterium
ATCGCCCAGACGATGAGCGACTGGCCCCGGCGCATATCCCCGCAGGCGAACACGCCCGGCACGCTGGTCGCGTAGCTCTTATCGGCCTGCACGTTGCCGCGCGCGTCCAGTTCCACGCCCAGGTCGGCAAGCAGCCCCTCCTTCTGCGGGTGCAGAAAGCCCATCGCCAGCAGCACCAGGTCCACCTCCAGCTCGAACTCGGAGCCGGGCAGCTCGCGCATCTGGCGGCGCCCGCTCTCGTCGGTGACGAACTCGATCTTGACGCCGTGCAGCTTCTTGACCTTGCCGTTCTCGCCGGAGAAGGCTTTGGTGCTGATGCACCAGTCGCGGATGCCGCCCTCTTCGTGCGCAGAGGAGGTGCGCAGGATCATCGGGTAGGTCGGCCAGGGCATCGTATGATCCCGCTCGGCGGGCGGCTTGGGCATGATCTCGAACTGGTAGACCTCGGTCGCGCCCTGCCGGATGACCGTTCCCAGGCAGTCCGCGCCCGTGTCGCCGCCGCCCAGGATGACGACGCGCTTCCCCTCCGCCGTGATCTGCGGCTTCTCCTCCGGCCAGATTCCCGCCACCTTGCGGTTCTGCTGCGGCAGAAACTCCATCGCGAAGTAGACGCCTTCCAGGTCGCGACCCGGAACCGGCAGGTCGCGCGGGATGGTCGAGCCGCCCGCCAGCACGATAGCGTCGAACTCCTTGCGCAGTTCCTCGGCCCGGATGTCCACGCCGACGTTGACGCAGGGCTTGAAGATCACGCCTTCCGCTTCCATCTGCTGCAGGCGGCGATCCAGCACCCATTTCTCCATCTTGAAGTCGGGGATGCCATAGCGCAGCAGCCCGCCGATCTTGTCGTCGCGCTCGAAGACGGTGACGATGTGGCCTGCGCGGTTGAGCTGCTGCGCGGCGGCCAGTCCCGCCGGGCCGGAGCCGACGACGGCCACTTTCTTCCCGGTGCGAAACTCCGGCGGCTCCGGCGCGATCCAGCCCTTCTCCCAGCCGCGCATCGCGATGGTCTCTTCGACGCGCTTGATGGTGACCGGGTCCTGGTTGATGCCCAGGACGCAGGCGGCTTCGCACGGCGCGGGGCAGAGCTTGCCGGTGAACTCCGGAAAGTTGTTCGTGGCGTGCAGTTCGGCCAGCGCGTCTTTCCAGCGGCCCCGGTAGACAAGATCGTTCCAGTCCGGGATGATGTTGCCGAGTGGACAGCCCTGATGACAGAACGGGATGCCGCAGTCCATGCAGCGCGCCGCCTGCGCTTGCAGCTTCTCATCCGGGAACTCCGCATAGACCTCGATCCAGTCCTTGATTCGCTCCTGGATCGGACGTCTCGGCGCATTCTCCCGACTATATTTCAAAAACCCTTTCGGATCAGCCATTCAATCATTCCTTAACCTGCGGTTTGTACTCCAGAATAGTCTCGCCATCTTCCGCTTTGTAATAAGCCAGTTGGCTCGGATAGGAACGCATTTGTAGCTTATTATGGAGTCCGCGCAATAATCACCTGACCGCCATTGATGAACCAAATCGTAACATCGTGGTCAAAGAGTAACGACGTACCAATCAGTGGATCGCCAGCCAGCTCTATGACATTGACTGTACGTTCTTGACCGTCCCAAAGGACAACGGCGTCATACAGTAAAGAAGCGGCAATACTCCCATCGGCCAATAGTACGTTATCCGAACCGGAAACGAGCAATCCCAGATCATCAATGCGACGCTGAGGCAGGGCGAGATAGCCGTTGAAGCCGGTATCCACGACAAAGTCAACAGGCTTTTCTGTCCCCTGCACATCACGCACGAGCAGTTGCACGATGGGATCGAGATTGCCCATCACCGCGCCGGTAATCACTGGTTGGAGGCTCGCAATCTTCCGCCGACCTTATAGACGGCAGGATAGCCTATACGAATGCCGTAGAGCAGATGGCCCGGACGTTTTGCCTGGGCGCGGCGCGTAGCGGCTACATGATCTTCATCCATCTCATACTCGCCGGTTTCGATGTCGATAACCAGGATTTTACCGAGATTCTCCGTTGTTTCGACCTTCTGGCGAATACCCTTCTCATACCACTCTTTGCCGCGCGCAGCGATCTCTGTTGGAGAGTAACGTACTTTTGTCATGGATGGGATCTCCCTAAATTCTCTTCGACCAGCGCAGCCAGCGTTGTCAAGTCGGGGACTTCCAGATCGGGCGGCGCGGGCGTGGGCGCGGTTGCTCCGATGCCTCCCTTGCCCTGCCAGCGATTGACCCAGACGGCCGCCAATCCCAGCGATTTGGCCGGAACGATGTCGTGATAGGGACTGGCTCCGACGTGCAGAATCTGCTCTTTCGGCAGCCCGACTCGCGCTATCGCCGTTTCAAAGTTGCGCAGAGAAGGTTTGTAGCTGCCGACCTGCTGGGCCGTGATCACGTCGTCGAAAGGAATCTGCAACTGCTTCGCCGTGAGCGCGAACAGATCGTCGTCCACGTTGGAGAGAATGACCAGCTTGAAGCGTCGCTTGAGCGCCTGCAATGCCGGAACCGTATCCGGGAACGGCTTCCACTGCCCGAACGAAGCGACGAGCGCGTTCGCCTCCGCCTCGGTCGGTGTAAAACCGTATTCCGCCCCGAACTGCTGCACGACGCCGTTCAATACGTCCCGATAGCGGCGATACGTTCCCGCCTCCAACTGCGCCTCGAACCGGCCATACGCCTCGATGATCGCCGCATCGGACAGCGAGACATTGTGGCTGGCAAGGATGGGCCGGAGGGCTGTCAGAATGCCGGTCTCCCAATCCACCAGCGTCCCATAGCAATCGAACGTCAAAACCTGGTACTGATTGAACTTCATGGTTCTTGAACGATGTCATTGCCTCAAGATTTGAACTTGATCAATACCTCAGAAGGCGGTATTCCTGCCGCACTGCATAAAACATAGAGCCTGTGTACATGATCCACAGACGATGCATGTGTATAGACATAGATGGTGCTACCACCTTCTCTAACTTCTCTGTATGAACGCATTCGTTCTGCGGGATTTTGATGACATGGCGCACTATTCAGAAAGAACTGACGGCCTTTGGAAGTGCGAAATGGTAGAGGAGGCAACTTGCCACACTCACCGAGGAATTTCACTACTTCAGCATCTAAATCTGCCCACGTGCCGACAGATCGTACCTTTGTATCAGAAGAAAACCTTAGTTCGCTCGGCTGCCGTTTTACGACTACGCTATAGCCGCCATTATAGAGAGCGTCAAGGCTATATTCCTCCCCTGTAGGTAGCGGATTCGTAGCTATTGACACTGATGATTCATCAGCGATAACAGTAGCAGAAATTTTCGGTTGCGGAGCAAGTAACTCCTGAAAATAGGCCGCAATATCTACGCCTTGCACATCTGACAGTCCAACCTGACTCCTGAGAATGTTGCGCAAGCCTCGGATGATCTCGCTATCCGGCTTTTGCAGTTGCGTGTTCAGGATGGACGTAAGCCGCGCCCTGACGGTGTATCGCTCTAAACCGCCGGAACAGACCGAGGCTTTGCCAACAGCGGTCAGGAACTCCGTGAAGGCGCTGATGTCGGCCAAGTGCGCTTCGGCAATCAGTTTATCCGCCGCCAACCCCTGAGTGCGGTTATCGTAGAGCCGCCAGACGCGCCCGTTCGTCAGGACAACCCAGCGTTTGCCATTCTGATTGGCATAGTTGAGAGACTGCTGCGCGTGCCTATCCTCCAGCGAGACGCTCCATGCCTTCGCCTCGGCGTACCAGGTGCATTCGGGCGTATTGGGCAGCACGGTATAGTCCGGAAACTGCCCGTTGGTGTCCGCCACACGCGAGATGATCTCCCGGCGCGCATAGCCCGCCGCCCACAGCAGAGGCAAAATCACCCATTCGCACGTGCTGGATTCGTTGGGAGGTGGATCGTCATTGTAGCTTAAAGCCTCTTCGATAGCGTCCTTGAGCGACATAGCTCTCTCCGCATCTACTGTAAAATCAGAATGTACAAAGACATCCTAAACTGTCTTGCAGAAAGATTTCGCTCCATCGCCTCAGAACTCCTGCCCGTCAGCCCGTCAGGGAACCCTTTCACCGCAGCAAACGGTCGTATTCCGCATGAGTACCAATCCAGAACCACACCAGCCCTTCCTCGCGCTCGACGGCCAGCGCGCGATAATGCAGCCCGACACGCACCGACCAGAGCGAACCTATCTTCTTGAAGTGCAGTGAGGGATGCGTTGGATCGGCTTTCAGCAACGCATAACTACGGTCAGCCAGTTCACGCACTTCCTCTGGCAAGGCACAATATAGCTGCCAGAAGCGGGGCGAAGCGAAGTGCTGCAACGGCATCGCTAGATAGCCTTACAACGGCCTGCTTCAAAATCGCGGTGGGCTTCGGCTATCAAGGCATCCAGACGGCCCGATTGTACGTCTGCTTCGATCTGCTTATCCCAGATTTCCGCCTGATAGTCGGCAAACCACTCCGCAAACTCCTGTAGTTCTGTCGGAGAAAGTTGCGCCACGGCCCGCTCGATTTCTTGTACACTCATAGTTGCACTCCTTGAAGCGCGGCCTCGGCTTCGAGTTCGGCCTGCGCGCGGCGGAACTCGACGGAGACGACCTTGACGAACTGCGGCAGCGTGCATTCATGCTGCCGCTTCGGGAACGGATGCTTGCGGTCGCGCTGAACTAGACTCTGTTCCCTCAGTATCGGGGGAGCAATCTGTCGTATCTACTATCTCGTCTAGCCTCTTATCGAAATCAGTACGTTCCAGCAAGCCTCTGGAGTCTAGTAGAGTCTGCGCTTTTGCTACATGGTGAGGCTGAACAGGCTCCTCACTGCGGTAGGGCGGAAAGACGAGCAGTGTTTCCGAATCGGGATGCTCGAAGAGCAGTTGCGGACCGGTAGTCTCTCCGCGTTGAAATCCGAGGCGGAACAGCAAACATTCTAAATCGGCAAAACGAATGATTCTATTCATGGCGTACCACCCCTCGTATCTGGCGCAGCACGTTATCTTTATAGCTGGCGAATGTCCGAACGGTATCCTCATTCACGATCTGGGCGCGCTTCAGGTGAACGGTAACTGTTTCTCCCACTTCTGCCAGGCGGAAATCTGGCAGTGCCTCGAAATACGCCTGCACATACAACCAGTACGCAATGTCAGCCTGGGCATCATAGACAATCAGAATGACCGGCATGGTCTCTTGAAGCCAGTGTTCCAGGTCAGCGCGTTCTACCAGCAACGGGATAGTTTGCCCATCCTGTAAGAGAGGCAAATGATCTGTCGCTTTGACCTGAATGTTGACGACATCGTTTTCCAGTTCTCCATGCGCGTTGTAGGTATAGAGAAGCAGGTCTATGCCGTAATCGTGTTGAACGCGCTCGACGGTGTAACCGCAGCGTAGAACAAACCGCTCGACATGATTGACGCTGAGATCGGCAATAATGTGGCTGCGAGTTCGCCGTTTCCGCAACGCTGACTCCCTACGGCTGCAAGATTGTTGACATTATACCATGTGTGTTGTAGAGATACCATGTGTGTTGTAGAGCCGAAACGGTGCAAATTTCCACAGTGAAGCGTGGAGACTGCAAGGGAGTCGCAGAGTGGTGGTTCAGGCGACGGCGGCCTCGGCTTCGAGTTCGGCCTGCGCACGGCGGAACTCGACGGAGACGACCTTGACGAACTGCGGCAGCGTCGTATCCCAGTTTTGCAGGATAAAGGCGGCGCGGTCGCTCAGGGTCAACTCCTGGTGCTTCGCGATGAGCGTGCGCAGCGTCTCCACATCGCGCGGGTCGCAGACCGGTTCGAGTTCCGTCAGGCCGTGATTGAAGTTGACGCGCCGCTGGAAATCGCCGTCCGGGTCCCAGACGTAGGCCACGCCGCCGCTCATGCCCGCCGCGAAGTTGCGCCCCGTCCTGCCCAGCACGACCACCACGCCGCCCGTCATATACTCGCAGCAGTGGTCGCCCGCGCCCTCGATGACCGCGTTCGCGCCGGAGTTGCGCACGGCGAACCGCTCGCCCACCACGCCGCGCAGATAGACCTCGCCGCCCGTCGCGCCGTAGAGGAGCGTGTTGCCCGCGATGATGTTCTCCGCCGGGTCGAACGGCGACTCGCGCGGCGGATAGACGACGATGCGACCGCCGGAAAGCCCCTTGCCGAGATAGTCGTTCGCGTCGCCTTCCAGCGTCATGGTGATGCCGCGCGCCAGGAACGCGCCGAAACTCTGGCCCGCCGAACCCTTGAAGTTCAGGTTGATCGTTCCGTCCGGCAGTCCCTCCTGGCCGTACTTCAGCGCGATCCGCCCGGACAGCATCGTGCCGACCGTGCGGTTGCGGTTATAGATCGGCAGTTCGACCGTGACCGGCGTCCCGCCTTCCAGCGCGTCCTTCGCCACATCAATGAGATGGTAGTCGAGTGCGTCTTCCAGGCCGTGATCCTGCTTCGTGACGCAGCGGATGGCGACCGTCTCCGGCACGTCTGGCTGCGTCAGGATGGGCGTCAGGTCGAGGCCGCGCGCTTTCCAGTGGGCGATGGCGTCCTGCGTGTCCAGCCTGTCCACGCGCCCCACCATCTCGTCCACCGTGCGGAAGCCGAGTTCGGCCATGATCTCGCGCAGCTCCTCGGCCACAAAGAAGAAGAAGTTGATGACGTTCTCCGGCTGGCCCGCAAACCGCTCGCGCAGCACCGGGTCCTGCGTAGCGATGCCGACCGGGCAGGTGTTCAGGTGGCAGACACGCATCATGATGCAGCCCATCGCCACCAGCGGCGCGCTGGAGAAACCGAACTCCTCCGCGCCCAACAGCGCCGCGATCGCCACGTCGCGCCCGGTCTTCAACTGGCCGTCGGTCTGCACGCGGATGCGCCCGCGCAGATCGTTCTTCACGAGAACCTGCTGCGTCTCCGCCAGCCCAAGTTCCCACGGGATGCCCGCGTACTTGATGCTGGAGACCGGCGACGCGCCCGTGCCGCCGTCGTGTCCGCTGATGAGAACGTGGTCGGCGTGCGCCTTCGAGACGCCCGCCGCGACCGTGCCGACGCCGATCTCCGCGACCAGCTTGACCGAGATGCGCGCCTTCGGGTTGACGTTCTTGAGGTCGAAGATCAACTGCGCCAGGTCTTCGATGGAGTAGATGTCGTGGTGCGGCGGCGGCGAGATGAGCATGACGCCGGGAGTCGTGTGCCGCACTTTGGCGATATAGCGGTCTACCTTGTGGCCGGGCAGTTCGCCGCCCTCGCCGGGCTTTGCGCCCTGCGCCATCTTGATCTGCAGTTCATCCGCGTTCACGAGGTACTGCGCGGTCACGCCGAAGCGCGCCGAGGCTACCTGCTTGATGGCGCTGCGGCGGCTGTCGCCGTTCGGGTCGGGGATGTAGCGCACCGGGTCTTCGCCGCCCTCGCCGGTGTTGCTCTTGCCGCCGATGCGGTTCATCGCTATCGCCAGCGTCTCGTGCGCCTCCCGGCTGATGGAGCCGAGCGACATCGCCCCGGTCACGAACCGCTTGACGATCTCCTGGGCCGGTTCGACCTCCTCGATGGGAACCGGAGTGCCGGGCTTGAACTTGAGCAGGCCGCGCAGGGTCGCCAGGTTCACGCTCTGGTCGTTGGCCGCCTTCGAGAACTCCTTGAAGGTGGCGTAGCTCTGGGAGCGAACGGCGTGCTGCAGCTTGGCGACCGTCTCCGGGTTGTACATGTGATGCTCGCCGCCGCGCCGCCACTGGTACTGCCCGCCCGGATCAAGGTCGAGGTTGCCCGCGACCTCCTTTTTCGGAAAGGCGAACTCGTGTCGCGCCAGCGCCTCTTTTTGCAGCACGTCCAGGCCGACGCCGCCCAACTGCGAGGGCGTGCCGGTGAAGTATTTATCCACCAACTCCCTGCCCAGCCCAATCGCCTCGAAAATCTGCGCGCCGCGATAGCTCTGCAGCGTGGAGATGCCCATCTTGGCAAAGGTCTTGAGCAGCCCCTTGCTGATGGCCTTGATATAGTTCTTCGTGGCCTTTTCGAGTGGGACATCTGCCGGAAGCAGGCCCTGCTTTTCCATGTCCGCCAGCGTCTCGAAGGCGAGATAAGGGTTGACCGCGCTCGCGCCGTAGCCGATGAGCAGCGCGAAGTGCATCACCTCCCGCGCCTCGCCGGACTCGACGATCAGGCCGACCTGCGTGCGCGTGCCTTCCCGCACCAGATGATGATGCACGGCGGAGGTCGCCAGCAGGCTCGGAATGGGCGCGGTCTGTTCGTCTATCCCCCGGTCGGAGAGGATGATAAAGGCGTAGCCGTCCGCCACCGCGCGCGAGGCCGCCGCGCACAGATCGTCCAGGGCGCGTTCCAGGCTGTCCTGTTCGTCGTCCAGGAAGAACCACATCGGCAGGGTGATGGCCCGGAAGTCGCCGGTGCGGACGTGCCGCAGCTTCTCCAGGTCGAAGTTGGTCAGGACGGGCGAGTCCAGCTTGAGTTGATGGCAGTGTTTGGCTGTCTCGTCGAGCAGGTTACCGTCCTTGCCGATGTAGTCCACCAGCGACATGACCAGCTCTTCGCGCACCGGGTCAATGGGCGGGTTCGTGACCTGGGCGAACAGCTGCTTGAAGTAGTTGTAGAGCAGTTGCGGGCGGTTGGAGAGGACGGCCAGCGGCGTATCGGTTCCCATCGAGCCGAGCGGCTGTTCGCCTTTGGTCGCCATCGGCAGCAGGATGAGGCGGATGTCTTCCAGCGTGTAGCCGAACGCCTTCTGCCGGGTCAGAATGGTGTCGTGGTCGGGCGGGATGACCGTCGGCGGATCGGGCAGTTGCTTAAGGTCTACCTTGTTCTCGGCGAGCCACTGGCGGTAGGGTTTCTGCGTGCAGATCTGCCGCTTCAGTTCCTCGTCGCTGATGATGCGGCCCGCGACGGTGTCCACCAGGAAGATCTTGCCTGGCTGGAGGCGGCCTTTGGCGCGCACTCTGGCCGGGTCAATGTCAATGACGCCGGTCTCGGAGGCCATGACAACTAAATCATCTTCCGTGACGAGATAGCGGGCGGGGCGCAGGCCGTTGCGATCCAGCACCGCGCCGATGCTGCGTCCATCCGTGAAGGCGACGGCGGCCGGGCCGTCCCAGGGTTCCATCTGGCAGGCGTGGTACTCGTAGAAGGCGCGCTTGTCGGGGTCCATCTGCTCGTCTTCGCCCCAGGCTTCGGGGATGAGCATCATCATGGCATGTGGCAGGCTGCGTCCGCCGAGGAAGAGCAGTTCGAGGGCGTTGTCGAGCGTGGCCGAGTCGCTGCCGGTCTCGTTGACGAGCGGGCGTATCTTCTGAATGTCCTCTCCGAACAGGTCGGACTTGAGCGGCTTTTCGCGGGCGCGCATCCAGTTGCGGTTGCCGCGCAGGGTGTTGATCTCGCCGTTGTGGGCGATGTAGCGGTAGGGGTGCGCAAGGGGCCAGGTCGGGAAGGTGTTCGTGCTGAATCGCTGGTGGACGAGCGCGAGGGCCGTGACGAGGCGCGGGTCGTTCAGGTCGTGGTAGAAGGCGGCGATCTGATGGGCCATGAGCAGGCCCTTGTAGACGATAGTGCGGCACGACAGGCTGGAGATGTAGAAATAGCCCTCTTCCTCCAGATTCAGCGCGGCAATCGCGTTCTCGATGACCTTGCGGGCGACGTACAGCTTGCGCTCGAAAGCGTCTTCGTCGGCCAGGTTCGGGCCGCGCCCGACGAACACCTGCCGGATGACCGGCTCGACGCTGCGGGCGACCTCGCCGATCTTGGAGTTGTCCACCGGCACATCGCGCCAGGCCAGGACGGACAGCCCCTCCTCCGCCAGGACGTTCGCGACCGTCTTCTCACACTTCCGACGCTCTTTGGGATCGCGCGGCAGGAACAGCATCCCGACGCCATACTCTCCGGCGGGCGGCAAGGTCACCTTCTGCGCGGCAAGTTCGGCCTGGAAGAACTCGTGCGGGAGTTGCAGCAGGATACCGGCCCCGTCCCCGGTCTCCGGATCGCATCCGCAGGCGCCGCGATGGGCGAGATTGACCAGCACGCCGATGGCCTTTTCGACGATAGCGTGCGATTTCTCGCCTTTGATATGGGCCACGAAGCCGACGCCGCAGGCGTCGTGTTCAAACTGCGGGTCGTATAGCCCTTCGGCGGCGGGCAGCATTCCGGGTCGCGAGGTGTTCGGTTTCACTGGTTGTGCTTCTCCATCTGCCTGTGGGACGGCGCGCACGCATTCAGGCAGGCGCGTAGAACGACGTTGGCGCTGCCCGGAGCGAAGCCGCTGGCGATGGTTCCCGCACAGCCAGGGAACCCCATGCAAACATGAGGGTGCAATCGAGTGTCTCGGTTCCGGGCAGATCCTCCGTTCACGGCGTTGTGAAATGGGGCATACAGTGTAGCACAACCGCCCGTCTTTCGTCAACGTTTTCCCGACTTTTTTGCCCGGCTTCTCCCCGTTGGCCCCTCCTCTACTTTGGCGTCAGCAGAAAGGTATGTTCGTGCCAGCCGCGTTCGCCGGTCGCCCGGATGCGGCCCTGCGCATCAATGGCCGTCGCCTCAGAAAGAACCACCCCAGCCCGCACGGGAACCAGTGCATTCAAATCCTGGATCTGCCCCTGCTGCCAGAGAACAGCGCGTGTCGCACCACTCTCGGCACTAGCCCAGCCCACGATCTGCCCGCGCGCGTTGATGGCGTTGGCACGGCTCTCGGCTCCGTGCGGCAAGACGCCCAGATCGGTCAGCTTCCCGTTCTGCCAGAGGAAGGCATGGAAATCGCCCGTTGCGGTCTGAGCCATGCCGACCACCGCATCTTGCGCGTTCGCCGACCTGCGCGCGCAGTCCGCCGAGGAGTTCCACTCTGTACGCCTGGTGCATAGCCTGCCTCCACTGTTAGCAGATGAAGAATGAGGACACCTATTGCGATATGGTTCGCGAGCGGCCGGGGAGATTCCTGCATCGCCCTCTTCGCGTCAGGGCGGCCTGACAAAAAGAAACCGGCGCCAACAGGACGCCGGTTTCGTTCGTTTTGCAGAGCGCGTAGCGGGCGGAAACGTCCGCGCCGGTCAGCGATCCAGTTCGCGCTCGATCTCACTCTCATCCTCTTCGACGGCAGGCGGCGGTATGTCGGTGCGGCGCGGCGGCGGGGCATCGGCCCCACGCGGAGGATCCGGGGCCGCGCGCAGTCTGTCGCGGATAGAAATCCGCCGCGCTGTTGCCCCTTCGCCCGATGCAAGCCGATGAAAGAAAGTGCTGACCTTTTTCAACTGCCCGTTGTCCAGGCGATAGAGGCTCAGCAGCACGCCCGATTCGCCGTTGCTGCCGACCGACGGCTCGGCCACCGCCAGGAAGCGATCCCCCAGCGCGGCGATGCTGAAAGGGCCGGAACTCCCACGGGCCACTTTTGTCAGCCCGCCGAAGACATCCGCAGACACCGTCGGCGCCAGAGTGTGGGCGAACTCATAGACACGGGGGAACCCTGCGCCTTTCTGCGGCGCGAACCACTCGTCGCTCCAGGGCGCATGAAGCGTGGGGAACTCCTTGCGCGGCTGGTTGTCTATCTGGAGCGAGGGCGGCAGTTTGAGGGTCACGCCCTGGCTGCCTTTGGGCGGCGGCGCGATGAGCAGCTTGGCCTGCCGCGCGACGGCTTCCAGCACCGTCGCCATCGGCACGCCCCGCGCATCCACCGTAAGGCGCACGTCCTCCGGCACGGCTTTCTCCACCACGATGGTCAGGCCGGAAGCCTTTGCCAACGCCTCGGCCAACTGGCGCACGGTCGCATGATCCAGGGTGACATCTACCGGGCGCATCAGAACGGCATAGCGCGGGTCCTGGTCGAGGAGCGGCGTAAAAGTGGAGAGACCGTAATAGTCGCCGGAAGGGACTAATATGCGCGCGCGGAGCGATTTCTCCAGGGCTTTATCTGCATCGTCCAGCGCCTTCGCCTTCTGGGAGAGCTTCAGCTCCACCTCGGCTTTCGCCTTATGCTCCGTCTCCCTGGCTTTTGCCGCCGCCTCCTTTGCTTGCTGTTCGGCCTTCGCTTCGTCTTGCCCGGCTTTCGCCTCGGCCTTCTCTGCCTGAGCCTCCTGCTCCGCCTGCGCTCCAGCTTCCTGCGCCGCCTGATCTTTCTGCGCGATGTCCGGGGCCTGCGCCAGTCCCGGCATTCCGGCCAGCAGCAGCGTCACCGCCTGCAACACACTCAGATTCTTTGCTCTCATGGGTTTGCTCCCTTTGCATTTGCTTCGCCGCCGGACGCGATCTGCACATCCAGGAAGGCTTTTTCTTGGTTCGTATTGACGGAGGCCAGGGAAAAGCGCGCTGCCGTCGTACCCGTATCGTGCTGTGAAACGGTACACTGCGTCCAGGTGCCGCGTCCCAGACTCTCCGGCTGATAGGCCGCCGCCTGCGCATAGCCCGGCGTCGTCTCCGGCTCATGCGTGACCTGCACCGCCAGCGTCGGGGCGGGAGGAGGCGGGTTCTCCAGCACCACCAGCAGTTGTTCCGCCCGGCGCGGCTCGAATGCCCCGGCCTCTACACTCCTCCCGGAAACCGCCAGTTTGCGCCAGGAAGAACTCAGGGCATGTACCGACGCAGCGACCAACGGGAAGCGCGCTGGCTCGGAGAGATGCCGCCGGAAACGAGGACGGCTGTGCCGTCGCTTCGGCGCGGGCGGAGATAGATCGCGCGTCAACTCCGGCGGCATCAGGTCGGGCAGAAAATTCTTCACCAGCGCAGAATCGGCGTGGGGAACCGGCAAAGCGTGCGGGTTGGCCGGAGACGCCGGGAGGGACTTCGGCACGAAAGCCGTCTGCGTGTCCTCCGCCGTCCCACCGGACGGGCGGAGAGGAGTCCGCAAACTCCGCCAGCCGAAGATGCCGACAGCTATTCCCAGAACCAGGGCCGCCGCGCCATAGCGCACCAGCCGCAGCCGCGCGTCCGAACCCCGCGCCGGGGGCGCAGGAAGCGCCGCGTTCGCAAACGCACGCTCGAAGAGCGCCTGTGACGCTGCGGCGGACAGCCGCGCCGGTTCCGGCTGCGCGTCCGTCAGCAGCCGCTCGGTTTCGTTCAGGCGGCGCAGCTCGTCCGCGCACTCCTGACAGCGTTCCAGATGACGCGCCAGAGCGTCTTGCCGCGCTTCCGGCAACTCCCCCTCCTGAAACGCCTGAATCCGGGCGCGTTGATACCGGCGGTGTAGCGTCATCGCTCTGCCTCGTACTGCTTGCGGAACGCTTCCCTGGCCCGATGCAGCCGCATCTTCACCTTCGGCAGGGACAGGTTCAGAACCTCAGCGATCTCCGCATAGCTCATCGCCTCCCAGTAGCGCAGCCCGAGGACGACGCGCTGTTCTGGCTTCATCCGGGCCATCGCCTCCCGCACGGCGATGCGCTCCACGACGGAACCGGCGCCATCCGGCACGGGAGCCTCCTCGTCTATGGGAGCGCCCACGCGGCGGCGCCTGCGGAGGCTGGCGGTGGCCTCGTTCACGGCGATCCGATACAGCCAGGTCTTGAGGCTGCTGTCGCCCCGGAAATCCGGCAGGGCGCGAAAGGCGCTGGTAAAGGTCGTCTGAGTCGCATCCTCCGCATCGTCCGCGCAGCGCAGCAGACGATAGCAGAAGGAGTATATCTGCGCCTGGTAAGCGTGATACAACTGTTCCAGCGCCCACCGTTCGCCCCGCCGGGCGGCTGGAAGCCAATGTTGTTCGGCGCTTTGATCCATACGCAGGAACGACCGTAGGGTGATGGGAATATCCACAGCCTGCTGCCTTACCGAAGGAAACCGCGTCGTTGGGATTGGTTTGCGAACCTACTGACGATTCTTTGGATGCGGCATCGCTGCATTTTGTCACGCTTCTGCCCAAAGTTTTTCCAGTCCGCCTGCTTTAGGCATCCAAAAGGGGCCGGTAGAGTCCGACACATCTTTCTCTATTTTGCCCGGCAGTTCCAGCGGCCTTGCACTGTGCCGCCGGGTCATCGCCAATGGAGCTGGTCAGGGCCAGGGGAAGGCGGGGGTCGGGGTGCGATAGAAGAGCGAGGGGATGGTCCACAGCACGGCCAGGGTGAACTCGCCGAGGACGAGTCCGAGGAAGAAGGGTCGGGCGCGGGCGTAGAGTTTCATGCCGCCGTAGCGGAGGATGAGGAGTTTGCAGAGCCAGGCGACCAGGCAGGGAAACCAGAAGACCATCATCGTCCAGCAGCCGGAGAGGGCGTAGCCGAGCGGGTGGAACGGGAACCAGAGCAGGCGGGCGCGCAGAGTGGTGATGGCGACGGTGACGAGCGCGCCGATAAAGAAGTTGAGGGTGGCGAAGAAGGGGAGCGGGGGCTTGGCTCCGTTGAGGGTGGAGGCGGCTTCGTTGAAGGCCCAGTTGGGGTTGCCCTGGTAGACGTAGCTGTACATCTGGACGGCCCCGAACTTATAGGGCAGGGAGATGTGCAGGTATCCGGAGACGCCGAGAGCGGTCAGGAGAGCGAGGAGGAAGACGCCGAGAAGGGATCGCCGCCGCACCTGCACGCCGTCCGCGAACTTCATGGAGTCGAGGAAGCCGGTGAGGAGCAGGCCGCGCTGATCGCGGAGCCAGAGTCCGTCGAGAAAGGCCATGCCGCTCAGGTTGCCCGCGCCGAGGTGGCGCACGTCGCCGACCATGCGGTAGATGTCAATGGGGCGGAAGGAGGTTTCGGTCATGAGCATCCCGGACTCGCAGGTGCTTCTTGCCATGACGAGGGCAATGACGAAGAGCATCACGCTCAACTCGAAGAGGGCGAGCCAGTAGGCCATGCCGAGGAGGGTCATCCAGGCGGCGGCGAGGAGGAGGCAGAGCAGGAGTCCCCAGAAAGCCGTGCGGTAGGAGAGGACTTCCTCCACGCCCTCGTTGGCGGGCGGCGCGCCGAAGCGGATGGCGGCGTGCCAGACACGCTTAAGATGCGGACGCGCCGCCCAAAACATGGAAGCCACCAACACCAGATAGCAGCCGATGATCTGGTAGCCGATGAAGGTCTTGCAGCCGTACATGGGCATGGTGTCGGGTTCGTAGCCGAGGGCGGCGGCCTGGACTTCTTCGACTTTGGTGAAGAGGAAGAAGAACCAGAGGGAGAAGAGCAGGTCGGTGGGGAGCAGATAGAAGAAGCCGATGGCGGCGAGAGAAAGGTAGATGTGGAAGAAGCTCATGCCGTTCCAGGGCGGCTGCGCGAAATAGGCGTTCAGGTCAATGTCGGTGGGGATGTCCGGCACGCTGGGGAACCACTGGTGGAGGCCGTTGAAGCCGAAGAGGAGGGCGGGGAGGGCGAAGCCGAGCCAGGTGAGGCGGTTTTGCAGGAAGCCTCTGCCGACGACGCGCGCGCCGCCGATTCCGACCGCCTCGCCGCGTATCATCTCCAGCGGCAACTGCACGAGCGGAAAGGCCAGCTTCTCGTTATCCACCCACTGCCGCCGCAAGATCACGGCCAGGCAGAGGAACGCTGTGAAGACGAGCGCGACAAAGACGCCCCAGGCCAGCAGAGGCGCGATCCAGAGCTGCCAGGGGATATGTTCGCCGGGCCGGAGCGCCTCGTAGAAACGCGCCGACACGAACTGCTGCCGGTCGCCGCCGGGGTCGAAGGGGACGGCCCACCGCGGAATATAGGCGTAAAACTTGGCCTTCCAGCCATTTTCGGGCGTCGCGAAGTAGTTGGGAACGATGAGCAGGGGAATCAGTTTTTGCAGCAGGCCGCGCGAGGAGACCATCGAGGCCAGCAGCATCATGATGTAGATGGTGAACATCTCATGCGGGCGTAATCGCAGGCGCGCGGAGAAGCGCGAGAAGATAGCCCGCACGCCGAGCAGCAGCACCAGCATCCCGATGACGACCGGCGGCAGTTGCAGAAAGCCGATCTGAATCTGCCCGACCACCAGTTCCGCGTAACAGACCACCACGCAGGTGATCGCGACACACGCCAGCCCGACCGCTAACG
The DNA here is from genome assembly GCA_035651115.1 of Chthonomonadaceae bacterium. Taxonomy (GTDB): domain Bacteria; phylum Armatimonadota; class Chthonomonadetes; order Chthonomonadales; family Chthonomonadaceae; genus DASRGL01. The sequence goes on from DASRGL010000391.1 coordinate 15,880, forward strand.
CCCGCGCCGAGAGCGCGCTGATACGCTGCCTTCCGTCCCGGTCTACTCCGGTTCCCCTCGTTTCCAACGACGCGGCCTGCCTCTGCTGCCGCACAAATCCGGCCATCCGATACTCCCCCATTCCTACGGCGGTAAACGTCTCATCGCCGCCTTCTCGCCTACGCCCGACACGC
>DASRGL010000392.1:0-2213 GCA_035651115.1 Chthonomonadaceae bacterium
TCCGATTCGCACGCAACCGCACCGGCTGATGCAGGTCGTGGCCGGATTTTTCCTGCTCTATGTCTTTCTATGGAATCTGCGCGAACTCGATAGGAAACGCTACGAGCGCCTCCTCCCGGACAGCCTGAACTGGATCGGGGAGTTGACCCGCCTGGATCAGAACTGGGGGATGTTCGCTCCCAATCCGCTGGCCGAACACGGCTGGCTGGTCATCCCGGCAGAACTCAAAGACGGCTCGGAGATAGACCTGATGCAGGAGGTCTCGCCGGTCAGTTGGGAGAAGCCGCCGCTTATTTCGGCGACCTACAAAGACGACCGGTGGCGGCGCTATCTGATGAATCTCTGCGCCGCGCAGTATGAGGGCTTCCGGTTCTACTATGTGCAGTATCTGTATCGCCAGTGGAGCCAGGTCTTCACCGGCGACCGGCAGATTCGCCGCATCAGCATCTATTTTATGCAGCAGCGCGCCCTGCCCGGCTACAAGCTCTCGCCGTGGGAGCGCATTCCGCTCTACGTCGCCGACTTCCCGACGAACTGAGACAAGACCATCTTTCGGTGCTTTTCCAGCAAGAGTTCAAGCGCCGTCTGAACTGTGATTCGTCGGATTACAGGATAGGCTATGATTGGGTCAGGCTTAATCACAGTCTATCCTGTAATCCTTCTAATCACAGTTCAGACAATAGCCGCTGAATACGTGCAAGGACAGAAGATGCCTCCTGACGTTCCCCGCCCCTCTTTGCCGCTGTTCCTGCGTGTCTGGCTGACGCTGGCGGTGCAGTCGTTTGGCGGCGGCCCGGCGACGCTGACGCTCATCCGGCAGGCGGTCGTCGAGCGGCACAGGTGGGTGAGCGAGGAGGAGTTTACGCGAGACTGGGCGCTCGTGCAGCTTGCGCCGGGCATCAACCTGCTGGCCCTGACCATTCTCATCGGGCGGCGCGTGGCGGGCGCGGCAGGGATCGCGGTGGCCCTGTGCGGGCTGCTGTTGCCGAGCGTGACGCTGACCCTCCTGATCACGGCCTGCTTCTCCCATATCCAGCGCTCGGAATGGACGCAGGCGGCGCTGCGCGGCGTGCTGCCCGCCACGGTCGGGATAGGAGTGCTGACGGCGATCCAGGTCGCGCGCCCGCTCCTGCTGGCCTGCTATCGAGAAGGCCGGGGCAGCCTGGTTCTCGGCCTGACCCTCCTTATCGGCAGCGGTCTCGTTGTGTTCCTCTGGCAGTGGCCCGTCCTCCTCGCGCTGCTCGGCGCGGGCGCGGTCGGCGCGCTGGCGCACGCGAGGCGGCCCGTTCCTTGGCAGGAGACGGAGCCGCCCGCCCCATGAACCCGCTCCTCTATCTCTGGCTCTTTCTGAAAGCCTCTCTCTTCTCGACTGGCGGCATGGGCAACCTGCCCAGCCTGCACGCCGACCTGCTGGCGCGGCACTGGGCGACCGAGCGGCAGTTCACCGAGTCGCTGATGATCGGGCAACTCTCGCCGGGGCCGAACGGACTCTGGGTCATCTGCCTGGGCTACCTGACCGACGGCCTGCGCGGTTCCCTGCTCGCCCTCGTCGCCATCACCCTGCCGCCCCTGTTCATTCTGCTGGTGGACTCCCTCTATAGCCGCGTGCAGCACCTTCCTGTCGTCGAGGGCTTCGTGCGCGGGCTGGGGCTGGCCGTCTCCGGCATCTTCGCCTTCGTCCTCCTCGGCCTGATGCGCGACATCGGCGTGGACGCGCGCAGCCTGCTCTTCGCGCTGGCGGCGTTCGGGCTGGCCGCCACCCGCCGCGTGCCGCTCATCGGCATCCTCGGACTGGCCGCCATCGCCGGAATCGCCCTGCGCTGACGTGTGAGCTTTTCCACACCGGATTGTCACATCGCCCGTTTTGTGATACCATAGGAGGCGGAGAACTCCGTTGTCACGCGGGCCAGCCGACCCGTTCGGCCAGAAGGGTGGGAGTAGACGGATATGGCGGCAACGCCTCTTGAGATAGGAACGCTCCTCAACGAGCGGTATAAGATCGAAAAGATCATCGGCCAGGGCGGGATGGGAACCGTCTATCTCGCGCACCATGTCCGCCTGGATTCGCCGATGGCAGTCAAAGAACTGCGCGCCGAGTATCCGACCGAGAAAGAGCGCCAGGCCGCCCTCCGCCAGTTCGAGGCCGAGGCCCGCTTCCTCGTGCGCCTCAACCATCCCAACCTGCCCAAAGTCACCGATGCCTTTATCGAGAA
>DASRGL010000393.1:0-4132 GCA_035651115.1 Chthonomonadaceae bacterium
GTCGCACGGTCTGTCCCGAATCGTTTCGGAATCAGACAGACCGTGCCGTGGGGCCGGGGGGTAGGTCCGTCCGCGCAGGCGGACTTTGTGCCTTTGCAGCCGCGAATGCATTCGCCGGACAAAAAGTGAAGGTTTGTCAGCTCTCCCTGTTAGAATAGAGGAACGCTGGGTTCCCGCGCCGCCTGCTGAAGCTGCGCCTTCGTGAGATTGAGATAGACTGTGTCATCGTCCACCGAAACGATGGCCCGCGCAGGCAGTTCGACATGCTCCGTAAAGAGCAGCCCCCTGCTGACGACCAGGGCCGTCGGCTGTCCGGTCTGCGTATCGAAGGTGACGCTCTGCACCGTGCCGACTTTCTCCCCCTCCTGGCTGATTACGTCGCTGCCCGCCGCGATGACGGCGTTCTGCCGATCCAACTCCCGCAGTATCTCCGCGCGCTCCGGATTGTCTGTCTCGACCGCGCCTTCCGGGAGAATGGTGGCAATATCGGGATAGATGCCGGTCGGAGGGAGGGACGCCATATAGAGGCTCGGCGTCAGCAGGCCGGCCGTCGGAAAGCCCGGAAGGCGCGTCGCCTGTTCTGCGGGCGCTTGCGTATACCGGGCGGCGTCGAAGCGCGGCAGGCGCTGCGTCTCCTCCGCCGTATAGGTCAGCCGCGCCCTGTTCGGAGCCTCGACCAGCACCGCCTCCAGCGGCGCTTCGATATCGTCGTGCCGCAGCAGTCCCTTCTCGATGACCACCGTTTTGACCTGTTCGCTCTCCGGGTCGAGGATCAGGTTCTTGATGACACCTATCTCCCGGTCATCGCGGGAATAGACGCGCGCCCCCAGTTCGACCTGCATCGGAATGCCTCCTTTATGCGGGATTAAAGATAAGACGGGCCGGGCTGGAGAAGGTTCCCAATAGCCTCTATGTCGCCCAGGCTGCCATATTCGCCGGGGCAGAAAGAGGCAGAGACACAAAACCGCCCTCTGCGTATGTGCAGAGGGCGGCAGCGTTCCACGGAGAGAGTCTCTAGCGGGTTGGAAGGCGCTAGAGCGGGAGGTAAGACATTAATCCGTGAGGGAGCCTCAATCTTCGATGACTTCACGAATGCGGCGCTCGTACTTCTCCAGGTCGAGTCCGCCTTCATCACGGGCGATACGGCGCACGGTCGCGTTGACCTGCCCCAGGTCAAGCAGCAGGTCACGCAGAATCTCCTGCTGCTGGCGTGCCTGAGTCACCTCGCGCGGCTCCTGCGCCAGGTCGCGAATGATAGTATCCTCGGCCCGCGACGCGACGATCGGTTCCGACCGGCCTTCGAGATGCACGAACGTGCGGCGACCCGGCCCGCGCTCCTCTTCGATAGGCAGCACGGCAGTGACTCGATCCGAACGTACATATTTTCCGAAGCCCAGCGGAACCAGCATGGAGGGCTTGATTTTCATAGCGTTGCTTCCTTTTAACTGTCTACTACTATTAACTACGTTCCCGGAGACGGTTTTAGTTCCCAATCTCCACCATTGTCACTGGGATAGGGAAATATCTTCCGGCTGCACCTTCCACTTCGGATATTGCGAATAATGCGGATATTTGCTATACTCTTAATAAGACGACCAGGGAAGGAGCAAAGCTTATGCCAACCGGGGCCAAATCCCTTTTGCCGACCGATCAAGAGGCGCGTATCGCCCGTGAGACGAGCGAGCGGCTCGCTCCGCTTGTGTCACGGGATGGCAAGGCGCATCTGTATATCCGCGCGGATAGCGACCAGGAGACGGAACTTCTCCTGCCCTTACCGGCGCTTCGCTTGCTGCTGGATGTCCTTCAGGAGTTGGGCAAAGGCAACGGTGTAACCATTACGCCCATGCAGAAAGAGATGACGACGCAGCAGGCCGCCGATTTCCTGATGGTATCGCGCCCTTATCTCATTGTGGAACTGTTGGAGAAAGGCAAAATCCCCTACCGTAAGGTCGGCAATCGCCGCCGCATCCGTTATGACGATCTGCTCCGATATAGGGCAGAGGAAGAACAGGAGATCGCTCGCCGCGAGAAGGTGATGCTGGAGTTGATGGCGGAAACCGAGCGCCTGGGACTCTACAAGTGATCGCCGTGCTGGATGCATGCGTGCTGTATCCTCCGGCCCTGCGTGACCTCCTGATGTGGCTGGCCGTCGTCATGGCCTATGAACCGCGCTGGACGGAAGAGATTCATGCAGAGTGGATGCACAACGTTCTAGAAGACCGCCCCGATGTGACCCCGGCCCAGTTAGAGCGCACACGCAGGCTGATGGATCAGATAAATCCGAAGTGCCTAGTGAATGGATATGAACGCCATCTTTCTGCCCTGACACTGCCGGATGAGGATGACCGTCATGTTCTGGCGGCAGCGATAGAAGCTGGGGCTTCGGTAATCGTCACTTTCAACCTGTCGGACTTTCCCAAACAAGCCCTGACCCCGTATAGTGTGCGCGCGCTGGCTCCCGATGTGTTCCTGGAAACTCTCTTCACTCAGAACCAGGCTCGCTTTCTGCGTGGGATACGCCAGCATCGGACGTCTCTGAAAAACCCACCAAAGACGGTCGAGGAGTATCTGTCCGGCCTGAAAGCACAGGGTCTCACCCGGCTGGCGCAGCGGCTTGAAGCGCATTCCGATGAAATTTGAGCGCCTATATGGACGGCAGGCGTCGGAGGAAGTCGCTACAGCGTCGGCAGCGCGGAACGTCGCTCCCAGCGCGCCACGAGGAGGCAGGAGAGGGCCGCGACCGCGAAGCCGAGCGCCCAGCCGCCCAGCACGTCGAGCGGATAGTGGACGCCGATGTAGATGCGCGAGTAGCCGACGGACAGCGGCAGCAGCAGGACGAGCCAGACCCAGCGCGTCTGCCGCCGAAAGCGCCAGATCGTCAGCGTCGCCAGCGCCGCCATCGTCGTCGCATGGGAGGAGGGGAACGAGGGCGAGGTGAGCGGTTCCGAACCGGGCGGAAGCAGGCGCACTCCCGGCACGTTCGGTTCCAGGTGGCTCTGCACCAGCACCGGCGCGCAGGGGCGAACCCGCATAAAAACGTACTTGACGCCCTTGCTGCTGATCTGGTCGCTCAGGGGAATGACCAGGACGAGCAGCGCGACGAACACCTTGCCGTTGCGCCCGCCGCGCTCCCAGAGCCACAACGCCAGCAGCAGGATAAGAGACCAGAACCCGAAGGTCTTGTTCAGATTGGTCAGACGCGGCATCAGCCAGTCGAGGGCCGGAGTATGCCAGCGTTCGTTCAGCAGAATGAAAAGCTGCCGATCCAGGCGAAACAGCGCGTTCATCGGCCCTCTTCCACCTTGAGGTAGCGATTGACCGGCGGCGAGGCGAGCGTCGTGACCTTCCCGCTCGGCCAGCGCACCGTAAGCTGTTCCACCTTCTGCGGGCCGAGGCCGAAATGGAGGCGCGGGTCGCAGGCGGAGAGATAGCTGCGCGCCGTCGTCGCGAACCGGCTCTGCGTCCAGCCGGGGCCGCTCAGGGTGACGACCGCGCCCGTGCCGTCGCGCGGGCTTTTGCTGCCGAACAGTTCCACGCCGAGCCAGGAGCCGACAGGCTTCGTCTCGTTGTGCCAGAGGCGCGCCGGCCCGCCGTTCTCGAAGACGAGGAGATCGGGGCGTCCGTCGTTATCGTAGTCTCCGACCGCCAGGCCGCGCCCGATAAGCGGCGTCGCGATACCGGCAGACTCGGCCACATCGCGGAACGTGCCGTCGTGCCGGTTCTGGAACAACTGCGGCTTCTGGCGATAGGGAACCGACTGCCCGCCGCTCACGTGCAGGCTCGGATCGGCGTCAATGTGGCCGTTGAGAACCAGCAGATCGGGCCAGCCGTCCAGGTCTACATCCGCGAAGGCCAGGCCGAACGTCGTCATCGCATGGGTCGGATCGGCGATCCCGGCCTCGCGCTTCCGGTTGTCGAACAGCATGTCTCCCGGCGCGTTCGCCGCCTGCGCCTCAAACAGGCTCAACTCCTGTCCCGCGAAGCAGCCCACCGCAATGGTCACGCGCCCATCGTTGAAGGGGGTGGCGATGTCCACGCCCATGCTGCCCGTCGCATTCCCGTCCGTGCCGACCGCCACTCCCGCCGCCGTTCCCTGCTCGCTGAAGGTTCCGTTCTTGCCGTTGATGAGCAG
>DASRGL010000394.1:0-5242 GCA_035651115.1 Chthonomonadaceae bacterium
CCCCTTCTTCGGGTTCGGCGGCTGCTTGGCAGAGGCGCGCTCGGCGTCCGTCCACTCCCGGCTGTTGACGAAATAGACATCTTGATAGCCGTCGCCGTCATAATCTATCCAGGCGAGGCCGCTGCCCATCGTCTCCGGCAGCCATTTCTTTCCGAACGCGCCGCTGACGTGGCGAAAGTCAATGCCCGCCTCCCGCGTCGTCTCCGCGAACGTGAAGCTCGCCGGAACCGCCGCCGCAGGCGTCACAGGAATGGCCTTCTCCCCATCCTTATTTTTGCACCCGGCCAGGCACGCGCCCAACAGGGCTGCTGCGGCTATCGTCAAGAATCTTCTCTGCATAATGGTCTGAAAGTCTCCTAAAAGCCATTGCGAACCACCCGCTGCGCTAGAGGCACAGAGACACAGGGGAAAAACCAAAACCGAGAAAAGCAAACGAGAAAGCATCCAAGAAGGACACGAAGGAATACGAAGCAGGCTCCTCTTCTCCTTCGTTTTTCTCTGTGTGTCTTTCCTCCGTGTCTCCGTGCCTCTAGCGCAGCGGGTGGTTCACTATTTGGCGCTGGCGATCTTTGCGGGCTTGTTCTTCCGCAGAATAATAGCCTCGCGCTCCTGTTTCTTGCGCCGGGCGATATTCTGTTCCAGCCGCTTGAGCCACTCCGGTTTCGGCTCGCAGACGGCATCGGGCTGCTCGTGGATCGGCTGCGCCAGGTTGTTGTCCTCCGGGTTCTGGCGCTTATACGGCCCGGTCAGATTCGTCGTCGTCTCGTCGGCCTTGAAGCGTTTGTAGAGCGCATCGTGAATGTCCGCCATCTTCGTATCGCCTTTGGCCCGGTAGCACTTCATCAGGTTATAGTGCGCGACGATGTCCTCCGGGTCAATGGTCAGCGTATGCTTGAGATGCGTGATCGCCTCATCGTAGCGGCCCAGGCGGAACAGAATGGTTCCGGCCAGGTTGCGCACGTTGCGGTCTTCCGGGAATACCTCCATGACCTGCGTGAGCAGGTTGAGCGCCTCATCGTAGCGGCCCTGATCCCAGAGCGCCTGCGCGTAGAAGTTCTGCGTGCGGGCCTTCTGGTAGGGCGTCATCGGCGTGGGCTTGGCGTCGTAGAGCGCGAGGGCCTTTTTGAAGGCCGCTTCCGCCGCGACCGTGTCCCGCTCGGCCTGACGCACGCGCCCGATATTGACATAGCCCTCCGGCCATTTCGGGGAGAGTTTCGTCACCTGCGTGAAGGCGCGCGTCGCCCCTTTGAAATCGCCCTGAAGCAGCAGGCCGATGCCGTAGTCGTTCCAGCGAATTCTATCCTTTTTCTCGTCACCAGGCGTGGCAGGCGTGTCCGGTTTCGCGTTGGCGTTGACGACCGGCAGGGTGATGGTGTCCTGCGCGATTACGGTTATCGGCAGTTTGGGGATCTCCTTCAGATTGCCGGACACCTGCGAGAAGTCGGCGCTGAACTGCATCGGGCGGTCGTCCCAGCCGTGCGTGACGATACCGGAAGTCTTGCCGTAACCGATAGCGACATCGGCGCGGCCCTGCGTTCCGGCGTTTTTATCGCCCGCCGGGGACAGATAGCCGTCTTTGCCGCCGCCGTCTGTGCGTCCCGCATAGGCGAACACCGTGTTCCACCAGGTAAATTTGCGGTAGTTCAGCTTCGCCGTCAGGGTCACGTGGTCGCCGCAGTCCTTCGGGACTTTGACGCGGAAATGCACGGCGTCCGCCGCGCCGGGCGGAATGGCTTTGGCATAGACCACCGAGCGGGCCGACCAGGCGTTGCGTTTGTTGATGGGGTTGCTGTGTCCGTCCACCAGCAGCGCGCGGTAGCGGTGCGCGGCCTTCTCGACCGGGCCATCCGGCCAGGAGAGTTTGCCGCTATGGTAGAAGGTGCGGCCCTTGTCATCTTTGGCTTCCAGTTCTACCCAGACATCGAAGGCATCGAACGTGCCGCCGGGGAAGGCGTGGCCGAGTTTGAGCGTGCGGACGACGACCTCGATGAGCGGGCTTTCGCCGCGCCGCAGCGCGGTTCCCGGCCCGCCCCGGTTCAGCGGCGCGACCAGGGTATCCTCGACAATGGGCGCATTGGCCGCTGCCATCGGCGCGCTGCCGGTCTGGTCGCCGTTCAGACTTGCGGCGCGCGGGGTGTCGGGTGTCGGGCGTTGGGAATCACCAGCTCTCTTAACGCCTGCCGTCTCACGCCCCACGCCCGTTTTTTCCCGGCGAATGCCGAAGATGTCAATGGAGAGCGCCTTGTCTTGCAGGAACTTCTGCACGATCTCTAGCTGCTGCTGGTCGTGGTAGGCGAAAGGCAGCGCGGTGTTGGCGGCGGGGAAGCGATGCGAATGCACAAAGCCGCCTTTGAAGTTGCCTGCATCCTTCGAGGGGACTTCCGGCATGTGGCAGTCCGCGCACTTCTTGAAGGCGGGCTGTCCCGTCTTCTCGTCCGAGGGATAGTAGAACGAAGCCGCGCCGAAACCGGAGACGCCGCTCTGCTGCCAGGCATCATAATCGTTGAAGCCCCGGAACCAGCGATAGTTATTGACCGGCTTATCCAGATGCACCTTATGGCAGGAGGAGCAGAATTTGGCGGTCTGATCCGTGTGGAACGGGCGCAGGAAGGTCTTCTTGTGCGGTTCCGGCGCCAGGCGCGTCAGGAAGTTGTGCAGGCTCTTGGCGAACGGGTTGTTCGTCGTCAGGTACTTGTGCATCGGGGGATAGTCGGCCAGGTAGTCGCTCTGCCCCATTGTGCTTTTGACGTGGACGATGGAGTGGCAGACGGCGCAGCCGATGCCCGCGTGCGACTCCGGGTACTTCTCCGGCGGCCAGACCTGATCCTTGATGGGCTTGTCGAAGCGCGAGCGACCGGGGTTGTGCGGGTCTTCCGTCAGCAGCACGGCCATATCGTGGCAGCCGCCGCACCACTTCGAGGGCTTTGTTCCGATGACCTCCTGCATATACTCGATGGATTTGCGGTACCACTGGTTGTTGAACGAGGCGCGATGATGGGCCGAGGCTTCCCACTGCGCGTAGATGTCCGGGTGGCAGCCCTGGACGCCGCAGGATTTGGAATCCATGAAGTACTCGGAGGGGAAAAACTGGCCGCCGACAGACTGCGCGGAGGCCGGGAAGAACTTGCCGGTCGGGCCGTCGCCCTCCTGCTCTGCGGTCAGGGGCGGCAGTTCGGGATTAGCGATGATGCGGTCGGTGTTGTTGGGCGCATAGAGCGTGTAGGCGAACAGCCCGGCCAGCGGCAGCCCGAAGACCGCGCCCATCAGGAACGTCTGCCGCAGATGCGCCCGCGCTGCAAGGTCGGCGGTGGCCGCGCGGGCGCGCAGGAGCAGATTCAGGAACCCGAAGACCAGCAGTCCTGCCGTGCTGAGGTCATGGACGAGGCGCAGGGGGTAGCGCACGCCGAGCGGCAGAAGCTGGAAACCGATTCCCAGGAATGCCAGCCCGGAAAGGAGGCAGACGACCAACGAGAACGCGGTCAGCGCGCCGATGAGAGCCATCGCGCCGCGCTTCTCGCGGATCGCCCGCACGATAGCGCCGAACCGCCCGAGGACGAGGACGAGAGCGAGGAGACCGAGCAGCAGGTGCAGCAGGAGCGTGGCTTCATAGGTAAACGCGGAGAGTGCGATGCGGGGCGGGCCGGAGGCGCGATTGGCGATAAACAGATAGGCCGCGTCAATGAACAGCATCGGAACGAGAATAGCTAAGACGAGATGAAAGCGATGAGGCCGCTGCTGAGTCTGCTCGGCGGCAGAAGATGGTACGGACATGATGCCTGCTCCCTATAGGAGCCTGACGTGAATCGAACGAGCGGGTTTCCGGGCAGAACCTACGGATCGCGCCAGGCATGAGAAAAGGGAAGCCGCCCTGCGGGGACTTCCTGAGAACGCACGGGTGCGCTTGCGAATAGACCAACGGAAAAGGACTGGATAGCGTGAGTATACGGCGCGAACCTTAAAGACTGGTTAAAGAGACCTTAAAAAAATTTAAGGAAATCTGACCTGCGCTCTGCGCAACCGAGCGGCAGGGCGCTCTCCAGGAGGGCCGTGCGCCCTGACAGAGACACTCCGCTCGCCCGCCGACAGCAGACCTTTTTCGCGATTTCCGAACTTCAGGCGGCGCGTTGGCACATCTTATGCAGTCCCGCACTTTTAACAGCAGGCAGTCTGCACAGGTCATCCGTCTTTTCAGAAGTACGCCGCTTTTCTCTTGTAAGGAGCGCCCTTATATGGTTCGCCACTCTATCGTTCGCGGTATCTTGCGCGGCAGTATCCTTCTGACCCTGAGCCTTTCGCTGTCCAGGGCGCAAGCGCAAAGCTTTACCAATCCCGGCTTCGAGACCGGGGATTTCACGGGCTGGACAACGGAGGTCACCGGGCCGCCGGGCCAGACACTCGGCGTCGCCGCCGTGCTGCCTTTCGATGTCGTCAGCGGCGTCTCGAGTCCCGCCGCCAGCCTGACGACCGGAGCCGGTATCAACAACAACTTTCTGAACCTGACCCAGTCGCTGACCTTCGCGAATGCCGGCACGCTTATCCTGACGGCGGATGTGGCGGCGACGCTGGTCTCGCCGGACGTGAATACGGTCGCTACCGCTAACTTCTATGTGCTGGTGGACGGTCAGTTACAAACGACTTCCGCGACCGGCTTCCTGAACTTCACTGGCACGCAGCGCGGGACGGTCTCGGCGACAGTCTCGATCACGCAAGGCACGCATGAGGTCGGATTCGCGTTGCGCAACGTCAGCCTGGACTTTCCCGGAACGTCGAGCGCGCTGGTCTCTTATCTGGACAACGCCCGCTCGGAATTCACTCCGGTTCCCGCTCCGAACGCGCTTCTGATGGCGCTTATCGGCTCCCTTCCCGGCCTGGGCTGGCTGGCGCATCGCCGCCGCGCCTGACTTCGGTTCTGCGGCATGCCAACAAGAGACTTCCTCACAAGTCTGTTTTTCGCGTCCGAAGGACGCTTGGTCGCAGGTCTTCCAGACGGGCGTTGAACTGCCTGGCGAGGCTCTCCATCGTAACAGGAAATAGGTCTGCCGTCAAGTAGGCTGCTGTGAGATTTGGGCCGCGTTCTATGCCAGCCCACGCAGACAAAAGGCGCACACTACGAGTCTTATATCAACTCCGGTGGTATACTCATTGTATGCCACGACAGATAAAACTCAAAGATCATTTGAGCACCGACGAGTTAGCCAACCGCTACCGACAGGCTGCCGATCCGGTCGCCCGTAGCCATTTT
>DASRGL010000395.1:0-12058 GCA_035651115.1 Chthonomonadaceae bacterium
GATTCTGCTGCTCGATTCCGCGCACGGCGACTGGACGCTCTCCCGGCATATCGCCCGCGCCATCCGCGTCATCGAGCAGCAGAATCGCGGCCAGAGCCATCGCACGCTATTGCGCCCCGCGCAGACCCCGCCGGAAGAGGCGGCTTCTCTATTGCGCCCCGCCGCCGATACGCCCGATGCCGTCCGCTGCGAGGCCGAAAACGCCCTGCTGCTGCACCCCACCACTGACGTATCCCGCAGACCAGAGAAATAGGAATCGTATGCGCGCCGAGGAGGAGGCCGAATCGCGAGAGAGACAGGCCCGCGTGCAGCGTCTGGAAGAGCTGCGCCGCGACCTGCGGACGGAGGAGGCCGCGCGCCGCGCCTACGCCGTCGAAGCCTTGCTGGCGCTCCTCTGGATCGCGGAGGGCCGGGACCGGCTGGCGGTCGGGTGCGCGCTCTGCGACTATCCGCCGCAGGCGGAGAAAGAGGCGATCCCGCTCAGCGTCCTGCGGCTCTGCGCCCGCCTGAACCACGCCGCGCCCGAATCCGACCTGCCGCCTCCGCCCCCGGCGGCGGAGCGCCGCGCCTGGGCGGGAAAGGCGGTCGCCGCCGTGCTGACCGGGGCGCTGGACACGCTCAAAGCGGCCCTGCGCGCACCCTCCGAGGCGCAGGGCGAACGGCTTTCCCAGGAGACGGAGGTCTGCCGGGACGCCCTCTTTCTGGCGCGCGTGCTGGCGGTGGAGGAGACCGTCGCGCCGTGCGTACGCCTGCTGCGCCTCTTACCCGCCGATATTGTGCGGGAAACCGGGCCGGTCGCGCGCCAGACGACGGCCCTGCGCGAAGCGGCGGCGCGGGCATTGGGGGCCGTCTCCCCGGATGCGCTCCTGCCTTTCTGGGGCGAGTTCTGCATTCAGGGCCAGGTGGCCCGCCGTGACCTGCTGCCCGTGCTGGACTATCTGAACGATCCGCGCGCCGTTCCTTATCTGATGCATCTGCTCGAACGCCGGACGCAGTGGGAAGACGGCGAGATGGTGGGCTGGTTCGTCGTGCGCGCCTTTGAACGTATCGGCGACCGGAGAGCCTTACCGCCGCTCCGACGGCTGGCGGCAGGCGGAGGAACGCCCTGGCAGCAGGCGATGCGCCGGAGGCGCTCCGAGCCGCCGCCCGGCATCAGCCCGGAACTGGCGCGGGAAGCCCGGCGTGTCTTGCAGGCGCTGGAACAGGGGCGCAACCGGCGTGATCGCGATGTCCTCCTGCGCCCTGCCACGCCTCGATCCGACGCGCTCTTACGTCCCGCCGCCGACTCGTCCGACGCTCCCGACGGCCAGGGCAAGCAGCTTCTGCGCCCCGAAGAACCGAACTAACGCCCGCTTCTCCCCACCGCCTCCGTCCCGCCCTACAATTTCGGGTTCATTGACAAATAGTGTGGTTGGATTTGTACGCGGCCTTAAAAGGCCGGTCTGGAGGTGCGAAGCTTGCCTGCGCAGGCTGGAGTCCGCGCAGGCGGACTTGGCAACTCCAGACCGGGGTTTCAACCCCGTGTCCAAACAGAACCACACCATTGCTCAATGAACCCAATTTCGTCCATTCCGGCTGCGAATCCGCAGGAGAACATATATCGTGGCGCGAAATAGCCGGTGTGTCCGTCCGTTTCTATTCAAGGAGATACTGCTATGAAACACGGCAAGACCAGATCGTGGCTCCGATGGATTCTGACGTATGCAGTATGGGCAGGGATGATTGGCGCGACGGCTCCCGTCCGAGCGCAGGTTCCCTTCGCTTCGGTCAACCATACGACCGGAGTGGCGACCGACAACAACGGGAATGTCTGGGCCTCGGTAGACCGCACCTTCGATGCGGGCCTGGCCGTCTTCGATCCGAACGGCGCGTCTCTGGGCTATGTCCAGCTCGGCGGCTTCGACTCTATCGGAGCCAAGCACTGCGCGCGAATTCCTACGAATGGCAACATCATTGTGCTGGATCAACTGGGACAGGTCTCTGTCGTCAATGCCAGCACCGGCGCGGTGATCCCGCTCTTTAACCTCACCCTCATCAACGTGGATGTCAGCCATATCTACGACGTCGCCACCGGGTTCTACTCGGCCTTTCAGGGCAATATCCTGCCCGCCTACAGCACCTTCGGCGACATCGCCATCCGGCAGCAGAACGGCGCGACCGATCTGTTCGTCACGGGGCTGTCGCAGGCGCAGGTGTTCCCGTTCGTCATGCAGGTGCATATCAACAGCGACGGAACCTTCTGGGCCAGGGTGCTGGTCTCCTCCAGCGCCTCCACTGCCAGTCTGAGCAACCCGCCGCGCGGCATCGCCGTGAACGCGCAGGGGACGGTCGCGACCACGCTGCCCATCAACGCCGGGATACTCGGCACGGTGGATCGCGTCGTCACCTTCTCGATGTCCTTTCCTGAGACCGGTCAGGGGCTGCCCGCGTACCGATACCCCGGTTCCTATGTCGCCAGCCAGGGTATGACGGCGGACTCCTCCGGCAACTTCTATATCGCGACCGGCGAACTGGGCGCTTCCCTGCCGGGGCTGGGAAGCTATAGCGGCTGCGTCCTCGAACTCTCCCCGGATGGCGACACGCTGCTCAACCTGTTCCTCTTCGGCGGCGTGCTGGTGAACTCGATGGATGTGGCGCTCAGTCCGGCGGAAGACCGGCTCTACGTCGCCGTGTTTAGCGATAGCGCGGTCTACTATTTTCCTGTGCTGAACCCGCCGCGACTGACGGGTTTCTCGCTCCTGCCGACAACGGTTGCGGGTGGGGAGACCTCGACCGGCACGCTCACGCTCAGCAAGGCGGCCCCGGCGGGCGGCATGGGAATCGCCCTGCTCAGCGGCGACACCGACGTGGCGACCGTGCCGCTGGTCGCCATCGTGCCTGCCGGGGAGACCTTCACCACCTTCCCGGTGACGACCAAGACGATATCGAGCCAGAAGGACGTCACCATCTTTGCCGGAGCGGGCAGCACTATTCTGAGTGCGAAGCTGACCGTGAAGCCTACGCCGGGAAGCATCACCGGCCAGGTGTTCAACGACAAGAACGGCAATGGGAGCAAGGACGCAGGCGATACGGGCCTGTCGGGGTGGACAGTCTATCTGGACACCGATAATGACGGCAATCTGGATTCGGGCGAGACGTCAACGACCACCGACTCCAACGGCCAGTTCACCTTCAACGGATTGGCTCCCGGCAGCTACCACCTGGAGGTCGTTCCGCAGAATGGGTGGCTGCAAACGCTGCCGGACAACGGCTATCACTGGATCATGACGGTCAACAGCGGCCAGCAGAGTTCTGAAGATGTGGGCTTTACGCAGACCGATCTGCTGATGGGCCAGGTGTTCCACGATAAGAACGGCAACGGGAGCAAAGAGGCGGACGAGCCGGGGTTGGCAGGATGGACGGTCTATCTGGACACGGACAACGATGGCCTCCTGGAAGCGGGGGAGGTTTCGACCACGACGGACGCCAACGGCAAATTCCGCTTCACCGGGCTGTCTCCGGGAGCCTATCATCTGGAAGCGGTTCCGCAATTCGGATGGCTTCAAACGCTGCCGCAGGCGGGCTATCACTGGGTCGTGACCTTCGGCGGCAGCGGCCAGTGGTACTCGGCCTCTATCGGGTTCAAGGAGTTTGTGAACCCTCGGTCTGGCAGTCGTTCCAGACGCACGGGACTGCCCACGCCAAGGCCGAAACAACGATGATGCCTCGTCTGAACTGTGATTTATCGGATTACAGGATAGACTATGATTGCGTCTGGCCCAATCATAGTCTATCCGTTAATCCCATAAATCACAGTTCAGACAAGGGCAGTCTCTATTTGGCGGATTCAAGCGCGGGTACGGAGGCGGCCAGGCGTGTCCAGGGAGCCGCCGCCAGCAGCGCCGTCGCCTCCTGACGCGCCGCGTCGGTCAGCGCATAGCGGCTCAGGTCGTTGAAGACGGCGGCGACTTCCGGGTAGTGTTGCTGGAAGTTCGCCGCCTCCGCCGCCGTCAGGCCGTTCAGGATGCGGGAGATGGATTTCGCGGCCTCGCGCATGGCCGTGAAAGCATACTCCGGCCCCAGGCGCTTTGCCAGCAGCTTGCCTTCCAGATAGTGCGCCTGCCACTCCAGCCCCGGCAGATTCAGCTTGCGGCCTTCAAACAGACTCGGCACGTTGAGTTCGGGCGAGCGGAGCAGTTCGGGCAGGTCTTCCACCTCCTTGCCCAGCAGGCGTGACAGCCCGACCGCGCCCTCCTCCGTCAGGCGGCGCGCTTCGCTCGCCTCCCGCTCGGCAGCCGCCTCATCGCCCTGATAGAAATAGCAGCGCGCCAGCGTCACGCGCGCCGCGACCTCCTCCTTGATCGATTCCGTCCGTTGAGCGTTTTCCAGGGCCGTCATCGCTTCCGCGAAAGCGTGGTTCAGCGCCTCCTGCGCCCTCGTTTGGTCGCCCGCCGCGTGCGCCTCCTGGCACTGCAGCAGGTAGGCGCGGGCGCGCATCTCATGGGCCTGTCCTACCTCGCGCGTGCGCTTGGTGCGCTGCGCCTCATTGAGCGCCTCCTGCGCCGCGCGCAGTGCATCGTCCCACTGCCCCGCCGCCAGATTGGTCTCCGCCAGGGCCAGCGCGGAGAGAATCGTGGGCCGCGCGCCGCGCACCCGGTCGGCGATCTTTAGCGACTGGCGCGCGCGCTCTTTGGCCTCGTCCAGCGACCCCATCGCCACCAGCACATTCGCCAGAAGCGCCTGCGCGACCCCGAGAGTAGCCTCATCCTCGAACAGGAAACTGGCGAGCAGCACGGCCCGTTCCAACTGTTTTTTCGCCTCGCTGATCTGGCCCATAAGCTGGCAGCACTGCGCCACTTCCATCATCGCTTCGATGATGACATCCGCGCGCCGATCCTGCACGGCCTGCTCAAAACAGCGACTCCAGAGCATCATGGCTTCTTCGTAGTGGCCGGTGGCGCGCACGACATCCGCCAGCCCGGCCATCAGATAGGGCATTCCTTCGCGCTCGCGGCGCTCCGGGTCTTCCTCTTGCAGCAGTTCGGCGGCCTGTTTGAAGTAGTCGAGCGCGCCCTTGTAGTCGTGCTGCCGATAGCGCAGGCTGCCCAGAGTAATGTGGGTGCGCCAGCGCACATCGCGGCTGGCCTGGGGCAGCATCTCCTTGAGATACTGTTCCGCCGTCTCGAAATAGCCCTGCGCGCTCAGCGCCAGCACCAGGTCTTGCGTCGTATGGATGCGGTACTCTTCCAGTCCCTCCTTGCCGAACATATCCCGCGCGGCGATGAGGTTCTGCTTGGCCTCCTCCAACTCGTTCGCTTCCATCTGGGCGCGGCCTATCTGCCAGAGTATCCAGGCTTCCTGCCGCGAATCCTCCAGCGTGCGCACCAGACCGAGCATCTGTTCCAGCGTAGAGAGGTAGTGGGAACGGCTGCGCTTGGGCCGGTTATAGGCATCCGCCAGTTGATAGAGATGGCGCAGTTCGGTCTGAATACGCGCGCGCGTTCCCGGCTCTCCGGTGGGAGGCAGCCCGGAGGCATCCTCCGGCGTCGCCAGGTCCGAAGGCAGGGCCAGCGCCGCGCGCTCGTCCTTATCGGGATCGAAAAAGTCGGGATGCACGCGCACCACCGTCGCAATGCGCTCCAGTACATTCGGCGGGATCGAAGTGATGCCGCGCACATACTGATAGATGAGCGAGGGCGACAGATCTACCTGTTCGGCCAACTCCTTCAGGTTCAGGCGGGCGCTGGCAGCGGCAAGCTTGATGCGCTCGCCCACGCGCGCCCGTTTTTCCGGGGTGTTCCGGCTTGTATGTCGAGCCACTCTTCTCTCCTTTTCCTCAGGCAAAACCTGTGTCAAGGCCGGCTATACGGTTTCCATCCTGTTCAAGAAAACGCGCGCCCCGTAACCACAGCACAAGCGAAGAGGGGAAACGTCGAATTCCCTTGCTACCGTCTTGCGTTGCCTTTTTCTATTATACCAAGATACCCACGTTTCTGACAGGTCGGGGCAGGCGAGGGCGTCTGACGGCCCTGGATGCCTGCGACGCCCCTCAAGCGGCGCGGCGCGCGTGCGCGGGAATCGCCTGCCGGGGAAGCCCCTGCGGCGCGCTTCCGGCAGCCGCCTCCTGCCCCAGGCGCGCGGCCACCTTCTGCCGATGATACTGCTCACGGGCCTGCGCCCACGCATAGAAACAGGCGGGCAGAGTTTCCGGGTTCGCTCCCGCGCCTCTTTGCGCCTCCATACGCTGCGCCATCTGCTTATAGATCAGCGCCTGCGCGGTGTGGGCCAGGGTCAGGCGGGCCTCGCGCGCCTGCGCCATCGGGCAGTTCTTGATATGCAGGAGCGCCTCGTGATACAGGCCCACTTCCGCCAGCAGCAGCGCGAGGCCGAGGTTGCGGAAGTCGGGATCGGCCATCGGCGAGACCAGCCGACAGCCGTGTTCCCAGCGTGCTGCCTGGTCGGGTTCGAGCCGCCAGAAGCGGCCCTCCTGCCGCCAGAAACCCGGCGCTTCCGCAAGCGGGATGTCCCCCTCCTCCCGGTCTGCTGCGGCTTCCCGACTTCCCGGCGTCGCAAGAGCCACAGGCTCTACGCGCCATGCATAGACCGTGCCAGGTTCCAGGCAGACCCCCGCAAGCGGCACAGAGAGCGCGCCGGTCGTGGCCGCCAGAAGCGGCCTGATCCGGGCCTCCGATTCCGGAATGCCGACGACGACGCGGTACGCTGCTGCGCCGGGCTGCGCTTCCCAGGTCAACTTGCCGGGCCGCTCCCGCAGCGCGGTATAGAAGAGGGGCGCGCTGCGCGGCCCGAAACGCGCTCGGGATGCGGCCAGCGTCGGGTCTGCGCCGATTGCGGGCCGCGCGCTTTCCGGCAGACGCTCCGCCCGTGAGCCAGGCGTTGTGGGGGCGCTGTGGCGCGAGGAGACGCTCTCCTCGCAATAGTCTGGCAGCCGGGGGGAACGGCGCCGTGTTCCCTCCGGCCATACGGCCTTATCGAAGCGCGCTGCACTGAGATGCACGTCCGCTTGCGCGCTCTGTTCGCTAATCACGCTGCGCCGTGTACCGCTCGGGCCAGGCGCAGCCAGGGTTGCTGTGGACATCGAGACAAACTTCCTCTCTGGGTTCCGCGCTTCCTGCGGGAAGCGACAGATCGGAAGTCTGCCGTGTGCCACAGAAAGCAGCGCGATCAGTCAGGATCGAGCCTCTTGCTGCCCTCGGAAGCAGCAAAGCGCGCGAAGCGCGGCTCGATACGAGCGCGTCAACCGATCCGTCCTGTGAATCGGGTTCGGAGCGGGCCTCCTGGCCCGCCGGTCGAAGTAGGAAATGGCTCTTCCTAAACGTGGAGTCGGGCAGGCTCCACCTGAGACCGCTCGGTATCAACAAGAGGAAGCAGCGGTATAGTCCTGCATCGGACGTTTGTAGTGGCGAGTCAGGGTGCGACGACCCTCCTGAAGGCGGGTATTGACCGTTTCGCTGCGCGTGTCGAGCAGGGAGGCGACCTCTTTGTGAGGCAGTTCACAACAGTAGTGGAAAAAGAGCGCCTTGAACTGCTCCGAAGAGCGCATTCCGACATCGGCCAGGGCATAGCAGACCTCGTCGAGACGGGCCTGCTGCATCAGCGTCTGAAGCGGGTCGGCCTCCGCATCCGCGCCGAGCCGTTCCGCCAGCGCGTTTTCGTCCTCTTCCTCCGCTTCCGCCGGGGCAAGGTCAGCAAAGGCGCTGCACCGGCGCGCGGTTTTGCGCCGAATCCAGTGCGCCAGCTTATGATGCGCGATCGAGAATAAGAAGGTCTGAAAACTGCACTGTTGCGCGGACGAATCGGGGGCGTGCGGTCGAGGCGCGGCGTTTTCCGTGTCCTGCGGGACCTGCCCACGGAAGGCCGGAATCTGGTCGAAAGCGGCCAGCAGCGTTTCACTCGCAAGGTCTTCGGCCTCCTCGCGGCTGCTGACACGCCGGGCAAAATAGGCATAGAGGCTGCGCCAGTATTTGTCCCAGAGCGGCGCGAACGCCGTCTGGTCGCCTTTCTTGGCGCGCAGCACGTAAGACAGGTCCGTATCGGTCGCGGCACGACCAACCGGACGCTCTCCTCCGGCGGAGTTGGAGGAAATGACAGATGGGGGTGTCATTTTGGTTCGAGTCCCTTCCTTCCGGCATGTATGACGACGGGATTTCGCCGGACCGAAACCCGCCTGTAAGGACCCAGGACAACAAAAGAAGAAAGGTGGCACGACAAAGATTCGATTGTAACCAGCAAACACTCTTCGCGTTGTCGGTGGTCGGATAGCAGAGAGAGAGTGGGATCAGCAGGATGCAGCAACGGGGTTGCGGCATGGCAAACGACGGCTATCCGTGCTTTGGCTTCCTCCTTTCGGAAAGGCGTTATCGTAAGAGGAGTCGGACCGTTCCCGGCAGCGCCGTATGGAAAGGCTTGCCGGGAACTCTCCTCTTAGGGACGAGAAATGCTTCAAAATCTTGATGAGCAGTATAGCAGCGAAGCAGCGCAGCAAGGAACTGCCGACAACCGGGTGGGGCGAGACAGGACGAGACATCGAGGTGCATAAAGATCGAAAGACGCGCGGAGCGCGCGCTCTTCCGAAGAGGAGCCTCCTGGCTCCGATACGGCGCAGAGCCGAACCGAGGGGCGCAGCCTTCAGGCGGGCCGCAGCCGCCTCGCGCGGCGCGTCCCGGCGATCAGGCGCACCGTATCGCCGGGCAATAACCGCAAAGCCTGCGCCGCGTTCCCGTTGCGAACGGCGATCTCAAGATGGCCTGCGCTGCCCCAGTAGGCGAGCGGGCTGCCGACCGCGACATCGGCGAAGGTGCGCGCAATGCCCTTCCACTGCGTCGTGCCGGTCTCAATCGTGAGACGCGCGGCGTCTTCCGAATCGGCAGCGCTGCCGATCTTGCGCTGCCAGGCTTCCCAGCGTGGGGCCGTCAGGTCGGTGATGAGGTTGCCGAACCGATCCGTATAGAGAACGTGCAGCCGGAGCGCCGGGCGGCCCGCCTCCGTCCGCTCGGACAGAGGCTCCGGGATAGCGATCTCGACCAGGCTTTTGCCGTCGGCAAGCGGCTCGCCGAGCGCTTCGAGCGGCAGGCCCGCCGCCAGGTGCGCGGCGATGGGCGCGAACAGGTCGCGCCCGTGAAAGGTTGCGCTTACCGGATGCCGGAAGTAGGGCCGCGCCGCCTCCCCCAGGATGAGAACGCGCCGGGCCGGGTTCTGACGCAGAGGAGCGGTCAGCACGCCGTTGTCCGGCGCGACGAACCGGCTCTGTTCGGTCTCGACGACGACAGCGCGCCGCTCACTGCCTACGCCGGGGTCTACCACGACGAGGTGGATCGTGCCGGGCGGAAAGTAAGGCACGGCAGCCGCCAGGCGCAGACTGGCTTCCAGGATATTCTGCGGCGCAATGGCGTGCGTCAGGTCCACAAGGCGCGCATTGGGGGCGATGCCGAGCAGGACGCCCTTCATCACGCCGACATAGATATCGTCCAGGCCAAAGTCGGTCGTCAAGGTGATGACAGACGCAGCCGGGACCTCCTCCGCCATCGGAACGCGCTTTTGCAACGGTCGGCTCATGCGTTTGGCTCCTATTTTACCCTGCCTGGCACGATTCCTGCCCCAATTTCAAAAAAGAATCGCGATTGTACCAAATTTCTACTAATTTTCTGCCGCGATTCTGCCAAAGGAGGATCATCGCAGTGACAAAATTTAGCCTGCGCTAAAAAAATTTCATGGAACGCTTGACAAAATCTTGTAGTCGGGTATAATCAGCATCCAGTGGTCAGGCTTAACCTGCCCGATGCGGCCCCGCGCGGCCTCCCGGAGCGCCCGACCCGCCTATCTCTTTTCACGACCCAGGAGGATATTCTGTTGCCATCCCGACGCGCTTTCACCCTCATTGAGCTACTCGTTGTCATCGCTATCATCGCGATCCTGGCGGCGATCCTGTTTCCCGTGTTTTCCAAAGCCCGCGAGAAAGCGCGGCAGACGTCCTGTCTGAGCAATCTGCGTCAGATAGGAACGGCAGCCATCATGTACGCGCAGGACTACGACGAGATCATGCCCGGCACGGAGTTCGGCGGCGATCTGCCCGGCTCGCCGGAGTATTTCTGGGGCGACCTGATGCAGCCCTACATCAAAAGCCGCCAGCTCCTCACCTGTCCCTCGGCAAGCATCCCGATGCAGTATTCCGATCCCCTCCCCAACTTCCCGCAGGGCATCAGCGCCGAATGGGCCTACAACTATGCCATCAACGACATCCGCGACGTGAACGAGGTGCGACTCGGCGCGGCGCATATGCCGCTTGCCGCCTTTACCAGGCCCGCCGAGACGATCCTGATCCTGGACGGCTGGCCCGCCGCCTCCGAACCGTCGGAGGGCGAAGAGCGGCACGAGATTCGCTGGGTCTGGGGCTATCGGGATGCCAGGCACAATGCCCTGGACGACGGCAATCCGCGCCACACCGACGGCTTTAACTATGTGCTGGCCGACAGCCACGCCAAGTGGCGCAAGCGCGATAAGCAGGCCGATAATACCTACACCAGCGGCACAAAAGACGAGGAATGGCTTGCCAACATGCCGTAATACTCTCCAGAGACGCAGGCTCCGTCTGCCCGGCAGCGCGTATGTCGGGCAGACGGCCCGCGGAACAAAGGAGAAGACGACGCTATGGCAAACGACGTGTTTCTGATCCTGCACGGGTGGGGCGGCAACAAGCCCGAACACTGGCAGGAGCATCTGGCTAAAAAGCTTGCGGAGGCGGGCGCGAAAGTCCACTATCCGAAGATGCCCGACCCGACCGCCCCCGATCTTCCTGCCTGGCTGAACCGCGTCCAGGAGGAACTCCGGGAGATAAAATCCCAATCCCCCGCGGCGCCCCTGACGGCGCTGACGCACAGCCTGGGCGCGATCACCTGGATGCATCTGGCCGCCGCGAACGGCCCCTCCGGGCAGCAGATCGCCGACCGCGTGCTGCTGGTCGCGCCGCCCTATGTGCTGCCGCAGGCCCCGCCGCCCGACGCGCCGCCGAGCGTCACCGCGTTTTTCCCGCCGCCTTTCGATCCCCAGGCCATCAAAGCGGCCGCCCGCGAGACCGTGCTGGTCGCCTCGGATACCGACGACTTCGCCACCTTCGACCAGTCGAGCGGCTACGCGGCCAAGCTCGGCGTGCCGATCCATCTGCTGAAGGGCGCAGGGCATATCAGCCCCTACTACGGCTACGGCGAGTGGCCCTGGGTCTTCGACTGGTGCCTGCGCCGCGCCGATCTTCCCCCGCAGCCCCGCCCCGCCTGAAACCGCCCTGCTGCCGCGCTCGCCTCTTCAGGTACAATAAGGGAGAACCGAACAGAGAAGTGGGGTGACACCGTATGGCGGAAGCACCGCAATTCAAGACGCTTTCGGCGGAGGAGGTCCTGGCGCGGCAGCAGGCCAATCCTGACCTGCTGCTGCTGGATGTGCGGACGCAGGACGAGTGGGAAGAATATCGTATTCCCGGAGCTGTGCTGATTCCGATGCACCAGCTTCCGGCTCGGATCGGCGAACTCTCCCCGGAGCGCGAGACGGTCGTCGTCTGCGAACACGGCATCCGCAGCCAGCAGGCGGCGCAGTATCTCGTCGCGCAGGCCGGGTTTACGAACGTGGCGAACCTGGAAGGCGGCATGAGCGCCTGGGACGGGCCGGTGGAGGCCGATTAGCGCGGGGGCGGCGTTCCCTGGCAAGCGGGAAGAGGCAGGGGCGCTGCTTGCAGCGCCCTCAGTTTGGGGCTGTTACAGGAGGAAAACGGTAGCAAGATGGGATTTGTCAAAGTGGCCGAGGCGGCGGAGATGCTGCCCGGCGAGAGCCGGGTCGTCGAGATCTGCGGCAGGGAGTACGCGCTGTTCAATGTGGACGGGGAGTTCTTCTGCCTCGACAACGAGTGTCCGCATCGCGACGGCCCGTTGGGAGAGGGCGATCTGGAAGACGACGTGGTGATCTGTCCCTGGCACGCCTGGCAGATCAACGTGCGGACAGGCGAAGTGCTGTACAACTCCAGCGTGTGCGTCCGCACCCACGCCTGCAAAGTGGAAGACGGCGCAGTGTTTAT
>DASRGL010000396.1:0-7952 GCA_035651115.1 Chthonomonadaceae bacterium
GCTGGACATCCTTCAGAACAACCTGTATGGCGTGGACAATGCCGAGTTCGCCATTCAGATCGCGCGCCTGCGCCTGTGGCTGTCGCTGGTCGTCGAGTTCAACGGCGAGACGCCGCCGCCTCTGCCGAACCTGGATTTCAAAATCGAATATGGCGATAGCCTGGCCGCGCCCGATCCGCAGGGCGGCGCGCAGCCCGATATGTTCCGGCAGGAACAGATCGAGCGGTTCAAGGCGCTGAAGGCCCGGCACATGCGGGCGCATGACCACGAGAAACAGGCGCTTCATAAGGAGATCGCCAGACTGCGTGATGAAATCGCGCAGGGCATTCATCCGGGCGCGCAGGTGGAGGGCTTCGATTGGGGCGTGGAGTTCGCGGAGGTCTTCCTGCCGGAGAAGCCGTTAGCGACCATCGGCGGGGCGTTCAACTTCGGGCAGGAACTCGCGGAACAGGACGTTCCGGGCGGCTTCGACATCGTGCTTGCCAATCCGCCCTACGTCAAGCAACAACTCATTATAGAGCAGAAGCCGACGCTGCAAAAGGTCTATCCCGCCGTCTACACGGGAACCGCCGACCTCTACTGCTATTTCTATGCCCGCGCGCTGCAACTGTTGCGTCCGGGCGGAATGCTCGTCTTCATCTCCTCGAACAAATGGTTCCGGGCGGCCTATGGCGCGAAGCTGCGCAAGCATATCGCCGAAACCTGCCGTGTCGAGAGCATCACCGACTTCGGTGAACTGCCGGTATTCCAGAACGCTGCCACATTCCCAATGATCTTTGTTGCGCAGAGAATTTATAGCAATAGTACACCCCCCCCCGTGTACTTCACACAGGTCAAGTCGCTGGAGCCGCCCTATCCTGATGTGCTTACGCTCATTCAGCGCGACGGGCAACCACTACCATCCAACGCTTTACACGGCGCGGATTGGACGTTGACCGACTCTGCTTCCGCCGACCGACTGCGAAAGATGGAAAAGGCGGGCGTGCCGCTCCGCCAGTACGTGAATGGGCAGATTTATCGTGGTGTAGTGACTGGTTTGAATTCAGCCTTTTACATAACTGATGCGAAGCGAACTGAACTCATCACTCAAGACCCGAAATCAGCGGAGATTATCAAGCCGCTCGCTGTTGGTGACAATGTGAGGCGATGGTGTATCAATCGTGAGAAGTGGTTCATCGTGACCCACACAGGCGTTGATATAGTTCGCTATCCTGCCATCTTCGCACATTTACAAATACAGCAATACAGACTAGAAAAACGTTGGGACAAAGGAAAGCATTGGTGGGAACTTCGGTCATGTGTTTACTATGA
This sequence comes from Chthonomonadaceae bacterium, assembly GCA_035651115.1. Taxonomy (GTDB): domain Bacteria; phylum Armatimonadota; class Chthonomonadetes; order Chthonomonadales; family Chthonomonadaceae; genus DASRGL01. Next base: position 1,312 of record DASRGL010000396.1, read on the forward strand.
TGCTTTCGATAAGCCGAAGATAGTTTATCCTGACATTGGCAAAGAACCTCGCTTCACACTCGATACGGAAGGTCATTATCTCGATGCTACTGCTACATGCATTGCCAACTCCGATCTATATCTGTTGGGACTGCTCAATTCAAAAGTAGTTTGGGAATACGTCAGTAGTAAATGCGCTATCCTCGGTGATGCCGAAAAAGGAGGGCGCATACGCCTCAAAACCTTCTATGTTGAACAAATACCTATACCTGACGCGCCACAGGCGGAGCGGCAAGCCATTGCTGCACTCGTGCAGTGTTGCCTGGACGCAAAGGGCGTGGGGTGCGAGGCGTGGGAGAAGGAGATTGATGCGCGTGTCGCGGCGCTGTATGGTCTTGAACTGTGATTAGTCGGATTAGAGGATGGGCTATGATTGGGCCTGGCTTAATCATAGTCCATCCGTTAATCATTCTAATCACAGTTCAGACAAGGGAGGAGAGACGAGGATGGAGTCTGGTCTTAATCATAGTCCATCCTGTAATCCGATAAATCACAGTTCAGACAGGGAAAGACAGAGGGAGGAGAGCATGGAGGCGCGCTACGCCCATGCAGATTTGACGCACAAGATCATCGGGTGCGCCATGGAGGTGCATCGCGCGCTGGGCAATGGGTTCCAGGAGGTGATTTATCAGCGGGCGTTAGCCGTCGAGATGGCGCAGCAGGGTTTGGAGTTCAGCCGCGAGCAGGAGATGCGGGTTTTGTACAAAGGCGTCGAGATTGGAACCCGCCGTGTGGATTTTTTTGTAGAAGAGACCGTGATGGTCGAAATCAAAGCCCTCCTGCAACTGGAAGACGTTCATCTGGCGCAGGCCATCAACTATCTGGAGGCTTACGGTCTGGAGGTCGGGCTGCTCCTCAACTTTGGCGCGCGCAGCCTCCAGTTCAAGCGTGTGATAAAGCCGGTCAAGAAATAAAGAGCCTGTCTGAACTGTGATTAGAATGATTAAAGGATGGACTATGATGGGGCCAGGCTTAATCACAGTCCATCCTGTAATCCGATAAATCCCAGTTCAGACAGTTAAGTTCAGACAATGGAGGAGGAAACGCGCTATGGGACCGGAGGTCTTTCGCACCCCCACCAACAACTCGCGGGGCAACATCTACTGCACCGGCTCCGGCGGCGTGCAGGTCTTCGCGCCTTCCGGCAAGCGGCTCGGCACGATTGAAGCGCCGGAGGTCGCCGCCAACTGCGCCTGTGGCGATGCCGATGCCAGAACGCTCTATATCACCGCCTCGCCCGGACTGTATCACATTCGGACGAAGATCGCGGGCCAGCGCCCGTAAACAGGAGGCTGCCTCAGCATGGAATCGGATTTGAACGCCTTTCTGGAGGCGCTGAAATCGCCGGATGCGGAGAGACGCTATGCGGCCTGGCGCGGAGCGGGGCCGATGGGCGCGGCAGCCGTCGCGCCGATAGCCGACCTGTGCGCGTCGCCGGACAGGGGCGTGGCGAAAGCGGCGAAAGGCGCGCTGGAGAACATCGCCCACCATGCGGCGCGACCGGGCGCGGGAAAGGAGGCCCGGGCCGTCTCGACGGAGTTGCTGCAAGTCGCGCAGTCCCGCCGCCCGACGGCGACACGCGCAGAGGCGCTGCATCTGCTCGGCTTTACGGCGGACAGCCGCGCGGTTCCGGGCATCGCCCCACTGCTGACGGATACGGCGGTGCGCGACGAGGCGCGCATGGCATTGGAACGCATTCCAGGGAACGCTTCCCTCCATGCGCTGAAACAGGCCGCGAAGACCGCGCCCGCCGACTTCCGCCCCGCTCTGGAACAGTCGCTCCACAACCGTGTCCTGACGCCGAAGACGGCGGGAATCAGATGATGGCGCTCCCGCCGAACGGGGAGTTTCCGCAGAACCGGCCCCGCGACATAGGAGCATTTCGTTATGTTCCTTCCCTGACGACCGAGCAGGCCCGCGTGAGTTGGTACTACCGGTGGCCCTACGGCTACCCGCCGGGTTCAAAATACAAACTGCCGGATCTGTGGCGTCCGCCGGAGCGAGTCGGTTTCTATACTCCAAAAGGAGGTTGCCTGATGAGGAAACAAAGCGCGTGGAGTTGGACGGCAGGGGCGATGGTTCTAAGCCTGGGGCTTGCTGTCGTGTCAGCGGCTCCTGCGCCTCAGCCGAAGGTACGCCAGGCTTCCTCGCAACTCCGGCAGCCGGTGGGGGCGTGGGATATTACCGTCCAGACCGCGCAGGGAAAGGCGTACTCCTGGCTGGAGATTGAGCGTTCCGGCGCGACCCTCGTGGGCCGGTTCGTCGGCACGGTGGGCAGCGTGCGTCCGATCTCGCGCGTCGAGTTCTCGCAGGGAACGCTGCGTTTCACGCTGCCGCCCCAGTATGAAGACCGCGACTTGCAGTTCGAGGGCCGGTGGGAGGGAGACAGGCTTACGGGAACGGTCACGGGTTATGACGCCGGTGTCTGTTCCTGGACGGCCCGGCGCGCTCCGTCTCTGCATCGGGAACGCCCGCCCCGATGGGGCCAGCCGAGAGAGCTTTTCAACGGCGTGAGCCTGGCAGGATGGAAGCCGCAGGGCGGCGAAAATCACTGGACGGTGAAGAACGGCGTGCTGCGCAATACCGGTGGCGGCGCGAACCTGGTCACGACCGAGAAGTTCAACGATTTCAAGCTGCATGTCGAGTTCCGGTATCCGGCAGGCGCGAACAGCGGTCTCTACCTGCGCGGGCGATACGAGGTTCAGATCGAAGACGACGAGGGGCCGCGTCCGAGCCGGTATACGCTCGGCGGCATCTACGGCTTTTTCGCGCCCTGCATAGATACGGCCAAAAAGCCGGGCGAGTGGCAGACGTTCGACATCACGCTGGTCGGGCGGATGGTGACAGTGGCGCTCAACGGCGAGACCGTCATAGATCGGCAGACCATTCCCGGCATCACCGGCGGCGCGCTGGACTGCGACGAGGGCAGCCCCGGCCCTCTGATGATTCAGGGCGATCACGGCCCTGTCGAATTTCGGAAGATCACGCTCACCCCGGCGCTATAAATAGGACGCGGCCTTGAAAGGCCGATCTGAAGTTGCCAAGTCCACCTGCGTGGACTTCCAGCCTGCGCAGGCAGGCTTGGCATTTCCAGACCGGGGTTTCAACCCCGTGTCTGAGGCGAAGGAGGCTCCCATGAAGCAAGTTCCCCCACCGATCAGCCGCCGCTCTTTCCTGGCAGGGGCAGCGGCGCTGGCGGGCGGTATGGCGGCGGACGCGCGGCCCGCAAAGGCGTCCCGTTCTCGACGCAGGGCAGCAGGCGAGAAGCTGCGCGTCGCGGTCGTCGGCGCGGGCGGCCGCGGGGCGGACAATATCAGCGACCTCCACGACACCGGCGCGCAGATCGTCGCGCTCTGCGACTGCGATCTGCGCAGCGCCGCCGAGTCGTTCGGACGCTATCCCGACGCCAAGCAGTACACCGACTGGCGGAAGCTGCTGGAAGCCGAGAAGGACTTCGATGCGGTGCTGGTCGCCACGCCCGACCACAACCACGCCATTATCTCTGTCTCCGCGATGCAACTGGGCAAGCACGTCTACTGCGAAAAACCGCTGGCGCATAGCGTCTGGGAGGCGCGTCAGATGGCGAAGGTCGCTGCCGAGAAGGGCGTGGTGACGCAGATGGGAACGCAGGGCCACGCTTTCGAGGGAACGCGCCGCGCCGTCGAGGTGATGCGCGCAGGAACGCTCGGCGATGTGACGGAACTGCACGTCTGGACGGATCGCCCGGCGGGCTGGTGGCCGCAGGGCATCGCCCGCCCGAAGGAGACGCCGCCGGTTCCGAAGGAGTTGGACTGGGATGTCTGGCTCGGTCCCGCGCCTGAGCGCCCCTACAACCCCGCCTATGTGCCGTTCAAGTGGCGCGGCTTCTGGGACTTCGGGACCGGAGCCATCGGGGACATGGGCATCCACAACCTCGACACCGCCTTCTGGGGCTTGCAGCTTGGAGCGCCGACCTCGGTGGAGATCAAGGACTGCTCTCCCGCGCTGACCGACCCGACGATGAAGGAGACGGCCCCGCTCTGGAGCATCCTCGAACTGCACTTCCCGGCGCGCGGCAGTCAGCCGCCCGTCAAGATGACCTGGTACGACGGCGGCAAGCTGCCCCCGCGCGAACTGTTCCAGGGCGAGAAACTGATCAGCAAGGATGGCGGCTCGCTGGTCATCGGGACGAAAGGAACGCTGTTCACCCGCACCTGGCACGGCGGGGAGACGGAAGAGGACATGTTCGTGCTGCTGCCGCGCAAACAGTTCGCCGAATTTACGCCGCCCGCCCCGACGCTGCCGCGCACGCGCAGCCATCATCACGAGTGGGTGGATGCCTGCCTGGGACACGGCCAGGCGCTCTCGCACTTCGGCTACGCCGCCGTCCTGACCGAATCGCTGCTGCTCGGCAATGTCGCGCTGCGCGTGGGCAGGCGGATCGAATGGGATGCCGCGCAGATGCGCGCCCGGAACGCTGCGGAAGCCGACGCCTACATCCGTCCCGCCTTCCGCAAAGGCTGGACGCTCTAAACCTTTTGGGGCGCAAGACATATCGAGACCGGGGAAGCGTCTGCCGATGATGGAATAGGAATCAGACCGCCGAAGAGGAGAGAAAGAAGGACTTTGTCCGCGACCCGCCCCGCCTCCACCGAGACCAGCGCCGCCAGAAGCGCGCCGTATCCGCTCTGGCTGGCCTATGTCGCGCCGATGGCCGTCTTTATGGGAATGACGGCCCTGCTGGAACCGCGATTCCCTGCGCACTATGTCTGGCTCTATATCGCCAAAGTCTGTATCGTGACCGGCGCGCTGGTCGCGTTCCGGGCGGTCTGGCAGGACATTCGATTCGAGGCGCATGTGCTGCTGCTTGCCGCGCTGGTCGGGCTGGCGGTCTTTGCCGCGTGGATCCTGCTGGACAGGGTGACGCCGCCCCTCGCCTTCCTGGGCCAGCGCGCGGCCTTCAACCCCTTCGCCGCGATTGCGGAACCCGGACTGCGCGGCCTGTTCCTTGTGTTCCGCTTCTTCGGCCTCGTCCTCATGGTTCCGGTCATGGAGGAGCTATTCTGGCGCTCCTTCCTGCTGCGCTACCTGACGAAAGAGGACTTTACTTCCCTACCGATAGGAACCTTCAGCGCCTCCGCGTTCGGGATCGTAGCGGTTGCGTTCGGGGCCGCGCACCCGGAGTGGCTGGCCGCCCTCGTCTGCGCCGCCGCCTACGGCCTGCTGCTGCGCCAGACCCGCAGCCTCTTTGCCTGCATCGTCGCCCATGCCGTGACGAACCTCGCCCTCGGCGTTTACGTACTCGTCACCCACCAGTGGCATTTCTGGTAGGCGCTTATCTTATCGTTTGGCTGACAGCGTGAACAGAGCAAGCGAGTGCGGCGGCAGGGAGACGCGCCAATCGCCGTTCGCGGCAGGCCAGGCGGGTGTCGGGAACGGGCGCGGCGCGACGTTGTCCGGCTTATCGAGAGTATTGCGGGCCTGCGGGTCGGCGGCGGTGAGGAGCGTGGCGGAGAGAGCAGCCGCCTCGAAACCAGCGACTTCCAGGCGCAGCGGACGCGCCTCCGTCCGGTGGCGATTGACGGCATAGACAACGAGAGTGCGGGCGTCTGCGGTCAGGGCAGCGGCGACATCCACATCCGGCACATTGACGACGGCGGGCAGGAAGCCGCGCGCAGGCACATCACGGCCCGGCCCGGTCGTCGTCGTCTCTACCGGCGTGTGCGGGTGGGAGTCGGTATAGAGCTTCTGTGTCCAGAACTGCGGGTCTACGATCACCACGCCGTTGACCTTCTTGATGCCCCCGCCGTGCAGCAGCGCGGTCATGTTCGCCAGCGTCACCCAGTCACTATTGCGTAGGAAGGCGTTCAGGGTCAGCGCGTTGAAGACGGCCCCGGCCTGCGTATCGTGGTTGGGGCTGTCTCTCCACTTCGGCCCCCCGACGATCAGTCCCCATTCGGTCACGGCGAGGCGTGTCTTCGCCTGCGGCCCTTCGATAGCGGTGATCAGCGCGGCAAGATCGGGCAGCATCCTGTCGCTCAGGAAAGTCGGCTGCGCCATCGCGCTCTCGTACTGCTCTGCATAGGTCGCTTTCTCCAGGTCGTAGGGCAGCGGCACGAGCGGATGGAGGGAGAGATAGTCCGGGGCGGGCCTGCCGTTGGCGAGGGCGGCGCGCAGCAGGCGCTCGTTCCAGATGCGGTTGCGCTGCAAGCCCTCCGGCGTGAACTCGTCGCCCTTGCCGGTCGCGATGAGATGGATGTCGGGATCGGCCTGAAGCATCGCGTCCCGAAAGCGCACGAACCGGGCGGCGTTGCCCGCCGCATCGGTATGCCCGATCTGCCAGCCGCCGTAGAGTTCGTTCCCGATCTCCCACAGGCCGACCTCATACTCTTCCGGGGAGCTATTGGTCGCGCGCATCAGGCCGTACTTGCTGCGGCCCGGCGGCGCGTTGCAGTACTCGACCCAGGCAGCGGCCTCTTCCGGCGTGCCGTCGCCCGCGTTGACGGTGATCTGCGGCTGCGCCCCGATGAGGCGGCAGAACCGGATGAACTCGTTCGTGCCGAAGTGATTGGGTTCGACGCCGCCCCAGGCCGGATTGCGGCGCGTCGGGCGCTGCTCCCGGC
>DASRGL010000397.1:0-4102 GCA_035651115.1 Chthonomonadaceae bacterium
GTAGCGGATATTCTCCCGGATCGTACCGTTGAACAGAATCGGCTCCTGCGGCACCAGGCCAATATGCTCCCGCAACTCCTGCCGCCGAATGGTGTCTATTGGCACGCCATCCACCGTGATACGGCCCGCCTGCGGCGCATAGAAGCGGTAGAGCAGCGCGGCCAGCGTCGTCTTGCCCGCGCCGCTGGCTCCGACCAGCGCCGTGACGCATCCGGCAGGCAGATCGAGGGAGAGGCCGCGCAGCACCGGCGTCTCCGGCGTATAGGCGAAATGAATCTGCTCGTAGCGGACATGGCCGGGGCCATCGGGGAAAGGCACGGCGTCCTCCGCATCGGGCGCTTCCAGGGGCGTGTCCTCGATGGCAAAGAGGCGGTCTGCCGCGCCGATGGCCCGCTGCAGGCGCGAATACTGCGTGGCGAGCGCCCCCATCGGGCTGACGATGATCGTGATGGTCATCAGGAAGGCGAGCAGCGATCCCGGCGACAGGCTGCCGTTCAGGACGTTGCGCCCGCCGTACCAGACCACGCCCAGCATCACCAGGATGAAGCCGCCGAACGCCGTCGTGCCGACCGCGCCTTCAAGGGCGCTGCTGCCCATGTTCAGCCGGAAGACACGATAGAGCCGGGCCTGCGCGCGGGCGTCCTCATACGGCTCCCGCGCGAACGCCTTCACCAGCCGGATGTTCGCCAGCGCCTCCGTCATCGCGCCCATCGCCTCGGCGAGCGCATCCAGCGCCTCCCGGTTCAGCCGCCGCAGCCTGCGCCCGAACAGGACGAAGGTGCCTATCACAGAGGCCAGCAGGCCGATGACGACCGCCGTCAGCCGCCAGTCTATGAACAGGGCCAGCCCGACGCCTCCGGTGAACGTGACCAGATTGCCGACGAGACGCACCAGGTCTTCCGTGAGCGTCCCCTGCAATTGGCTGACATCGTTGGAGAGGTGAGAGGTGAGATCGCCGGAGCGGGTGCGGTCGAAGAAGGCGACGGGAAGCCGCTGGAGATGCGCGAAGAGGCGGGCGCGCAGGTCCATAACGATGCGGTTGCCCGCATAGGCCATGAGCATGTACTGCGCGTATCCAACGACTGAGCCGAGCAGGATCAGCCCGATCATCGCGGCGGCCAGCCGATCCAGCGCGCCGATCTGATGGGTTCGCGCCACGTGATCCACTGCCCGCCGCGCCACCAGCGGCAGCGACAACGAGATCGCCGTCGAGACCAGCATCAGCGCGCCTGCGGCCATCAGCAGCCCGCGAAACGGTTTTGCCAGCCCCAACAGGCGGCGCACCGCCGCCAGGGAAACACGCGGCCGCTTTGGTTCCTGTTGCGTTGCTTCTGTCTCTGGTTGCATATCTCCCTATACGCAGAACAGGCGGAGAAATGCATGAAATTCAGGCCGGGCATGGCAACCTTCCTTTGGCCCGAACCCGGTTCCGAGCGGATACCGGTTGCCGGGAGAAGATTAGGCTCCGCACGGCTCTTTTCCTGCCCCGGCCCTTCTGCAGGAGATCGGGGCCGCTTCAGTTTCTCAGGGAGGCTCTCCGACTGAAAGCTCCGGCCAGACCTGCGTTAGTCCACAAGAAATTACCTGATAATATAGTACTAAAATCCATTGATATCATGGGAACAAAATGGGGCCGAATCTGCGTATGCATTAGTGGAACTGCTCCCTCGATAGGACGCAGCACGGAGCCTGCCTTATCAAGGTATCGCTCTGGAACGCAAGAGGCATCAGGCCCGGTAGCGATCCGGTTCCCTGGCGGCCTCTCTGGCTCTGTTCCCCGCCTACCCGTCTGGCTGAGGCGCGGCGGCCTGGAATCTCTCTTCTCCCGGCGCGCTTGGCTATCGCGTGGGAGCGTGTCCCTGAAGTTGGCATCTTCTCGGGCGCCCGCTGCGCCGGGGTTGCGCCCAGAGGCGGATATACGGACGAAATCGAGGAAAGGAGGCGATGAGTATGTTGACGTTCAATCCCTTCCGTGAGATGGAAGCGTTGCGACGCGAGATAGACCGCGCCTTCGCTTCTGTCCTATCCAGCGGAGCCGAGGGCTTCTCAACGGCGTTCCTGCCGGGACGCGCGGCGCGGGCTTACCCCTTGCTCAATGTCAGCGAGGATAAAGACCATCTCTATATTCAAGCCCTCGCACCCGGACTGGACCCACAAAATCTCAATCTGACGATCCAGCGCAACAGCCTTACGATCTCCGGAGAGAAATCGGCTCCGCAAGGCATCAACAGCGAAGCCTACCACCGCAGCGAGCGCGCGGCGGGCCGATTCGTCCGCAGCATCGAACTGCCGGTGGAGGTTGACAGCAGCCGCAGCGAGGCGCGCTATCAAGACGGCTTGCTCTCTATCACGCTGCCCAAGAGCGAGGAAGCCAAGCCCAAGCAGATCGCCGTTGCGGTGCAGTAGGAAAGGAGGGAAGGACGATGAGCAACACCACACTTCCGGCCCCTACAGACCAGAACCGAGCGTTGACCAGGCAGGAACCGTCAGCGCAGGAGATGACGCGACAGCAGGAGCAGTGGGTGGCTCCTCCGGTTGACATCTATGAGACGGAGGAGGGATTGACGGTGATCGCCGACCTGCCCGGCGTGTCGAAAGACAACCTGGATATCGAGGTCAAAAACGATCTGCTCACCCTGCAGGCGAAGGCGCAGGCCGCGATGCCGGGCGAGCCGATCTACCAGGAGTTCCAGTTGGGCCAGTTCTTCCGGCAGTTCCGTCTGGCCGATACAGTAGATACCAACCATATTCAGGCCGAACTCAAACACGGCGTGCTGACGCTGCATCTGCCGAAATCGGAGGAGGCCAGGCCCAGGAAGATCGAGGTTCAGGTGGTCTGATTCGGCAGTGACCGGCCTGTTCTCTCCTGCCAGCCCGATACTGCCTGTCCGTCGTCGGGCTGGCGGTCTCAATAGCGTGTTGTGTCGCTCTTCTTGCAGAGGAGGTGATAAGAATGTCCCTGGTTCCACAAAGCTGGCATGAATCGCTGGAGCATCTGCGCGAGCGAGTCCATGACGCCCTCGACCGTGCGTTCCATCCTGAAGCGCATACCGAACGCGCGGGCCAGAGCCTGGAGAGCCGGCCGCAGGAATCCCTGACTCGGCTGCCGGAGCGGCTGACCTTGCAGGACGCGCTCTCTCCGTTTTTAGGCGCGGGCCTGGATATGCAGGAGACCGATGACGCAGTGATGGTGCGCGTCGAAATGCCTGGTATAGACCCCAGGAACATTCAGGTGGAAGTCTCCGGCAGGACGCTATGGCTGCGCGCTGAGCAGAAACACGAGCAGGAGGAGAGGCGCCGCCATTTCTACCGCTACGAAAGCCGGTACGGCGCTTTTTCCCACGCTGTTCCACTGCCATGCAAGGTAGAGGCGGAGAAAGCGCGGTCTGCTTACCGGTATGGGGTGCTGTCCATCACGCTGCCGAAAGCGGCGGACGCGAAAGCGCGACCCGTCAAGGTGAAGGTCAAATAGGAGAGGCGGAGGGGCGGTCTCGCCTGCCCGCCGCCCGGAGGGCGCGCTTGCCTCCGGCAGGCCCGGAGAACCGGAGACAAAGTAAGGAGGGAAAACGCCATGAAGCGTTGCCTGTTTGCCGCCGCGCGCCTCTTCTGCGCGCTGAGCATCTCCCTGTCGCTCCTCGCGCTTTGTGCCGCGCAGGGCCGATCCCTGCCTGAACCGAGGCCCGCGAGTTCCATGCAGACTGCGAGTTTGACCCGGACAGGGTCGCGCCTGGTGAAGAGAACGGCGCAATCCGGTCTGACCGATAAGGTGGATCGTGACAGCCGCATCGAGTCCGCGCGTCGCCTCGAACGGATGGGCGAACACGTGGACTGGCGGAAATATGACCTGCTCACGCTGCTGGACATGGAGAGTCGCGTGGAGAGCGCCCGACACCTGCAAAAGCTAGGGGTCGCTGTGGATTGGCGGAAGCTCGATAGCAGCGCGCTTTCCGATATGGAGATGCGGGTCGAAACAGCGCAGCAACTGGCGCGTCAGGGCATCCAGGCCGATTGGCGCAAGTACGATCTGCCTACCCTGATGGATATGCAGACCGTAGCCGAGACGCTTCTGCGCCTGCAGGAGAAGGGAGTCACTCTGGACTGG
>DASRGL010000398.1:0-8807 GCA_035651115.1 Chthonomonadaceae bacterium
TCGCGCCTCTTCGAGATCGAAGCAGGCATTGGCGATAAGTGGAAATCAGGACGAATCACCTCTCAAGTGCCTCTCAAAGGCTCGAATCGCGAGCCGAATGAGATTGCGGCTTTATCGCAAGCAGAATGTGCGTAAGTCCTAAAGGAACAACCAGTATGACCGAACGTAAGCATTCAACGGCCCATTATGTATTGGAAAAGGACGATTTTGTTGAGGGAGAGGAAACTATCGACTCGGCAGAATTAACCCGCAACGTCGTCGAAGCATTGAAGGAAGCGACCCGGCAGGCGCGGCAGGAAAAACAACCCGGCTCGCGTTCTGTCTATGACGAACAGGACGACTCCTTGCTTCTGCGGCTATCTGAGGGGACACCTGTGCGGACGGTAGAAGTGGAACCGGGCGTTCTCTTCAACTACTAATGATGCCGGGCAAGTCATCAGTATTGATATGCTCCACGTTTCCAGTCGAATACCACAGCACAAAGAAAAGTCGGCAGCATAGCGACTTGCGGAGATACAGGCGCTTCCTCGCTCAGGCGAGAAGGTCCTTCAAGCCGCCGAAGTGGTTCAGGGCGTCGTTGACCTTTAGTGCGGCCATTCCGGTTCGGGAAGGGGCAGCCAGCCTTGCGCTTGGAGTTGCTCCCAGGCGACCTGCAGATCCCTGGCTCGGAGCGTCCTGCGTTTGCGTTCCGTCCAGGCATGAACAAGCTCTACGACCTGTTCCAACGATCTGTTTGCGGCCCTGGCTTCGCGTGTGGCTGCCCAGTGGACGCTTGCCAGAAGTTCGAGGCCATACGGAGTTTCAAAACCTTCGATCAGCCGGGTCACTCGTTCAATACGCGCCACTGTGTCAGGAGAGGCGCGAAGGTAGCTGCGCGCCGCTTCCAGAGCGCCGGGGGCCAGGCTGACGGGATCAAGACGCTTCCCTTCGCCGAATCCCTGAATATAGTGGCCTTCCATCTCAAGGAGGCCGTGTTTCATTCCATCATCGTAAGGCCCATAATCTCCTTTAGCAAACTTCGTGGGGAGCGGCTCTCCGGCCTCCACCAGGAAGTAGAGCAGCTTTTGCGCCTCCAGGTGGGAAGCCTCGAAAGCCAGGCGGCTGTAGGCCCCTATCAGACAGATCAGGGCGGCCCGCCAGAGGGTCATTTCCGGGCGCGGGGTTCGTATGACACGTTCCTCGGCGGAGACGTCATGACCGGGCGGGTAGAGATGGACTTCGACCTGCGGCAGTTCGGAAAATGCCTGAACGATGAGGGGATGCACATCTTCCCAACGCAGCCCGCCTAAGCCACATCCCAGAGGCGGCAATGCAATGGAGCGGATGCTTTCTCGCCTGACAACGGCAATCAGGTCTACCAGACCAGTTCGGATTGTCTCCAGTCGAGATTGCTCGCGCCAATGCTTCTTGGTAGGAAAGTTGATGATGAATTCAGGGCGCAATTGGCCTGTGCGCGTGACGAACATGTGTCCGAGCATGACCTCGCCGCGCCGACAGGCCGCCTGATACGCGCGAAAGTTGTGGGGAAACGCCTGCTTGAATTGCAAGGCGACTCCCCTGCCCATAACACCCACCGTATTGACGGTGTTTACCAGGGCGTCTACTTCCGCCTTGAGCAGATTGCCTTGTCCCTCAATAAACATCTGATTGGTTCCATTCAGTAGTACCAGTTCTGTTTGATCTGGACGCGCGTACTACTATTGTATTTCTGCGGTCTGTGAAGACAAACGGGATTCCAGCCTTTGAGATCGTGGCTACGTCCGAAACCAGATGGAGAATCGGCTCCTGTCCTCCACCATACGTAGTCGCATCACGTTTCGATATCGAGAATAGCATGACGGAACGGGGACAGAAATAGAAGGGTACATAGTCGTTAAGCGTTCCGCCGGGAGGACAGGGAACGGAGGTATTGGATCGGCTTAGGGTAAGGTCGGTGTTACCAATAGCCTTGTAACGGAGGCCGCGCTGAGCCATCTGGTTGCCGCACCATAAACCTCCCTGCTCCAGCAGGAGCGGCAGGTTGTCTAAATGCACGATCCGATAGATTCGGATCGTTTGCGGAACTTCCAGCGTCGGATTCGGTGCAGGTGCTTCCTCACGCATCGGATTAGGCGCTCAGGCGAGAAGGTCCTTGACGACGTGACCGTGAACGTCGGTCAGGCGGAAATCGCGGCCCTGGTAGCGATAGGTCAGCTTCTCGTGGTCAATGCCCAGGAGATGCAGGATAGTCGCCTGCAAGTCGTGGACGTGGACGGCTCCAGGCGTGAACACGTCCTTGCTCGGCTCGATAGCGTTGCCGTCCGCGTCGGCGATGTTGTAGCCGTAGGCGTCGGTCTGGCCGTAGCTCAAACCTGCTCTGATGCCCGCGCCCGCCAGCCAGATCGTGAAGCAGCGGGGATGATGGTCGCGCCCATAGTTGTCCTTCGTCAGCTTGCCCTGCGAGTAGCTGGTGCGCCCGAACTCTCCCCCCCAGATGACCAATGTATCGTCCAACATCCCACGCTGCTTGAGATCGAGGAGGAGGGCGGCGCTGGCCTGGTCGGTCTTCTGGCACTGCGCGCGGATGCTTGCTGGAAGGTCGGAGTGGTGATCCCAGCCCTGATGATAGAGCTGAATGAAGCGCACGCCCTTCTCGGCCAGCCGCCGTGCCAGCAGGCAGTTGGCCGCGAAAGTTCCGGGCTTGCGCGCGTCGTCGCCATAGAGCGCGAAGACCGAATCGGGTTCCTTCGACAGGTCAGTGATCTCCGGCACGCTCGTCTGCATCCGATAGGCCATCTCGTACTGCGCGATCCGCGATTCGATCTCCGGGTCGAGTTCCCGCTGATATTGCAGCCGGTTGAGCGCGTTGAGCGTGTTCAGCATCGCGCGTCGGCCATGCTGCGCGACGCCTTCGGGATTGGCGAGATAGAGGACCGGGTCTTTGCCGGAACGGAACTGCACGCCCTGGAACCGTGAATCGAGAAAGCCGCTGCCCCACAGCCGCGCATAGAGCGGCTGGTCGCCCTGCCCGGCGGTTACCAGCACGACGAAAGAGGGCAGGTTCTCGTTCATCGAGCCGAGGCCGTAGCTGATCCACGATCCCATCGAAGGCCGTCCCGCGATCTGCGAGCCGGTCTGAAAGAAAGTGATGGCCGGGTCGTGGTTGATCGCCTCCGTCCACATAGACTTGACGAAGCAGAGTTCGTCGGCGATTTTGGCGGTATGCGGCAGCAGTTCGCTCAGCCACGCCCCGCTCTGGCCGTGCTGCGCAAACCGGAACGACGAACCGGCCAGCGGCAGGATCGCCTGGTTCACGCTCATGCCGGTGAGCCGCTGGTGGCCGCGCACCCGATCCGGCAGCGCGCTGCCGTTCTGCTCGTTGAGCAGCGGCTTGTAGTCGAACAGGTCTTGCTGCGCGGGGCCGCCGCTCTGGAAGAGATAGATGACGCGCTTCGCTTTCGGGGCGAAGTGCGGCACGCCCGGCAGCCCGCCGAAACGTTCCGGCCTGGCGGCGGGAGCGGCGTCTGCCGCCGTTCCGAGCAGTTGCGACAGCCCCAGCGCGCCGAGGCCGAGCGCGGCGCTGGAGAGAAAGTGACGGCGGGTGAGGGCAAGAGGTTCGCGTTGTTCCATAGTTTAGCGTTTCCAGACGGTCGCATCCAGGTTCAGGATGGTCTGCGCGAGGACGGTCGCCGCCGCGAGTTCCGCAGGCGGCAGAGACGGATCGGGCTTGCTCTCCCCGATCTGGATCAGTTTTGCGGCCTGTTCCGGCTCCTGCCGGAACAGCGCCAACTGCTCCGTATAGAGCGCGGCGAGCAGCTTCGTCTCGGCGGCGGTCGGTTCGCGGACGGCCAGGCGGCGGAAGGCGAACCGCACGCGCTCCGGCACGCTCGCCCCGCCCTCCTTCAGTGTCTTCTCGCCGAGGACGCGCGCCGCCTCGACAAACTGGGGGTCGTTGAGCAGCACGAGCGCCTGTAGCGGCGTGTTCGTCGTCTGGCGGCGCGCGACGCAGACCTCGCGGCTCACCATGTCGAACGCGGTCATGTTCGGCATCGGAGCCGTCCGCTTCCAGACCGTGTAGAGGCTCCGGCGGTACAGGTCTCTGCCGACGCTCTGATGATAGGCCGGACTCATGGAGTTACTCTCGCGCCAGAGGTCGCCCGGCTGGTAGGGACTGACGGGCGGCCCGCCCAGGCGATTATCGAGGAGGCCGCAGGCTGCCAGCGCGGTATCGCGGATCGCCTCCGCGCTGAGGCGGTGACTCGGCCCGCGCGCTAGCAGTACGTTTTGCGGGTCGCGTTCGCGCAGCGTGGGAGTTAGCGCCGACGCTTGCCGGTACGCGCTGGAGAGCGCGATCCGCTTCATCAGCGCCTTGACGTTCCAGCCGGAGCGGATGAAGTCGCGGGCCAGCCAGTCCAGCAGTTCCGGGTGGGAAGGCAGCTTGCCGCGAATGCCGAAGTCCTCCGCCGTCTCGACCAGCCCTCTGCCGAAGAAGAGCATCCAGAAGCGATTGACGGCGACGCGGGCGGTCAGGGGATGGTCGGGGCGCGTGAGCCACTGGGCCAGCCCCAGGCGGTCGCGGCGCAGTCCCGGCGGGAACGGCAGGATAGCGGCGGGCGTGCCGCGCCCAACCCGGTTCGCTTCGGTCTTCGGGGCGTCGTAGCGTCCGCGCGCCAGCACGTAGGCCGGGCGGGGCTGCGGCATCTCCTCCATCACGGCGATCTCGAACTGTGCGTCTTCCGCCGTGACGACCTTCTCGCGCAGGCCGGTGAGCGCAACAGCCGCTTCGCGAGTCGCCGGGTCTATGGCGGAGAGGTAGTAGGCGCGTAGAGCGGCCCTCACCCCCGGCCCCTCTCCCACAGCGTGGGAGAGGGGAGAGGCAGGCGCACTCGTGACTGTCTGGCTCCCCTTCCCTTTAGGGAGGGGGCTGGGGGGTAGGTCAACAAGGAGGAGGGCCAGCGCGTCGGCGAGGCTCCGTCCGTCGTAAAGCTGCGCGACTTCCAGCGGAGTGATGGCGCGCGAGAAGAGAGAAAGATCGTCTATGCGCCCGCCTTTGAAGCCGCG
Organism: Chthonomonadaceae bacterium; assembly: GCA_035651115.1. Classification (GTDB taxonomy): domain Bacteria; phylum Armatimonadota; class Chthonomonadetes; order Chthonomonadales; family Chthonomonadaceae; genus DASRGL01. The sequence continues at coordinate 5,041 of DASRGL010000398.1, forward strand.
ATCCCGGAACCTCTGCCCGAAAACGAGCGGCTGCTGCCCGATGTCTTTATAGAGCCGGTCGCGCACGATCTCGGTCTCGGCGGGCCTGCCATTGATGTAGAGTTGCAACCCGGCGGCGCGGCTGGAGCCGTCATAGGTCATGGCGATGTGCGTCCAGGTATCTTTCGGTATCTCGCGGCGCGTGCGAATGGCGATGGCGTTGCCCGGCCAGTGGCGGAACAGGCGGGCCGTGAGAACCCCCTTTTCAATCAGCAGATCGTAGCCGTGCGGCCCGGCGTCCGTGCCGCCGCACGCCTGGAACACGACCGCAGGCTCCTCCACAAGGCGCGGATCGCGCATCCAGAAGGCGATGGTGAACGGCGTATGGCGCGTAAATCGGCCCAGCGCGTCGAAATGGACGTTGTTCTCGCCGTCGAGCAGCGCCGCCTTGCCGGTATGTCCCTCCACAAGCGGAACCTCGTCCTGCCGTTCGCCGTGCTGCTTCGCGCCGGGGACGCGATTAGGCAGCTTCGTTCCTTCGAACTCCTCGAAATCGAACTGCCCTATTCGATCCGGCAGCGCCGCCTCGTGCGGCTTTGCCAGCCAGTCGCGGAAGGCCGATTCGCGCGCGGCGCGCAGTTGCGCAAGCCTCTGCTCCTGCTGGCGGACGGCGTCCTGCGCGGCGGCGAGTTCGCGCTGCTGTTCGGGCGTGGGCAGAAGCAGGGAGGGCGTCGGCACGATGTCGGCGCGGTCGTAGAGGCCGTACTCGTCAATGCTGTTGAAGAAGGCGGAGAGGGCGTAGTAGTCGCGCTGCGAGATGGGATCGAACTTGTGATCGTGGCAGCGGGCGCACTCCAGCGTCACGCCGAGAATCGCCGTGCCGAGCGTCTGCACGCGATCCGCCACGCCCTCCATCCGCCACTCTTCGGGAACACTGCCGCCCTCGTTCGTCATCCGGTGCAGGCGATTAAACGCGGTCGCGACGCGCTGCTCCCGTGTGGGATTGGGAAGCAGGTCGCCCGCAAGCTGCCAGGTGAGGAACTGATCGTAGGGCAGGTTGGCGTTGAACGCCTTCACGACCCAGTCGCGATAGGGCCAGGTCGGGCAGAGTTGATCGCTCTGGTAGCCGTAGCTGTCCGCGTATCGCGCCGCGTCCAGCCAGGGAACGGCCATCCTCTCGCCGTAGCGCGGCGAGGCCAGCAGGCGGTCTACGACGCGGGCATACGCCTCCGGGGAGCGGTCGGCCAGGAAAGCGTCCGTCTCCTGCGGCGTCGGCGGCAGGCCGGTGAGATCGAGCGTCACGCGGCGCAGCCAGTCGCTTCTGCTGGCTTCGGGGGAGGGATGCAGTCCCTCCCGTTCGAGCCGCGCCAGAACGAACCGGTCTATCGCGTTGCGACACCAGGCCGGATTCTTGACGCGCGGCACAGCGACTTGCGCCGGAGGGGGAATGAAGGCCCAGTGCGGCTCGTATTTGGCGCCCTGCGCGATCCAGAGGCGGAGCCGATTCTTCTGCGCCGGGGTCAGCGTTTTATGCGAGAAGGCGGGCGGCATGACCCGGCTCGCGTCCGTTGCGAAGATGCGCGCGATCAGTTTGCTCTGCTGCGGCCTGCCCGGAACGATCACGCCGCGCGCCAGGACCTCCTCCCGCACATCCAGCCGCAGTCCGGCCTGTCGCTTATTGTGATCCGGCCCGTGACAGGGAAAGCAGTTGTCGGTGAGAATGGGGCGAATTTCGCGATTGAACGACACGCGCGCGGGCGGGGCCGACCGGGGAGCCGCCAGCCCCGCCAGCGACAGCAGCGCGATAAACACGAGCGCCAACGCGATGCCTGGTCCGCCATGTCTGGCCTTCCGATTCCGTGAATGCTTGTTCATAGTCCGCTCAATCCGGGGAGGGAACGCGCCAGGGAGGGCCGTGTCGGCCTGCGCGCCTTGTCTGCATAGATTTGGGATGATGGTGGCCCGGTATAGGAATTGTGAAACCGGGCGGAAATCTCCTCCCTCGAATCGGCAGGCGGGAGGGACAATAAACGCGGAGCCTGGGATTAGAGGAAATCCCAGGCTCCATTGCGCACCGAACGGTTCGCGGTCTATTATCCGTGATGCTGTCTGCTATGTGAAACCGGGCGGGCCGAAGTCACCGCCTCGGGGCGAGAACCCCCTTCGACTATTCTCAAAGCATGTCCGTTCCGGGTTTCCGGCTCAACCTCCGGCGTCTCCGGGAAGAAATAGGCTTCCAGAGGACGGCGCGGAACGGGCCGCCAGGGCATCGGCTGACGAAAGCCGTATACGTCGCACTGTTGCATTCCAAAAAACTCCTTACCTGGTCTTGCCACTGTCTTGAGTAAACGAATAAGTCCGTGAGGAGGTTCCCTGATACTCGGCAGAGTCTCCTGTAATGACCTATCATTGGCTGCTATCGAGACGCAGATTACAGGAAGGTTTGCCAGCTTTACGGAGCAAGCCGCTCGCGTTCCCTCTCTATCAACATCGGTCGCAACCGTTCGGTTTGATGGCCGGGAGCGTCCGATAGTTCCTTTCTCTCCTACTCTGCGGAAGAAACTTTTGGTTCCCTTCACACGTATACCCTATAGGGGTATCCCCTATAACCATGCGAGAGGAAGCGCGCGATGGCTGTTCAAGGCGAGATCAAAGAGGACGTGCTGCGCCGCCTGAGTCGAATCGAGGGACAGATCAAGGGGTTGCGCCGTCTTGTCGAAGAGGATACCTACTGTATAGACGTGCTGACTCAGCTTTCATCGGTGCATGAGGCGCTGCGCGGGGTCAGCAAGATCGTGATGCGCGACCACTTGCAGCACTGCGTCACCGACGCCCTGCGCGACGGCGATGAAAACAGCGCGCAGCGCACCTATCAAGAGCTGATGGACGTCATCTATAAGTTTGCGAAATAGGCCCTCCTCCCCGTTACCACGAGGCGTTGCGCCTCTGCCTCTCCCACGCTGTGGGAGAGGGGAGAAGCGAGAGCGCGCCCGTGGATGTTTGGCTCTCTTCTCCCCCAAAGGGAGAAGAGTTGGGGATGAGGGTGAAGGCGTCTGTCTCGCTCCCCCTCCCCAGTGAGGAACGAACGACCGGGGAGGGGGCCGGGGGGTGAGTTAGAAGAGGCTTGCCATGACACTGGAAAATCTGATCGTTTTGTCGGGCGGAGTCGGGCTGATCGCGTTCCTGGCCTGGTTCTTTTTCGGGCCGAAAGAGGGAACACGGGCGCAGACGGTCGGCGATGCGCAGGAAGTGACCGTGCGCGTGGAAGGCAGCTATCAGCCGGAGCGGATCACCGTGCGCGCGGGCGTGCCGGTGCGAATCAAGTTCGACCGGCAGGAGACGACGGGCTGCTCGGAGCGGGTCGTCTTCCCGGATTTCCACATCAACGCGGAACTCCCCGCCTTCCAGACGACGACCGTTACGTTTACGCCCGATAAGCCCGGAACCTACGCCTTCGCGTGCGGCATGAATATGTATCGCGGGCAGTTGGTCGTGCTTCCGGCGGAGGAGACGGCAGCCTCGGGGTTAGAGCGGTGCGATCTCTCCGTCAAGGGCATGGTCTGCGCGTCGTGCGTCGGGCGGGTGGAGAAGGCGCTGGAGCGCGTGCCGGGCGTGGAAGAGGCTGCCGTCAACCTGCTGGCCGAGCGCGCCACCGTCACCTATGACGCCCGCAAGACCGGGCCGGACAAGCTGATCGCGGCGCTGGATGCGGCAGGCTACGAAAGCGCGGTCGTGGACCCGAACGCCCGGTTTACCCACGCCATAGAGCAGAGCGACAGCCAATCCAC
>DASRGL010000399.1:0-5400 GCA_035651115.1 Chthonomonadaceae bacterium
GCCGACGTCAGGGAGCTGGCCTGATGCAGCCCTTCGCCAAGATCACCGGCCGTGCGGCGCCGCTGCCGATCGCCAACCTCGACACCGACCAGTTGATCCCCAAGCAGTTCCTCAAGACCGTCACCCGCAAAGGATTGGCCAAGGGGCTGTTCTATGACTTCCGCTTCGACTTCGACGGCAATCCCAAGCCTGATTTCGTGCTGAACCAGCCGGCGTACCAGGGGACCCAGGTGCTGGTCTGCGGCGAGAACTTCGGCTGCGGCTCCAGCCGCGAGCATGCCCCCTGGGCCCTGCTCGATTTCGGCATCCGCTGCGTCATCGCGCCCAGCTTCGCCGACATCTTCTACAACAACTGCTTCAAGAACGGCATCCTGCCCGTCACCTTGCCGGAAGAGACGGTACACCTGCTGATGGAGCGCGCCAAGACGACGCCGGGCTATGAGGTCACGGTAGATCTGGAAGCGCAGACGGTGTCGGACAATCAGGGCTTCTCCGCGCCATTCACGGTGGACTCGTTCCGGCGGCACTGCCTGCTCAACGGCCTGGACGACATCGGCCTGACCTTGCAGCACGCCGACGCTATCGCCGCCTACGAGAGCCGACGCCCGGCCTGGAAGCGCGGAGTCGGGCAGGCGTAGACAAAAGGATCGTGCGGCTGAGGGAAGACGCCCCGTTGGTGCCACACAACGCATCCGCGTACCCGACGCGACCCTCAGCCGCCAGCGCGAATGGCTCCGCCTCCGTTCGCGGCAACAGGGGACGAACAGAGGCAGAACAAAGCGTCTCCCCGAATCTATTGTGCCGCCCTGTACTCGCGCCTCCGCCTGGAATCTCTGCCGGATTGCGGCGTCGGCTCGATGGCCTGCGCGCCGCGAAAATCTCCTTGACGCCGCCCGGTCATCGCGTCTATAATCCCACTATGGAAAGCACAAGTAGGGATACGATGCGCCTGCGCGTCAGCCGGGGCTTCACGCTGATCGAGTTGCTTATCGTCATCGCGATCATCGCGATTCTCGCCGCGCTGCTCTTTCCCGTGTTCAGCACGGCGCGCGAGTTCGCGCGCGCCGATTCCTGCATGTCGAACGAGAAGCAACTGGCGCTGGCGATGCTGATGTATGTCGAGGACGCCGACGAGGTCTTTCCCGGCTACGTCCAGTTCACCGACGAGGGACTGAATGACGACACGCCGATCTGGTCGGCGATGCTCCAGCCCTATATGAAAAGCCAGCAGATCGTTCTCTGTCCGAGCGCGGCGAATTCCCATTGGGGCGGAACCTGGGGCGAACGCGGCTGGCTCTCCCTCGGCTACAACAACAACTTCGGCGGCTGGAAAAAATGTGACCTGGCGACCAATATCTGCACGCCCACCCGCGTCGCGCTGACACAGCTACAGCAGCCTGCGCGCGTCGTGCTGTTTGCGGATAGCTCGCCGGGAGACACGGCGGAGGGGTATCGCGGCTACATCGCGCAGAACTGGAATCCGCGCCAGGGCGAATGCGGGGAGCCTATTGTCGTCAACGGCACGGAGGCTGCCCTTTCCGACCGCCACCGGAAGGGAACCAATATCGCCTTCGCGGACAGCCATGTGAAGCGGCTGCCCATCGAAGCCATCGTTCCCGACGGCACGCCGCCGCCGCCCAACGCCTGGTGTCAGGTGATCGCAGATATGAATCCGGCCCGTTTGAAGTGGCTGGTCAACGACAATACTCTGCCTTGACTGCGCAGGATGGACAAAAACAGAGGATAGACGAAGGTGAATAGAGAGGTCAGCCCTGCCGTCGTTATCGTCGCGACGCTGGTGGTTCTCGCAATCATCGGCCTGATCGGGATCAAGGTGTTTGGGGAGAACAGCCGCCCCGCGCCCTACGTCGCCGGGGTCAAGCCGCCCGGTCTGGAACAGCACGCCAACACCCCGCCCGGAACCCGTCCGATGGGGGAGGGCCAGGCGGTTCCTCAGCGCGGTGTCCCGGCGAAAAGATGAGGGAACGCAGGGCGTAAAGAGACGCCGGGGGCGCGGGCCAAATGGCCCGCGCCCCCACTGCATTTGGCAGTCAGGTTTTGAAGGTTGAGGCGACTCAGAACCGCGTTGCCGTCAGATCGAGCGAGAGGCGTCTGTTCAGCGTCGAGTAGGTCAGTTGCAGTTCCCGCGCGCCGATGCGACGGCCTATGCTGAACTCCAGGTCTTGATAGCTCACCCCGGCAAACGACTGGAGCGTGGCCGAGGCCAGCAGGCGCCACTGGCTGTTCAGCCGATAGACGACATCCGCCAGGAAGGTGGCGTCGGAGCGATCCAGGTAGGTGGTTCCGAGCAGCGAAGCCTGCAATCGCTGGCTGTTCGCCAGGGTATAGGTCAGGCTGAGGCGATGGTTACCGCCGGACGAGTCGAAGGTCTGCGGCTGGAAGACCAGGTCGTAGCTCAGGTTCAACGCGCCGCCGCCGGGAACCGTGTGATCCAGGGCCAGCGTCGCCAGCGCCATCGGCCCGGAGTTGCCCCGGCTCGACCAGAGATGCCCGACCGTGAAGGCGTTGGTCAGCGTTGTGCGCCGATCCAGATTGTAGGGCCGCGAAAAGGCGCGCATACTCACCGTTTGGGTCGTCTCGTTCTGGCGGAAGGCGTCGGAGACAAGGCGGCCCGTCGTTACCGTCGTTCCCAGCGTGTAGAGCATGTTCTTGGTGAATGGCTTCGGCTGCGTCTCCACGTAGACATCGGAGCGGAAGCTGCTGGCGGACGGCCCGGTGAAGGTCTGCCCGGACGCGATATTGGCGCCCCATCGGAACGCGCGCGCCTGCTGCGAGAAGTTCGTCGAACTGAAGTAGCCCTCGTGATGCGGGAAATCCAGGTAGAACGAGGCTTGCGTGGCCGTATTGAACTCCTGGCTGTGCGTCCAGCGGAAGCCCCAGTCGCTGCGCGTCAACCCGGTGAAACCGAACGCGCCCTCAAAGCGCCGCGAACCCTGCGCCGAATAGCCCTGCACCAGGTCGAGCGACCAGCCCGGATCGGTGGCATAGTAGCTGCGGCCCAACTGCTGCTGATGCCGCAGGTAGACGATGCCCGTCGAGCGCGGCGACAGATTGAAGTAGAACGGCAGTTCCAGGCCGAAGCCGCTGGTTCCCAGGCTGATGAACTGATCGGAGAACAGTTCGGTCGAGTTCAGCGAGAGTTCATAGTAGGGCAGCGAGAGGAGCTGTCCCTGATCCTGATAGAACTTGGGGCGTCGGAACTGGAGCCGGTCGCCGGGGAAATAGGTGATGGCGCGCGCCACGATGACCAGCTTCACTTGCAGTTCCGGGAAGATCATGTAGGAACTGGGAATCGGGGTCGGGCTGGCCTCGACGCGCAGCCGCTCGCCGCTGAGAACGACCGGCTGCAGCTTATCGTCCAGCTCGGCGATGGCGTAGCCCTGCCCGGACTGCAGGCTGTAGTAGAGCCTGCTGGCGCGGAAGACATGCCCGCCCCGCTTGAGGACGACGTTATCGCTGGCCCGCACGATCAGGTCGTCGCAGCGCACTTGCAGGCGGTCGGCGGTCAGTTCCATGTTCCGATAGGTCAGCTTTGCGCCGCCGTTCTTCCCCTGCCCTTCGATCACGCGGTCGGTGGCGCTGTAGGCCAGATAGCTGGCCGCCGTGATCATCATGTAGGAGTTGCCCTCAAACGTGGCCGCCGGGTCGTCGGTGAACAGCACATCCACGACATCGCTGCTGGCGCCTGCGGTAAAGGCCGTGATCTTGGCGACGCCCGCTATCGGCGCGCTGGTCAGGCGCACGGTCGCCACGCCGCCGAACGTGGTCGCGCGCGTCGAGGAGAGTTGCCCGGCAGTCGTCTGGAACTGCACCTCGACATCGTTGCCGACAGGACGCCCGTTATTGTCGCGCACATAGGCGCGCACTTCCGTCGTCTGTTTGCCGTCGGCCAGCAGGGTGCTGCGAATCACCTGCAGTTGGATCGTGCCGACCGGCCCTGCCGCACTCGCGGCGTCGGCCCAGACCAGGCACAGCAAGGTCAGCAGCGCGAAAAAAGATAGAGTGCGGATGCGCATCGTTCGCTCGGCTCCCTCCATTCGGGAGAATAGACGGGGGGTTCAGGGCGCTCTCGGTCGCCCTATTTCGTCTCGGTGGGTTTCGACTCCGACGGGGTCGGTTTGACCGGCTGCAACAGGTCGGTCATCAGCTTCTCCGCCGCTTCGCGCGCCACCTTCGGGGCTAGTGTATCCTCTTTGGCAGTCTTGTCCGGGTTGGCCGGTCCCTCCTCGCTGATGGTCGCGGAGCGCAGCACGCGCGGCTTCTCGCCGGAAACGTCCATCAGCCGCCCGCTCAGGATCAGGTTGACCTGCTTCTTATCGGCGTCGTAGGCATAAGAGTCGATGGAGCCGACGAGCAGCAGACCATAGCCGACGAACCGGGTGAGGCGGGTGACTTTGGCATTGTTGTCGAACGGCGGGCTGACCTCCTCCGTGCTGAGGGTCTGATCGAGGACGGCCCGCCGGATGCTCGGCATGGAACGCTGATAGAGCAGGCCGCGATAGGCGCCGGAGGTCATCAGCCGGGACTGCTCTACCTCCGTGATGACATCCACGAGCGGCGCGGCGGCGCTGCCCTTCGCGTCCGGCGGAAACACCAGCACGGCGGGCAGATTGGCCTGCGCGTTCTTGGCCTTGCTTTTCGATTTGGCAGACGCCTCGGCTTTTTGTGCAGGTTTCTTGTCCTCGCCGCCGGACTGCGCCCAGGAAGGCCGCGCGCTGCTGCCGAACAGGAGGCCCGCCAGCGCGAACAGCGCCGCGCTGCGCACGACGCCGTGAGAGTGCAGGAACGTGATCGGACGGTAGACAGGGCGGAACGTCCGCCTGAGAGAGAACTTCATGGTCTTGCTTCCTTACAAAGAGGCTCCCCGCCCCCGACCCCCAAGAACAGGGGGAGGGGAGCTATGGCGGAGGCGTCTACCCTCACCCCCGGCCCCTCTCCCTTGCAGGGAGAGGGGAGTTTATAGCGCAGGCCAGTGCATTCCTCTGTCACCCTGAGCGGAGCGAAGGGTCTCAAAAGAGATTCTTCGCCACCGCTCAGAAGGACAAGCGACAGAAACGCCAGCGTACTGAATCTCCCCCTTCTCCCAACGCTGTGGGAGAAGGGGGCCGGGGGATGAGGGGCCATCCGCTACCGCGAGAGCAGGTAGGGCCGTATCTGGCGCGAACGCTGCCCATCCGGGCTGAGCGCGACGAGTTCGACGTTGTAGACGCCGGAGGGCATCACGACGCCGCGCTGATCGCGCAGGTCCCAGATGGCGCTGCCCGTGTTCGGATCGCCGTTCTCCGCCGCGCGCGTCGTCGGGGTGAGCGTGCGGAGGGTGCGGCCCCGCGCATCGCGGATATAGATGCGCGCCTCGGCATTCTGCGAGAACGCATAGTG
>DASRGL010000400.1:0-2628 GCA_035651115.1 Chthonomonadaceae bacterium
ACTGGAAGCGCACGCACGAGTTCATCACGCGGTATCCGCGCCTGAGCATCTTTGCGGGCAGCGACCTGCTGGCGGCGCAGTCCTATGCGGCGGGCGCGGTGGGTTGTATCTCCGGCGGGGCCAACGCTTTCCCGGAGGTCGTGGCGGCGGTGCGCCATGCCCATGCCGCCGACCCGACCGGCGCGAAAGCGCAGGAGGCGCAGGCCCGCCTGAACGAACTTGTCGAGATCACCCGACACTACGCCTTTATCTGCTATAGCAAAGCCATCCTGGCGCATCGCGGCCTGCCGCGCCTGGCCGTGCGCCCGCCTCTGGCCCCTCTGACTCCCGCGCAGGAGGAGCAGCTGATCTCCGAACTGCGTGCGGCCCGGTTCCTCGGATAAAGCGCCGGGCGTGCCGGACGGCACGCCCGGTCAAACTACTGCTCGCCTGCAAACCTTTGCCACTGCCTCCCGTATATTTCTGTGGGGCAAACCTCTCCCGCGACCCGTCATTTTACCTTGTTCTGCCGCTTGACTTCATCGGAAAGCCGCGTCGTGCAGATACAGACGCACAAGGAGGTACAAGACGATGGATAACCGCGAAAATCAGGGCGGAACCCTGGCACGCCGCCCGCAGAGTTCCCTGTCGCGCGGGCAAAACTGGGGGCTGTGGACAGACCCCTGGCGTGAGATGGAGGAGATGCGCCGCCGAATGGATACGCTGTTCGGGCGCTTCTTCGGCGCCGACCTGCCCGATCTTTTCGGACGCTGGGGCCAGATGACAGGCCAGCCATCCTCGCGAGTCGCCGAGCCGGACGTGGACATCTATGAAAACGACACGGAGTATATCATCTATGCCGCGCTGCCGGGAGTGAATCCCCAGGACATTCACCTGGAGGCGACGGACGACAGCATTATGCTGACGGCGGAGACGCATACGAACATGGAGACGCCGGCGCAGGCGGCACAGAGTGGCGCGCAGACCGGACAGCAGCAGGCGCAGCCGCCGATGACCCAGCACCGCCAGAGCCGCTATTCCAGCGTGAGCCGGTTCCAGTTCGCCTATACGCTGCCGACGGAGATAGACCCGAACCGGGTGCGCGCCGACTTCCGCAACGGCAGGCTGGAACTGCACCTGCCCAAGCAGCAGCCGACTCCGCGCCGCACCGTCACCGTTCCCATCCAGTCCGAAGGCAGCACGCAGGCGCTCGGCAGCGCATCGGGAACCGCTTCCCCCACAACGCAGGAGGGCGCTCCCACCAACAAGATGGGTCACGCCTATACCCCCGCCGCAGGCGAGGATCATACGACACAGGCCGCCGCTGCGGGAGAGCGCAGGGAGGGCCACGTAAGCCGCGAGGGACAGACCGGCGTGGCGGGTGGCTCGACCAATCCGACGCAACCCCAGCCCACCACAAGCACGACAGGAAGCAAGGCCGGTTCGTCCTAGCAGCGGTCCCGGCAGACCGGATACGGAAAGTATCCGGTCTGCTTTTTTGGAAATATCGGGCAGGGATTTCGGCGCGGCCTGTGCTATTCTATACTCAAGAACCGCAGTGGAGAATGTTGCAACTTTTGCGCGCTCTCCGACTCGAACTCCTGTAGCGACACTTCTCTCAAGGGAGCGTTCCGAATGCTGCCTGCTTCCTCTTTCGCGTGTGGCGCGCGGCGTCTCTGGCCGCTCGGCCTGGCCTTGCTGCTTGCGCTCTCCCTGTCGTCGGCCCTGGCGAACGGACGCCGATCCGTCCCTCCGGCGGCGAAACCGACGCCCTCTATCACGGCGCTGGCGTTCTCCTCGCGCCCGAGCAAGATCGTGCTGCAAGGGCCGTATGCCGAGGCGCACCCCCTGGTCGAAGCGCGATACAGCACAGGCCGTGTCAGGGATGTCACGGAACAGGTCGCCTGGTCGCTCTCCGATCCCTCCGTCGCCGCGATGGAGGAGGGCGCGCTGCGTCCCAAAAAAGATGGCAGCGCGACGCTGATCGCCCGCCTGAAAGACCGCACAGCGCGTATTCCCGTCCAGGTGACGGGGCTGGCGAAGGCCGCCCCGCCTCGCTTCATCACCGATGTCTTGCCTGTCCTCGCGAAAGCGGGCTGCAATCAGGGAGCCTGTCATGGGGCCGGTTCCGGCAAGGGCGGATTCAAGTTGTCCCTGCGCGGCTATGACCCCGACTGGGATTACGAGGCCATCACCCGCATGGCGGGCGGGCGGCGCGTCACCCCGGCACAGCCGGAAAACAGTCTGCTCCTGCGCAAACCGACCTTCACCGTCAGCCATCGCGGAGGCCAGATATTCAAAGTCGGCTCGCCGGAGTACCGCCTGCTGCGCGACTGGATCGCCAAAGGGCTTCCCGCCCCCTCGGAGAAGGAACCGAAAGTCACCCGGTTGGAGATCACGCCTCCGGTGCGCACCGTCGCTGTCGGCGATGTGCAGCGATTCCAGGTGCGGGCGCGCTACAGCGATGGAACCGTGCGCGATGTGACCGGGCAGACGCTCTTCAGCGCCAGCGATGGGGCGGTCGCCGCCGTCGCGCCGAACGGGGAAGCGAAGGTGGTCGGCCAGGGCGAAGCGGCGGTGCTGGTGCGCTATCAGAGCCTGGTCGCGACGGCGCGGCTCGTCTCGCCCTATGGCCCGCCCCGCCCATTG
>DASRGL010000401.1:0-2201 GCA_035651115.1 Chthonomonadaceae bacterium
GAAACCTGCGGAGGAGAGTGTTCCTCCGATGCGTAATTCCACACAAATGCTGCATGGGAAGGACAGAATTGAAATGGACAGCCGACTTCCGCTCCTCGACGATGAGGCGATGCGACAGTTTCTTGTGAACGGATACCTGACACTCCAAACCGACATGCCGGAGGGCTTCAATGAGCGTCTGTGCGAGCGCCTGGACGCGACTATCGAGGCCGAAGGCAACTGGGGCAACAATATCCTTCCGCGCATTCCCGAAATCCGGCAGATATTCCGCCACCCCGCGATTGACGGCGCGCTGACCAGCCTCCTGGGGCCGAACTACATCATGCACCCGCACCGCTACCCGCACCGGAACGTTCCCGGCAGCGCGGCGCAGGCCCTTCATAAAGACCTGACCCACTACTCCGGCGACAAGGACATCCAGCACCACCGCACCCGCTGGGCGATGGTCTTCTACTATCCGCACGACGTGACCGCAGAGATGGGGCCGACCTCCATCCTGCCCGGCACGCAGTTCTACCAGGAAGAGTCCCACGACCCGGACAACGCTGAACGGCTGCTCTGCGGTAAGGCAGGGACAGCAACGGTCGTCAATTTCGACATCTGGCATCGCGCGACGGCCAACCGCAGCCCGCAGCGGCGCTACATGCTGAAGTTCATCTTTGCGCGCATGGAGGAGCCTTCCGGCCCCTCCTGGCGCGCGGAGAACCCTGAATGGCTGCCGCCCCGCAACGGCGTCTCGCCGGACAAGCATGAGGTGGTATGGCGGTCGGTCTGGAACTGGCATCACGGCAGGGGAGCCGATACGCCGGAGGCCGCTTCCGCCGACGCCGACGCGCTGGCCGAGAACCTCCGCCTCCTGAACGCAGGCAGCGTTTCCGAACGCCGTCAGGCGGCGAACAGGCTGGGCCTTCTGGGGCCGATGGCGGAAGCGGCGATACCCGCGCTGGCTGCCGCCCTGCGCGATGCGGATGAGCCGCTCCGCCTCAATGCGGGCTATGCGCTGGGGGCTATCGGAGCCGCCGCCATTCCCGCGCTCCGCGAGGAAGTGCGTATCGGCACGGAGGAGAGCCGCCGCCATGCCGCCTGCGGGCTGAGCCTGATCGGGAAAGCGGCGGTTCCCGCGCTCCTGAGCCTGGCAGAGGAGGAAGACTGGCGCGTGCGCTCCGCAGCGGTGGACGCGCTCAGCGAGATCGGCCCGGCGACGCCGGAGGTCGTTCCCGCGCTCGACCGGGCGCTCGGCGATCCTGCCGACTGGGTGCGCCGCCATGCCGCCGACGCCCTCGGAACCATCGGGAAGAACGCGGGCGCTGCCGTTCCCGCGCTGGCTCGCACGCTCATGGATGCGCAGCCGTATGTCCGCATCAACGCCGCGACAGCGCTGGCGAAGATCGGCCCGGAGGCAGAGGAGGCGGTTCCCGCGCTGATCGCGGCCCTCGACGACCCGGATCGCTATACGCGCGCGTTCGCCGCCATCGCGCTGCGGCGGATCGGCACGCCTGCCGCGCAGGAGGCGCTGCTCGACCTGCTGGAAACCGCGCGCTGGTGTCCCATCACGACGATTGCAAAGCCTTACTGAGCGAAATGGAAGCACGGACGAACGATAGCCATAAAGAACGCCCCCGGCGGGACCTCCCGCCGGGGGCGTTCGCGCGTCTGGCCTGCGCTGCGCTTCAACTCATCAGGCAAACCGGGCCTCTATTCTTGCTTCCCCGGCCATGACCTCCCGAACTCGCTCTCGAAGCGCAGCGATGAGCGCACTTCCGGACTGCGCCACCACATCGAGAACATCCACGCGCTGGTAGGTCTTCCACTGCCAGAACGCCTGCGGATAGTAGCTCTGCTGCGCAACGAGAACACGCCGGAACCCATGGCGCGGATAGTGGGCTTGCAGTTGTTCGAGCGTGTCGAACTCCACCGCTTCCACGTTAGGAAACTGGCTCAAATAGAGGCGGCAGACGTGCCTGCGCGTCTTCCAGGCGCACTCCGTCTCCTGCGGCAGACGCGGACAGAACACGGCCATCTTGACCATCGGCACTCCTCCCCTGCTCTCCGGGCTTGCTGCATATCCAGCCTGTCTGAGAATCAAGCGCGGTAAGAAGGCAGAAACCTCTGGCTCTGTCATGCTGGCCTATGTGTCTGATGGGTTATTCCCTGTTTGGTTCTGTCACCGCCCAGTATGCGTTACCGGGCTTGACAGAATC
>DASRGL010000402.1:0-9053 GCA_035651115.1 Chthonomonadaceae bacterium
CCGGAGTTGCTTGTAGTCGGTTTCGCTCAGTTCGATGGGTTCCACGGCGGACGTACCTCCGCGATGGAATACGAACAAGCAAGCGAACTGACTTCAGGCTGCAAGAACTTTTGACACCCTACTTAGAGCGCAAACGGCTCCGTCTCTACGTTCTGATGAGCATGTTACAAGGCTTGGTAAGATTCTTCGCTACGCTCAGAATGACAAGCGAAGGTACAGATGAATGTCTCGCTCCCTTCTCCCTAGCGCGGACAGGCGTTATCGTCCGCGCGGTAAAGGGAGAAGGGCCGGGGATGAGGGTGAATAGCCTTACTCTTCTCTCTGCTTGAGAAGAGCCATAAAGCCATGACCGACTTAGCGCAGAAAATCAGCAAGCTACAGGGGCCGATCCTCGTTCTCGGCGGCAGTGGCTTCATCGGCGCGAACCTGCTGCGGATGCTGCTCGCCTGCCGCGAAGACGTGGTCGGGACGGCGACGCACCTGCCCGCCTGGCGACTGGACGGCCTGCCGGAAAAGAACGTCCGCGCCGTAGACCTGCTGGTGGACAGCAACCTGGATAACCTGCTCCACGAAGTCCGCCCGCGCACCCTCTTCAACTGCGTCGCCTACGGAGCCTACTCCTTCGAGACCGACAGCCCGCTCATCTATCAGACCAATTTCAATCTGACCGCCCGGCTTTTGAGTCGGCTGGAGTCGCGCCAGATCGCCTGCTACGTTCATGCGGGAAGCTCCTCCGAGTATGGCGACCACGCCTCCGGGCCGGAAGAGAGCGACCTGCCCGCGCCCAACAGCGACTATGCCGTCTCCAAAGTCGCCTGCGCGAACCTGCTCCACTACTACGGCACGAAGAAGGGGCTGCCCTGCGCCAACCTGCGCCTCTACTCCGTCTACGGCCCGATGGAGGACTCCTCGCGGCTCATCCCGGCGGTGATGCAGCACGGCGTGCAGGGCCGCTATCCCGAATTCGTCCACCCGGACATCTCCCGCGATTTCGTCTATGTCGAGGACGCCTGCGAAGCGTTTATAGACGCGGCGCTGAACCTCAAAGAGGAGGACTACGGCGAGTCGTTCAACATCGGTACGGGCTGCAAGACGACCATCGGCGAGGTCGCGACGCTGGCGGGGGAGATATTCCAGATCGGCGCGGCCCCGGTCTTCACCATGCCCAACCGTCACTGGGACGTTTCGGACTGGTTCGCCAACACCCGCAAGGCGAAAGAGCGGCTCGGCTGGCAGGCGCGCACCAGTTTCGAGGAAGGACTGCGGCGCACGCTCGCCTGGTACGAGAGCCTGGAGGATAGGGAGCGATACCATCGCGCCTCGAAGAAGTTCGGGCTGGACACGAAGCACAGCGTCAGCGCCATCGTCGCCTGCTATCGGAACAGTCCGGCCCTTCCCGTTCTCTACGAGCGGCTGAAAACGACCTTCGCCCAGCTTCGCATCGAGTACGAGATCGTTTTCGTCAACGATGGCAGCCCGGACGACAGCGAGGAGGTCATCCGCGCCCTCTCCCGCAGCGACCGGCGCGTGATCGGTATTTCGCACTCGCGCAACTTCGGCGCGCAGGCGGCCTTCAAAAGCGGCATGGAGATCGCCACGAAAAACGCCTGTGTCCTGCTCGACGGCGACCTGCAAGACCCGCCGGAGTTGATCGAGCAGTTCGTTGCGAAGTGGCGGGAGGGCTACGATGTGGTGTATGGCCGTCAGGTACAGCGTCCGGAATCGGTCACGCTCCGGCTGGCGCGCAGGCTGTTCTACCGCCTGTTCGACGCCTTCTCCTATCTCTCGCTGCCGCACGACGCCGGGGATTTCGCGCTGCTGGACAAGCGTGTGGTGGCGTGTCTGTTGCAGTTCCCGGAGCGCGACCTGTTTCTGCGCGGCGTGCGCGCCTTCGTCGGGTTCAAACAGACCGGCGTGGACTACACGCCCTCGGAGCCGCTGCCCGGCGCGCGGCAGAACAGCCTCGTCCGCAATTTCGGCTGGGCCAAGCGCGGCCTCCTCTCCTTCAGCAACACGCCGCTCACCATCCTCAGCTTCTTCGGCAGCGCGCTGTTTCTGCTGACGCTGCTGCTCTGCCTGGGCCAGATCGTGACGCGCCTGCTCTTCCCGGACGCCACGCCGAAGGGCTTAACAACGGTGCTGCTCAGCATCCTGTTCTTCGGCTCGATCAACCTGTTCGCGCTGGGGCTTATCGGGGAGTACATCGCCCGTATCTTCGAGGAGGTCAAGCAGAGGCCGCACTTCATCCGCCGCAGCATCATCAAGGATGGAGAAATCCGCGCCGCCGCCGACTCTGTAGGCCCCCCACCCTGACCCTCCCCCTGTTCTTGGGGGGAGGGGAGCGACAACGCCAGTCTGTACGTTCTTTCAACTCCTGCCAGAGCGCGGAAGAACGGAAAAGCCCACATACTGACGGTTCCCTCCCCCTGTTCTTGGGGGGAGGGTCAGGGTGGGGGGCCAGAGGAACGACAGGACATCGTGATTTCGGAGCCGACAGAAACAGAGAGACAGATCGCCGTTGTACAGGAGCGGAGAGCCACAAGCCGTTTGACGCGGCGGGCGTCGCTTGGTATCGCGCTGTGCGCGGCGCTGTATGCCTTCCTGAGGCTGTGGGGGCTGCGCGCCGCCGTCATCAACGATAAGTTCGATGAAGGGGTCTATCTTTCGCTGGTGCAGTCCGTCGCGGCGGGGACAGGCCGGCTCTATCGCGACCTGATGCTCTGCCATCCGCCGGGAGTCGTCTGGGCAGGAGCCTGGCTCTGGCCGCAGGTGCATGGCAGCCTGTATGCGTTGCGACTGCTCTATATCGCCGTCTGCGCGCTCGGTCTGATTCCGATGTACGCCATCGCGCGGCGCGTCTTCGGCGTGCAGGCCGCGCTCTTCACTCTGTTTCTGCTCTGCGCCTCGCCCGGCTTCGCGAACTGGCTGGGCCGCAACATCTTCCTCGACCCGCTGCTGAACGTCCCGCTCTACGCCGCGCTCTGGATGCTGCTCTGCCTGCCCGGAAAGCGCGCGGGAGTCGCCTCTGGCGCGGGCGCGCTCCTCGGCCTCAGCTATCTCATCAAGGAGACGGCGGTTCCCGCCGCGCTCTCGGTCTGCCTGGCGCTGCTCGTGGCCGCGCGTTTAGACAGAGACCGGCCCGGAGAGATCGGCAGATGGACGTGGCTCTGGATGGGCCTCGGCTTCGCGGTCACGTTCGGCCTCGTGCTGGCCGCGCTGGCGCGCATTCCGGGCTATCTCTACTATACCTTCTCGCTCAACGCCTACGCGGTCCGGCGCTGGGATCTGCGCTCCTACGAACTAACGACCGGCTTCTACGCGCTGCCCCTGCCGATGACCTTCGGCTTCCTCGGCACGCTGCTCATGGCCCTGCGCCCGCAGTCCCGCGCGGAACGGTTCCTCGGCCTGTTCGCGCTCGTGATGACGCTGCTGATGGTGTTCGTGCCGAAGCCGTTCTACTGGCGCTATCTGACCGCCGCGTTTCCGGTCTTCTGTATGGGCGTCGCCGTCTGGTGGCGGCGTTTCCTGGCAAAGCCGCGCCCTGCTTTCGCGCGCGGGCTGGCCTGCACCTTTCTGGCGCTGTTCGGACTGGTGCATCTTGCCAGCCTGGTTCTCTATCACACGAAAGAGTCGCCCAATCCTCCGGCCTATTGCACTGCCCTTCAGACCTTGCGCGACGGCCCCGGCCCGATCTTCACGCTCGATCCGCTCTGGGCGCCCGCCTCCGGCCATCCGCTGATTCCCATCGTGCAGCGCCTCAACCGCGTGACGATTGACGTGCCGGTGACGCCCGCCGAGTACGCCGCAGCCCTCGCCCCCTGCCCGACCGTCGTGCTGGACAGAGAGAATCTGCGCTGGCTGCCGCCGGAAACCGTCGCCGCGATCCGCCAGCAGTATCGCACGGTCTTCCGCTTCCAGTCCCCCGGCGACCGCCAGTATGTCGAAATCCTGCGGCGATAAGGGCTTCTATCGTGGCGTCAGCAAGAATTTGCGTTCTTTGCCGTTGACCTGGCCCTTGACCCGGATACGTCCCTCATCAGGAACGTCCTTGTGACCGGCGCGTTCGCTGCCGCTGCCGGAGCGTCGGCCGGGCCGAGGGGCCGAGAGACAGCAACCGGAGCCATGATCGGGGGAGACGCCAGCCCTGTCTGCTGCTCGATCTGCCGGGCGAGGGCGCGCAGCGGAGCCGAAGGTTCCACGCCCAACCCTGCGTGCAGCAGACGCTCCATCTCCCGGTACTGCCGCAGCGCCGCGCCCGGCTGCCCGGACGCCGCCAACAGACGCATCAATGCCTTGTGTGCCTCCTCCCGCAGAGCGTCGGCGCGCACCGCGCGGCGCGCATAGTGCAGCGCAGCGCTCAGGTCTCCGCGCGCTTCCAGATGCGTGATGAGCCGGGTTACACCCTCGAAAAACAGCCCGGACAATCGCTCCTGCTCGATGCCGATCCAGTCTTCATAGTAGCCGGGAAGCAGGCGTTCCTGATAGAGGTCGGCAGCCTGCGCCAGAAGCTGCGTCCGTTCGGCGGCGCTGTCGGCCTGCGCGCTCTGCTGCAAGGCGCGCTCGAATTCGAGGACATCGGTGGTGACGGCGGCGGGGTTGAGGCCGACAGAGAAGCGGTCGGCGCGAAGAACGGCGTTGGCGGGCGTGCCGGGCGGTTCCAACTGGTTGCGCAGGGAGGAGAGCGCGACGCTGAGGCTGTTACGGCCCGCTTCGAGACTGCTTTCCGGACAGAACAGGTCAATCAGCGCTCGCGCGGATGGGCCTGTTGCAGATGATAGGCGAGATAGGCCAGCAGCGCCCCGATCTTTTGCGATTTGAAGCGCGTGACGGTGCGTTCGCCCTGCTGCACGCACAGGCCCCCTAGAAGGGTGATTCTTAGCTGCTGGTGCATCTGCTGCTTGCCCTTCCAAGATGCCGCTCATGCCTCTGGGTCTATTCTCCCTCCGCTCTCTTACCAAACTCTTAAAGAAAGAATGGATAGCCGTTCCTCAGGCGACACGCACGATTCGTCCGGTGTTCAGCGACTCGATGGCGGCGGCGATCACCTTTTGCGCCGCCAGGCCGTCCGCCCCGGAACCGTCTATCTCCTCCGGCGCAGCGCCCTCCGCCACCTGCTTCAAAAAGCGGTGCAGGCGATCACGAAATGTGTCGTCGAAATCGCGATAGCCGCCGAAGACCGGGTTCGTGTAGACGGATTTGATCGCGTCGCCCGCCGGATAGAGCGTGACTTCGCGCCACATATCCTCCAGCACGAAACGCCCCCGCACGCCCGCCACTTCGCAGCGTTCCATCGGGTGGCCGCGCTCGATGTCGTAGCTGCTGGTCAGGTGGCCGACCATGCCGTTCGCCAGCTTGAAGTTGAACGACGCCGTAGACCAGAGGCTCCGGCCCGGAGCCTGCATCGCAAAGCACTGCACCTCGGCGATAGGGCCGCAGAAGTGGTGGATCAGGTCAATCGAGTGGGGATTGAGGGCTTTCAGATGGAAATAGGGCGAGTCGAACTCGCCGGGCCTGCCGATCCAGAGCGCGACATTGACAAACAACAGATCGCCAAGCCGTCCTTCATCGAGCCACTGCTTTGCGATGCGCGCCGCCGGAGTGAAGCGATGGTTGAAGTCTATACCGAAGCAGCGCCGCGTCTCCTGCGCGACCCGCGCCATCTCTTCGGCCTTCTCGATCTCGTTGCAGATCGGTTTCTCGCAGAGGACGTGGCAGCCTGCCCGCAATGCCTGAAGCGTCGGCTCATAGTGGTCGCTGGAGTACTCGAAACCGCCGGTGGCGATGCTGCACACGTCGGGCGCGAGCGCGGACAGCATCTCCTCCGCGGAGACAAACCAGGGAACGCCCAGCCGCTCTCCCGCGCTTCTGGCGCGCGCGGCGTCTCTGTCGCAGACACCGACAAGTTCCGCTAAATCGTCCGTTTTGTAGAGGTTGGCATGAAGGTTGCCGATAGGCCCCATCCCGATCACGCAAACACGCAACATAGTCCGCACTCTTTCCGTAGGGGGATGTTTCTCCCTTACGTTATACCTGAAAGTGGCCGTTACGCGGGTTCGAGGGTGAAGACGGAGACTTCGGGGTGGCAGAAGAGGCGCAGAGGCAGGCCGACCCGTCCCAGGCCGCGATTGACATAGAGCTGCACCTTGCCGACAGAGTACCATCCGGCCCGATAGTGTGCGGCCCCGATGCGGCGCACCTCGCGCGCCGTGAGGATAGGCAGGAGAATCTGCCCGCCGTGCGTATGGCCGGAGAGCGCGACGCAGGCCCGGTCGGAGAACCGCTCGGCCACCGCCGGGTTATGGGTCAGCGCGAGGACCGGCTCCTGCGGGCCGATGCCGGAGAACGTGCGGGCGACATCGGGCCGGCCGCGCCGCGAATCGTCCAGGCCCGCCAGCCAGAGACCGTGTTCCAGGCGGACGCTCCGGTTGATCAGCATCTCGACCCCGGCATGGGCGAGGGCGCGCGCCACCGCCTTCGCGCCCGCCGAATAGTCGTGGTTGCCGAGGATACCGTAGACGCCCAGGCGCGCGCGCAGGCCAGAGACGATGCGTGCGCAGGGTTCGATGTCCGCCGGGTCACGGGAGACGAAATCCCCGGTCAGCACGGTGAGATCGGGGCAGGCCGCGTTCGCCAGCGCGACGGCGTGATGCAGCAGGCGGTCGGGCGTCAGTTCGCTGCGGTGCAGGTCGGACAACTGCGCGACGCGCAGCCCGCGCAAAGCCTCCGGGAGAAACGGAACGGCCACACGATGTTCGGTGCGCTGGATCATGGGATGGCGCTGGCTCCCGGCGACTGCGCTTTGGCGTCTTCCTCAGCCCGCTCCGCACGGAACTGCTTCTGCGCTTCCGCCACTTTCGCGGCCTCCGCCGCCTTTGCCGCGCCCTGTCGGTTCAGCGCCTCCTGCCAGCGCGTCAGCACCTTATCGTAGAGGTCGAGCAGGATCGTGCGCTTCTCCGGGGCCACCAGCATCGCCGTATCCCAGGTGCGCCGCTCCCAGAACTCGCGTAAGATGGCGGCGGCGCGGGCGTACTGCGCAGCGGCCTCCTCCCAGTTCCCGGCGTTGTAGGCGAGTTCGGCCAGACCGTCGTGGGCGTAGGCGAACTCGGTCTCGACCATCTCCGGCACGGCGCGCACTTTCCCATAAGGCCCCTCTTCCATCCGCGCCATCGTACGATAGACCTCTGCCGCCTGCTCGGTCTGCCCGGCCTGAAGCAGCGCCTCGGCCAGGGCGCGCAGGTTCTGCGGGTTGTTCGGCTGAAGTTCGCGGCTGCGCTGGAAGGCAGCAACAGCGCGCTGCGGGTCGCCCTGCCGGGCATAGAACTGGCCGAGACGGTAGAAGGTCTTGCCGGTCGCCGCGACGCGCGCAGCCTCCTCCAACTGCCTGCGGGCGTCTTCCGGGCGCTGCAAAAAGACGTAGACCTGCGCCAGCGCCAGGCGCGGTTCCGGGTCGAGCGGATCGGCTCCGGCAGCCGCTTCGAAGTCCTGCGCCGCGACCGCAGACTGCCGGTTCATCAGCGCCTCCGTCCCACCCGCCATCTCCAGGCGCGCAAAACCGGTCGCGCCCGCCCGCCACAGCAGAAACAGGGCCAGCAGCGCGCCCACGCCGGTCATCGCGGGAGCCAGTGGGCGCGGTATCTGCGTCGCCAGCGGAGCCAGGTCGCGGCCTGCCGCCACCATCAGCGCGACGACCGCGCAGAGCGTGAACGCCGTCGCGACGATGTACCAGTCGGAATCAATGACACTGTGCAGCATGGAGGCCAGCGCCGCCGTCAGCAGCCCCGCCAGCAGCAGGCGCGGCTCCTCGAAGGCCAGTTGCCCGGCAATGTTGGCCCTCACCCCTGACCCCTCTCCCACGCTGCGGGAGAGGGGAGGCGTTGGCGCGGGCGTGTTCTTCCCTTTCAATTCTTGCTGGAACGTGGAAGAAGGAGAAGACTCTTGTTGAGCCTCTCCCCTCTCCCACAGCGTGGGAGAGGGGGCGGGGGTGAGGGCTTCCGGCGGCGTCTGTAGCAGCAGGACGTGCGCCGCGAAAGCGGTCGCGGCAGCCAGCGCAGTCAAAAGGAGCAGCACGCCGGGAAAGCCGACCTCTGCCGCCAGTTGCAGATAGCTGTTGTGGGCGTGCGCGGTGTAGGCGGTCTCGGCGTAGCGCGGGTAGGCGACATCGTAGGTTCCCAGGCCCGTGCCAAGAATCGGATGGGCCTTTGCCATGCGGAACGTGCCGGTCCAGGTATAGCGGCGGAAACTGGCGGAGTGGCTCTGCGCCTCCGCCGTCGCCTGCACCGAGGCAAGCGGATTGCTGCGCGCCGGGCTGGTTCCTTGCGCCGGAGCGATATGGCGGTTGGCGACCCGCGAGAGGAGGGGCGCAGAGGCCAGCAGCGCGCCGACCGCCACGATCGCCAGCCCCGCGCCGATACGCTTCCAGCGACCTGCGCCCGCCCGCGACACCGCCAGCAGCGCCGCCCAGACTGCCAGCGCGACCAGCAGTAGCGCCACGCCCGCCCGCGATCCCGTGAGCAGCAGGCAGCCGCTTTGCAGCCACAGCCCGACGCCGAGCGCCAGTCGTGCCATGCGGTTCGTCGTCGCAGCGAAGGCGGACAGCGTCAGGGGCAGCGTGAGCAGCAGGTAGCCCGCGAGGAAGTCGGGATTGGCGAAGGTGGCAAAGACGCGATGCTCCGCCACGCCGCTTTTCCAGTACTCCAGATACTCGCGCACGCCCATTCCAGCGATAAGACTCCCGGCGGCGATGACCGTCAGCAGCAGCGCTGTGAAGCCGTTGCGGTCACGGACGAGGCGCGCGACCAGGCCGCCAAGCAGGAGGGCCGCCAGCAGCGCGGCAAGCGCGTTCAGGCTGAGCGCCAGCGCCTGTGACCGCACGAGCGACAGCGCGGCCCAGGCTGCCAGCAGCGCCAGCGCCCCGGCCAGTCCCCGCACCGCCCCGATGGCGACCGGGCGCTTCCACTCCCGCCAGGCTACGACACCGAACGCCGCCGCCGTCAGCGCGACCGAGAGCGGAGCGCCGAGCAGTTCCAGCAGGCCCGGTGTCGCCTGCGGCGAGA
>DASRGL010000403.1:0-6836 GCA_035651115.1 Chthonomonadaceae bacterium
CGCCTGCATCCGGCCCGCGCCCTGCGTGTGGAGTGACCTAACCCCCCGGTCCCCTTCCCTAATTCGCTTCGCAGGGAAAGGGGTGACGGAAACGTGTACGTTCGACGGGAGGCTGTTCCTCCCATCGGGTGGGAAAGGCAAAATTGGGTACAAAGGGAGAGGCTACCGACACCCCCTTCCCTAGTGAGGAACGAACGGGCAGGGAAGGGGGCCGGGGGGTTAGGTCATGTTGCGATTGGCGATAAAAAACGGAACCCGGCGCAAGCTGCGCACCCTTGTGACGATGCTCGGCGTGGCGATCGCGGTCGCGGCGCTGTTCAGCCTGGTCGCGTTCCAGCGCGGTTATCAGGCGGGGATGCAGGGCGAACTCGACCGCCTGGGCGCGCACGTCCTTGTCGTGCCGAAGGGCTGCCCCTACGATGCGGCCTCCATCGCGCTGCACGGCGCGTCCTGGCCCTGCTATCTGAAAGAGGAGTACCTGAGCCGGGTTCAGAAGACGGAGGGTATCGCGACGGCGGCTCCGCTCCTGATGAACGCGGTCTACGACCCGGCCAGCGGCGCGCAGTCGGTCTATCTCGGCGCAGAGCCGGGACTGCTTCGCGTCAAGAAGGGCTGGCACATAGACGGGACTTTTCCGACCGAGGGCCGCGACTGCCTGGTCGGCGCGACGGTGGCACAGAATCTGCGCTTGCAGCGCGGTCAGGAGTTCACGCTGCCCGGCCTGAACGGCGCGAAGGGCCGTGTGGTCGGGCTGCTGGCCCCGACGCAGGGCGCGGACGACACCTTTATCTATATGCCGCTGGCCGCCGCGCAGCAGATCTTCCAGCGCCCGAAGCAGTTGACGCATATTCTGGTGCGTCTCTCCGATCCGAATGCGCTCGATATGGTCGTCGCCAACCTGCGCGGGTGCGAGGCGGGCATGGATATGAACGTCGTGCCGCTCACGCACCTGTTTCACACGATCCAGGGGTTGGTGAACTCGACGCGCACGCTGCTCACCTGCATTCTGTTTGTCGCGCTGCTGATAGCCGGGGCTGGCGTGAGCAACACGGTCTTGATGGCGGTCACAGAGCGGACACGCGAGATCGGCGTGATGCGGGCGGTCGGAGCCTCGCATCTGGACATCTTCCGGCTGATCTGGCTGGAGACGGTGCAGGTCTGTCTGGTCGGCGGCATTCTGGGGGTTCTGCTGGCGGGCCTGGGCGCGCAGAGCATCGAGAACTGGCTGCGGGATCGCCTGCCCTTCTCGCCTTCCGGCGCGCTCGTGCATCCCGAACTCAGCATCGTGCTGCTCTGCCTGGCCGGGGCCGTGCTGTTGGGCAGCGTGGCCGGACTGCTGCCCGCCTGGCGCGCGGCCCATCTCTCGCCCGTCGAGGCGATCCGCACCGGCGGCGGGGGCGCATAAACCGTAATGCCGGGCCGTGAACGACCCGTCTGAGGGGCGGCAGCGCCGCCAACCGCCCTGCGGGCGGAGTTCTCCCCTCTCCCACAGCGCTGGGAGAGGGGCCGGGGGTGAGGGCCTTTCCGGTCGCAGACCGGTTGGCCGCAGGCCCTTCAGACAGGTCGTTCACGGCCTGGGAAACGGGCGACATCGGCCCAATCTGAGGAGAAGACATCGTGCAAAACGCTGTGTACCAGAAGATCGAGACGGAATCCATGCCTTCTCTGCGCCTCGCGACGGCCCCGACGCTGGTCTCGGCAGTCGGGCTGACGAAGGTCTATCCGCGTGGAACCGAGACCGTGCGCGCGCTGGACGGCGTCTCGTTTGAACTGGCCGAGGGCGAGTTTGCCGCCATCGTCGGGCCGTCCGGCGCGGGCAAGACGACCCTGCTGCACCTGCTCGGCTGCATGGATGCCCCGACCTCCGGCGATCTGATCCTGGCCGGGCAGCCCACGCGCGGCCTCTCCGACTCGGCCCTGACCCGGCTGCGGCGCGAACAGGTCGGGTTCGTCTTCCAGCATTTCGGGCTGATTCCAACGCTGACGGTGGCCGAGAACATCACGCTCCCCACCCTCTTCTCGCGCAAACGGGCCGCGCAGAGAGCAAACGAACTGCTGGAGAAGGTCGGGCTGGCGCACCGGCGCGGCCATCGCCCGCACGAACTCTCCGGCGGCGAGATGCAGCGCGTCGCTATCGCCCGCGCCCTGATCAATACGCCGCGCCTGCTGCTGGCCGATGAGCCGACCGGCAATCTCGACAGCGCCAACGGCGACGCCATCATCGCGCTGTTCCATCAGCTCAACCGCGAAGGGCTGACCGTCGTCGTCGTGACGCATAATCCCACGCTGGCCGCCGCCGCCAATCGTCAACTGACCCTGCGGGACGGGAAGCTGGTCGAGGACATCGCCCGCTGATCTGTCGCGCACTTGCCTTGCTGCCATTCTCATCTCGAAAGGAGAGCGTTTCTCATGCGTAATGTACGTAACTCGCGCCTTCGCGGGTTCACCCTGATCGAACTGCTCGTCGTTATCGCCATTATCGCGATTCTCGCTGCGATCCTGTTTCCCGTCTTCGCCAAAGCCCGCGAGCAGGCCCGCAAGACGACCTGTATCTCCAACGTCCGGCAACTCGGCCTCGCCTGGATGATGTATGCCCAGGATCATGACGAGACCTTCCCGCCGAACAACTCCGTCAATGGAGCCAACGCCAACTGGCAGCCGGCCAATGCCGGCCCCTACCCCTGCAAGCCGTGCCGCCCGCGCCGCAAAGCCAACGTGCCGCCGGACGATCCGGTTCTCTTCCCGAAACTGGATCAGGCGGCGTATGATCCGCGTGTCTTCGCCCTGCCCTACATCAAGAACACGGGCCTCTTCAAGTGTCCGAGCGATACCGGCATCCCGGCCAGCCTTGTCCCGGACGATCCTTCGCAGGGCCGCCCCATCTGGCAGGTGGAAGGCACGAGCTACTGCCTGAACACGGTCATGACCCGCCTGGGAACCCTGGGGGCCATCCCGCTTCCCGCGCAGACCTACATGGGCGCAGAAGTGGCCTCCTACCATGAGGGCGTCAGCCGCGCCGTCTCCGGCTGGCAGACCGCCTCGACCGGCCCGCTGGATAAGCGTTATGACAGCATCGGCCCGGCGCGCATCGCCTACTTTGTGGATGGGCATGTCAAGATGGCGACCGAGCGATTCATCGCGCTTCAGTGTTCGCCGAACCCCTCCATCCCTCTGGAGAACGGCACCTATCAGATCGTGCCGTAGCCCCGACGCTTGCCCTTCTCCCCTCCCCTTGTGAAGGAGAGGCAGGAGTGGGGTCTTTATCGCCCGGCAGAGCGCCTCTCTGCCGGGCGATTTTTATGGGCGGCGGCTCGTCTGAACTCGTACCGGTTTTTGGAAAGAGGCTCTGAAAGCGAACGCGAACCGGGCCAAACAGAGTATAATGAAGCAAAACAGGCCGCCCCGGAGAGAGGCGGCAAACGCGAAGGACTTACAACGTACTATGGCCGAAATCACCGAAGACCTGACTCCCAGCCAGATCGTCGCCGAACTGGATAAATACATCGTCGGACAGAAAAACGCCAAGCGCGCGGTCGCCATCGCGCTGCGCAACCGCTACCGGCGGCGTCTGCTGGCCGAAGATCTCCGCGATGAGGTAATCCCCAAGAACATCCTGATGATCGGGCCGACGGGCGTGGGCAAGACCGAGATCGCGCGGCGTCTGGCGCATCTGGCGCGTGCGCCGTTCGTGAAGGTGGAGGCGACCAAGTTCACCGAAGTCGGTTATGTCGGGCGGGACGTGGACTCGATGGTGCGGGATCTGGTGCAGGTGGCGATCCGGTTGGTGGAGAGCGAGAAGATCGCAGAGGTGCAGCAGGCGGCGGAGGCGCGGGCGATAGAGCGGATCGTGGACTTGCTGCAGCCCGCGCGTCCTGCCGGTTCGGGCCGCCGCAGAGCCGGAGAGGAGGGTTCCGGGGAGGGGCCGGACCTGACGCGGGCGATCCGGCAGATGATCGGCCCGTTCCTGAGCGGCAGCCCGCCGGAGACCGCTTCTACGTTCGAGCCGCACGCGCCGAGGGGAGAGTCCCAGGCGGAGCAGGAGGAGGCGGAGGAGGAGGCGCGCAAGGATGCGGCCCGCCGGGAGCGTATCCGGGAGCGGCTGCGGCAGCAGGTCGCTTCGGGGGTGCGGGATGGGGAGAAGATCGAGATCACGGTAGAGGAGAGCCAGGGCGTGCCGTTCATGCAGGTGTTCACGCCGCAGGGCATGGAAGAGATGGGCATGGATATGCAGAGCGCGCTTGGGGGGATGTTCCCGAAGCGGCACAAGCAGCGTGCGGTGACGATTGGGGAGGCGAAGCAGATATTCGTGCAGGAGGAGGCGCAGGCGCTGATTGACCGGGACGCGCTGGTGCGGGAGGCGATTGAGCGTGCGGAGCAGAGCGGGATCATCTTCGTGGATGAGATAGATAAGATCGCGGGGCCGTCGCGGGGTTCGGGTTCGGGAAGTGGGCCGGACGTATCGCGGGAGGGTGTGCAGCGGGACATACTGCCGATCATTGAGGGTTCGACGGTGATGACGAAGTACGGGCCGGTGCGGACGGATCATGTGTTGTTCATCGCGGCGGGGGCGTTCCACGTGTCGAAGCCTTCGGACTTGATCCCGGAGTTGCAGGGCCGGTTGCCGATCCGTGTGGAGTTGGAGGCGTTGACGGAGGCGGACTTTGAGCGTATCCTGACGGAGCCGCGCAACGCGCTGACGCGGCAGTATGTGGCGCTGCTGGGGACGGAGGGGGTGACCATCGAGTTCACGGAGGAGGCGATCCGGGAGTTGGCGCGGGTAGCGGCGGAGGTGAACCGGCGGAGCGAGAACATCGGGGCGCGTCGGCTGCATACGGTGCTGGAACGGCTGCTGGAGGAGGTCTCTTTCGAGGCTCCGGATATGGCGGAAAAGACGGTGCGGATAGATGCGGAGTATGTGCGCGGGCGGCTGGAGGACATTGTCAAGGATGAGGACCTGAGCCGCTATATTCTGTAGCTCCACCCTGCCCGCCCCTTCCCATCCCGGCAGGGCAGCAGGCGATGAGAAACCAGACTTCTGAATACAGTTTGCCGTTCCAGCAAAACGCGCCTCCGGCAGCCGACCAGAGGCGCGTTTTTTGGCAGAACATAACGGTTCCCTGCTGGTTCATAAAGGCAAGTAGCGCGCCTGGTTTGCAACGTCTTCGGGAATACCAGCCAGCATCATGTATTCGAGGTCTTCGATGCAACGGCCAAGCGACATGCGCCGCTTATGGGCAATAGATAACCTCGACGAATTTCTCCCCGCTCCCCACCTTCGCCAGATCACAGCAAGCAGGAGATTGTCGTACCAGGAGGGAACTATGTCCTCTGCCGGGTACTAAACGTACCGGTCTGTGGAGCGGCGCTGCGGAATGCGGCTAAACACGCCTGGCATGTCGCAAGGCCAAGCCTCGAATCGTCTCGAGGCGTCCCTTGCCGTCCAAGCAGCCGCTTCGCGCGACACCGCCAAGCGTCCTGCCGGACGCACTCGTATGGAAAGGTCGCCTCTTCGTATGCAGCCGAGTGCGATCCAAAGGGACAAGCCTCCAATAAGGATTCTGTCCGAAGGACGGTTGGCCGCAGGCCCGCCAGATGGGTACGTTCTGTACTCGGCCCTACGGTTACGCCCTCTCTCTCTGCTTCTGGCGCTGATGGCGCTGTCCGCTCCGGCCATGCGATCAGGCAGCGGCCACGCGCGCCGCGCCGATACGCTTCGAGGAGAAACTCCTGTGAAACAGACAGAACGAGATCGGCGGGGACGCGCCTTCGTCGGTATTAGCAGATTCGCCGACTTTACGCGCACAGAAGAGGCCAATGGGGACGTGGTGCTGACCTCGCCGGAACTGCCGACCGACCTGGCGGCGGACGAGATCATCGTCTCCTGGAACGCCGACGCGCCGCCCGGAACCGGCCTGAAAGTCGAGGCGCGGGCCTTCGGCGGGGACCACGCGACGAAGTTCTACACGCTCGGCCTCTGGTCGAGGGACGGCGAGACCTACCCGCGCGAGAGCGTGAACGGGCAGAAGGATGCGGACGGCGATGTGGAGACCGACACCCTCGTTCTCACGCAGCCCGCCTCGCGCGTGCAGATGCGTGTCACGCTGCACAGAGCTGCCCCCGGCGCGCTGCCGACGCTGAAGTTTCTCGGCCTCTCCCTGACGGACAGCCGCGCCCGACCGGAGCCTCTGGAGCCGAACCGCGCCGTCTGGGGCAAAGAGATCGCCGTGCCAAGCCGCTCTCAACTGGCCTACAAGGGCGGCGGAGGCTGGTGCAGCCCCACCAGCACGGCGATGACGCTGGCATTCTGGGCCAAGTCGCTCGACCGCCCCGAACTCGATATTCCCGTGCCGGAGGCCGCGCACGCCATTTTCGACCGCGTCTGGAAGGGAACGGGCAACTGGCCGTTCAATACGGCCTTCGCCGGATCGTTTCCCGGCCTCCGCGCCTACGTGACCCGCCTCTCCGACGTGCGTGAACTGGAAGACTGGATCGCCGCCGGGATCCCACCCATCGTCTCTGTCTCCTACGATCTGCTCCGAGGCACGCAGCGCGACCACGATCCGGGCCACCTGCTCGTCTGCGACGGCTTCACGGCGGAGGGCGACATCGTACTGAACGACCCCGCGCACCATCCCGACCGGGGCGAAGTCGCGCGCCGCGTCTTTCCGCGCGCCAACTTTATCCGCGCCTGGCAGCGTTCCAAAGACACGGTCTACCTCATCTATCCCGAAGGCGCAAAGCTGCCGCCCGATCCCTGCGGTCACTGGGAATCCAGGCCATAACTGACCTATCTGAAGGCCGCTGCTCGCTGCGCCCTGGGCCGGGGGAAGGCCAGG
>DASRGL010000404.1:0-4578 GCA_035651115.1 Chthonomonadaceae bacterium
AGTTCTGCGACCGTGCGGGCCATCTCCGGGTCGGCGCGCAGCGCGCTGATGTCGTTGACCATCGCCGCGCCCGCCGCCACCGCCTGCCGCGCGACCGCCGCCTTATAGGTGTCCACCGAGAGCGGCATCTCCGGCAGGCGGGCCGAGACGGATCGGATGACGGGCAGAATGCGGCGCAGTTCCTCCTGCGGGTCGAGCGGGGTCTGGGAGGCGAAGGTGGCCGGGCGCGTGGACTCGCCGCCGATGTCGAGCAGGTCGGCGCCCTCCGCCGCCATCTGCTCGGCATGAGCGATGGCGGCCTCCGGCGCGAAGAACCGCCCGCCATCCGAAAAGGAGTCCGGCGTCACGTTCAGCACGCCCATGATGAGGGTGCGGCGTCCGGCGCGGGCGTCGGCAAGCGCGGCGCGCAGAGCCGTGCTGGAAGGCCGGGCCGCGATCTCCGCCGCGCTTAGTTGTAGAGGATCGGACGGCACGGTTCGGGGAAGTCCGGCAGGGCCATCTGGCTCAGTTCCGTGAGCATCTGGTTGCCCGTCTCGCTCAGATAGAAGCCGCGCTCAGCGGCGGCCTCTACCGGATCGCGCTCCAGCTTGATGCGGAAGACGGTATCCTCCATCGCCAGCGTGACGATCTGGTTCAACTGGAAGGTATCGAGCGTTTCCAGCGCCTCGCGGGCGGCTTCGGCGTGCGGGCCGCAGGGATCGAGCAGGATCGCGTCGGTAAACTCCTGGACGGCCAGGGCCACCTCGCCTTTGTGCTGGCAGAGCAGCGCCTTCTTGAAGTGGTGCGCCGGGGTCTCCGGGTCGAGCCGGATCAGCGTGTTCGTGACGCGAATGGCCGCATCCACATCGCCCATCTGAATGTAGGCGGCCCCCAGCGTATCGTGCGCGGGGACATGGCGCGGCGCGATCTTGATGAGGGCGCAGCTTGCGGCGATGGCCCGTTCGCAGTCGCCCGCCTCCAGCGCCAGCGTCATCACCTTTTCGTAGGCGGGAATCCGGGTCGGATCGAGGCCGATAGCCTGCTCTGCGATGGTGAGCGCGGCCTGCCACTGTCCGAGCGCGCGATAGAGGTCGGCCATCTGAAGGCAGCAGGCGTAGCACTCGGCGCCCGCCGTGATCGCCGCTTCCAGGCTGTCAATCGCTTCGGAGAACTCGCCGCGTTCCGCCTGCTGCTCGGCGCGGCGCAGCCAGCGCTGCCAGGGAACCGGGGAACTGCCCCGCGCCGCCTGCGTGGGCGCTAAGGAGGCCGGTTGTTGTGAGGAGGCTGTGGACATGGGAAGAAAGCTCCAGGGTGACGCCCGTCGGCAATGGGGCGCAGAATCCGCCTTCAGGGTGCGTCGGGAAAGGCGGTGACAAGTCGGATCAGAAGCTTTTGCAGACAGACCCTGCGCTATTTCTTCTTTATTCTGACCGGTTCCTGCTGGAAAAGCAATCGCAAAACCACTATTTCTCGCTTTTCTTCGCGCGTTCCCGGACGCCGTTGTATACGAACCCGGCTCACGAAAGTTCCCTATTGCCGCGCATCGCGTGGTTTTTGGCGCGGCAAGCGCCTCCGCGCCGCCTTTTTCGGCAAAAATACGCGGGCCGCTGACCTCGGAAGAAGGAGATTTGCCGGGATATGCTGAAAAAACAGCTAGACAATCGCGGCGATTGCGTCCAATAATGAGAGTGTATCTCCATGCGCGAGGCCGCGCGTATGTCTCATCCCCCTGCTCGATGCACCGCCCATCGCGCCATAATCAGGAAGGAATTGGCAGACGTTCCACCTAAATCTAGGCTATAGCGACTCTGTGAGGGAGAAAGGCCATGCCGAGAGTGAAGTGCCCGCACTGCGGCGCGGGAAACCAGGATGCGACGGAACAGGACACCTGCTGGCAGTGCGGCAATGTTCTCGGCGCCCCGGTGACGCGCACGCCGCGCCCGGCCCCGATGAACATGGGAACGCCGCAGGACGGAACGCGCATCCTGACCGGAGGCGAACTGCCGCCGGAACTGCGCGCCGCCCCGACGACCGGCAGCGGGCCTTCGCAACGCACGCTGGCGCTGGCGGCGGTCGCCATCGTCGTTCTGGTCGCTATCCTTCTGATCATCATCGTCCTCATCGCCACACGCCAGAGTTGAAACGCCGTCCGGTCGCCGCAAACCGGCAGGGCGTATGGTATAATAGAGTGTGCTGAGCGAAGAGACGTATCCTTAATCCCTAAACGCCGACTGGAGGTGCCTGATGGCAAAGAGCGATAAATCCAAAACCAACGTCACCGCGCGCGCCGAACTCAAAGCGCAGCAGGCCGTCTGCCGCTTCTGTGGCAGGAAGCCCGAAGTCATCCGGGTGTTGACCCCGACGGGCCGGGCGCAGATGTACCGCAAGTGCTGCGCGACGGCCGGCATCGCGGCCTAGCGCGGTTCCCTACCGCCGGAACGTTCCGGCGGCAACCGCTGTGAAGCCCGACTCTTCGCGTGAGGAGTCGGGCCTTTCTTTAATTAGGCGTTAGTTCCCCACCCCCCGGCCCCCTCCCCACAGGAAGGGGGCCGGGGGGTGGGGAACCAATACCCTCTCCGAAAGGATGCGCTGCTTGAAACCGGACGCCCTCGGAAGCTATACCTTTGTGCTGCACTCGCATATTCCCTACGTTCTGGCGCATGGACGCTGGCCGCATGGCATGGATTGGCTGGCCGAAGTCACCGCCGAAACCTACGTTCCCCTGCTCGATGTCCTCAATCGCCTCGTCTCTGAAGGCATCTCCCCGAAGATCGTCCTCGGCCTCACACCCGTCCTGACCGAGCAGTTGGCGGACGAGTCGTTCAAGAGCGAGTTCATAGACTATCTCGAACAAAAGATACAGGCGGCCATCGCCAACCAGGGCCAGTTCAAGTTCGAGGGCAACATGCACATGCTTGGCCTGGCCCACTACTGGCAGGACTACTTCACACGGATTTTGACCCTTTTCAAAGAGACGTATCAGTGCGACATCGTGGGAGCCTACCGCAAGCTGCAAGACGCAGGGCATATCGAGATCATCACCAGCGCAGCGACGCACGGCTATCTGCCTCTGCTGCTGACCGATGAGAGCGTGCAGGCGCAGGTCAAGCAGGGCGTGCAGACCTACCAGAAGCATTTCGGGCGGCAGCCGAGCGGCTTCTGGCTGCCGGAGTGCGCCTATCGCCCGCGCTACGCCTGGAACCCGCCTGTCGAGGAGTTCCGCACGCCGGAGCCGGCCTTAAGAAAAGGCGTCGAGGAGTTTCTCTCCGAGAACGGCATCGAATACTTCTTTATTGACGCGCACCTGCTCAAAGGCGGGCAGGCCATCGGCGTCTATGCCGAAAGGTTCAAAGGGCTGCAAGAGCTGTGGTCGCAGTTCAGCAAGGAGTATACGCCGGAGATCGCCGAGCGTACGCCCTATGCGCCCTACCTGGTCAACTCCAGCGGCGAGCCGAAAGCGCCGGTCGCCTGCTTCAGCCGCGACCAGAAGACGGGCATCCAGGTCTGGAGCGGCGAACACGGCTACCCCGGCGACGAATTCTATCTGGAGTTCCACAAGAAACACTATCCCGGCAACCTGCGCTACTGGCGCGTCTCCTGGCCGAAAGGCGACCTGGGAACCAAGCAGTTGTACGAACCCTATCAGGCGGCGGCGCGGCTGAGCGGACATGCGGAGCATTTCGTCAATCTCATCCGCGATGTGCTGGCCGAACACAAGGCGCAGCACGGCACGCCGGGCATCATCACGGCCATGTACGACACGGAACTCTACGGCCACTGGTGGTTTGAAGGCCCGGAATGGCTCTATCACGTCCTCAAGCGCCTGCACGAGCATCCCGAAATCGAACTGACCACCTGCCGGGACTATCTGCACGCGCATCCGCCGCAAACGGTCGTCTCCCTGCCGGAAGGCTCCTGGGGCGAGGGCGGCTATCACTGGATATGGCTCAACGAGTGGACGGTCTGGACATGGGACTTGATCTACGAGGCGGAGCAGGAGATGATCGGACTGGCACAGAAGTACGCGGGCGAGCCGCGCGTGGAGACGATCCTGCGGCAGGCGGCGCGCGAACTGCTGCTGCTCGAATCTTCCGACTGGCAGTTCAGCATCAGCACCTTCACCAGCCGGGACTATGCCGAGCAGCGCGTCAACTACCACTTCAAGAAGTTCAAGCAGTTGGCGGAACTGGTGCGGCGGGCGGCGGCAGGCGAGGAGATCGCGCCCGACGACTGGAACCATCTGGGCGAAGCGGAAGACCGGGACCGCTGCTTCCCCGATGTCCGACCGGAGTGGTGGGCCGCCGTCGAGTTCCCGCCGCAGTAGCCTACCCGTACTCCTTCACCCCTGTCTGAACCATGATTCATCGGATTATGGGATAGGCTAGGATTGGATCAGAACGTAATCATAGCCCATCTGTTAATCCCATAAATCATGGTTCAGACAGGAAAGAAGGGACGAGGGCGCAGCCCCTATATCGGCGAGATCACCGTGTTCGTCGCGCCGTTCGCGTACTCGACGATGACCCGATAGTAGGCGGCGTCCTTGATCCGCGTAAAGCGAATCTGCGCGGGGGGACTGGTGCGGACGCGCTGTGTGAT
>DASRGL010000405.1:0-13332 GCA_035651115.1 Chthonomonadaceae bacterium
CGAGGCGGGCAACGACACGACCGCGACGGTCAACTCGACCGTCTCGACGATCACGGCGGGCAACGTGCAGTTCCAGGTCGGCGCGAACGCCGGGCAGACGGTCACGACCAGCCTGGGCAACATCCGCACGAGCAATCTGGGGACGACCGCAGTCTCCGGCTCGAACCTGTCGCTGATTGATGTGACGACCTCTACAGGAGCCAACAACGCCATCAAGATCACGGACGAGGCGATCTCGCAGGTGTCGCAGTTGCGCGCCAGCCTGGGAGCCTTCCAGAAGAACGCGCTGGAGAGTACGATCCGGTTCCTGGGTGTCGGCGTGGAGAACCTGTCGGCCTCCGAGAGCCAGATTCGCGACACGAACGTGGCGCAGGAAGTGGTCAATCTGACCAAGAACCAGATCATCCAGTCCGCGGCGACCTCGGTGCTGGCGCAGGCCAACTCCGCGCCGCAGCAGGTTCTCTCCCTCCTGCGGTAAGAAAAGCGCGGCCTTCAAAGGCCGGTCTGAAGTTGCGAAGCCTGCCTTCGCAGGCTGGAGTCCACGCAGGTGGACTTGGCAACTCCAGACCGGGGTTTCAATCCCGCGTCCAACGAGAACCGAAAAATAGGGGCCAGGGCATTCCCAATGGAATGTCCTGGCCCTTAATACTTTGTACAGGCAGACTACTCCCGGTCGCGTCCGAGTTGATAGCCCGAAGTGCCGTCCGCGTTGGCGTCATGGTTGGGGTCGCTGCAATGGACGGTGAAAGCTCCGCCCGCGGCTGCATCCACACGATATTCATGATTGGTCGGGCAGCTCGGGAGCGCCTGGAGATCGGTGACGCCGCCCGTGCCGACCAGCTTTTCACGGAGTGTGGCTGCATCCCCGATGACATAGCCGCTGTTGCCCGGTCGGAGTAAGTGCGCCTGCTCGACGTTGGCAATGGTCTTCATGTTGGCGCGGCAGGTGCGGCGCTGGGACTCCCGCACGGCGGCGAGGTAGGCCGGAAGCGCGACGGCCATCAAGATCGCCAGGATCAGAATGACAACGAGCAGTTCGACCAGGGTGAAGCCTCTATCGGATCGGGTCGGACTCAGTTTGCGAGCCATAGAATTCAGGTCTCCCATTGCTAAAAACCGCAGTCATGAACCGTCAGGGGCAGATCGATTCGGGAGAGGACAGAAGAGGAGAGAACGGCGTGCAGAATCGGGAACGTCCATGCTCCTGGTAGAGCGGCAACCTCTGTTACCGCCGGTGAATCCAAACTTACAGAGAAATCCCTGAGAAGGGAGGTTCGGCGCTGCCCGCGTCGGAGGGCAACGCCGAACTCGAAGAAGGCGCGATTACTCGCTGTCGCGGCCCGGCTGATAGCCTGTGCCGCCGTTACCATTGTCGTCATGGTCCTGGATAGAGCAGTGCAGGGTTATCGGCCCGGTAGGAGCGCCATCCACACTATAGGTGCCGCCATTCGGACACTTCGGCAGCGCCTGCAGGTCGAACTGCTTCGTGTCGCTGCCCTGAAGGTCATTGAGGTTAGCGGTATACTGGTGGTTCGGGTTGCGCAGCAGATAAGCCTGTTCTGCATGGGCAAGCGTCTGCATGTTGGCGCGGCAGGTGCGGCGCTGGGACTCATGCACGGCAGCGAGGTAGGCGGGGATAGCGACGGCCATCAGGATGGCGAGGATCAGAACCACAACGAGCAGTTCGACCAGGGTGAAGCCTTTGCGGTTCTTGCGAGCGAAAGTGCGATGCATGACGATACGTCTCCTTTGGTAGATGATTAGGGTTTTCAGGAAGGTTTGCGCGCCTGGAACCTGACGCGCGCCTCTCCGGGGTGTTTGGGGCGGCTACGGCTGTATCCCGCACACGGCCCGTATCGAGAGGAACGCCTCTAGGATAATCGAAACAGGCCGCCCCTGCCAGGTTCGATCTGGCACGTTTCCCCGCAAAACTGCGTAGGAATCTATGCGGTTCCGCGCGTATTCCTGGAGGCAAAGACACAGCCGCGACTGTGCAATCGCACAGTCGGCGGTATCTGCCAGAATCGAGGTCGAAGCCATGGCACGCTCCGAGAAGCCCGCCCCGCGCGTCCTGCGCGTCTATCTGGATCGCATCGAAGATGGAATCGCCGTCCTGCTCTGCGGGGAGGAACCCGTCTATGAGTGGCCTCTGCCCCAGGCGTTTTTGCCGGACGGCGCGCGGGAAGGCGAGTGGCTGGAGTGTCGGCTGACCCGCGATGTTCAGACGACGCAGGAGACAAAAGCGCGGAACGCCTCCCTTTTGGAACAGTTATTGCATCCACCGGAAGAAACGTGAATTCACCCGGCTCTTGCTTCTCATCAGGCAGGAGGCCCGGCGCTCTGGTGGAGAGGAGTTACAGAATGGCGGCCCGGTTTGCCTCGATAGTCCTCCTGTTGGGACTGCTTGTTTTTCCCCTGTCCGGCGCGCGCGCGGATGCGGCGGGCGACAAACGCCGTGTCCTGCTGGCCTCGGTGCGGCGCATCGCGGTCGTGCCGCCCTTCTTTGGCACGGATACCCTCGCGCGCGTTTCAGGCTCCGAGGAGGCCGACAAAACCGAGAAGGCGAGCCGCGCCCCGGAAGGCAGGCCCGCGAAAGAGCCGGATGCGCGCGAAAAGCGGTACGCCGAGCAGTTGCGCCGCCTCGAAGCGCATGTGCGGACGACGCTGCCCGCCCGCGTCGCCGCGCGCACGCCGTTCGCGGTCGTACCGGCAGACGAACTGGCGAAGGCGTTCGAGGCTCTGAACCTGACGCCCGCAAAACTGTTTCAGAACGGGGGGCGCATCCGCAGCGCGCGTTTCGCCGCTCCCGACGCGCAGGCGGTCTCGAAGCTGGCGGACTTCCTCCATGCGGACGCCGTGCTGCTCGGCACGCTGGACGAGCCGCGCCGCAGCAACGGCCGCTACTATTTCGATATGCTGAGCGGCCTCAGCTATGACAGCGCGCACGTGCGCGGCAAGGCGGGCTACTATCTGCTGCTGGCCGACGGCACGGAGGCGCTGCACGCTTTCATCGAGGTGCTGCAGCCCCTCAGCCGAATCGGCAACCGGGACTATATTCTGGCCGACTGGATGGACGCCGAATCGCTGGTCATCGAGAATCTGATGGACGAAATAACGCGCTACGCACCGGAGAAGAGCGCGAAACGTTAGCGGCCCATTCCTGCCTTACACAGCACGGCGGCGAAAAAGGCATCCAGGCCGTGCCGGTGCGGCCAGGAGCGAAAGTACGGCCCCGCTGCCAGGGAATCGAACAGGGAGGCTGTCGTCTCGTTGGAGATCGAGGCGAGGCGCTGGCGCGCGGCGAGGAGGCGGGGCAGCGCCGGTTCAAGAGCGAACGCCTGTCCTGGCGGAGAGGCGAGAAACGCCTCGACGACAGCCTCGTTCTGGCTGCGCTCGAAGGCGCAGGTCACGTAGACAAGCCGCCCGCCAGGCGCAACCAGCGCGCTGGCCTGGGCGAGAAGCGCCTGCTGAAGCCGGGCAAAAGCAGGAATATCGGCCTCGCGCCATTTCGCGTCCGGGCTGCGCCGGAGAACGCCGCTTCCGGTGCAGGGCGCGTCTACCAACACGACGTCGG
Source organism: Chthonomonadaceae bacterium (assembly GCA_035651115.1). Classification (GTDB taxonomy): domain Bacteria; phylum Armatimonadota; class Chthonomonadetes; order Chthonomonadales; family Chthonomonadaceae; genus DASRGL01. The sequence continues at coordinate 3,575 of DASRGL010000405.1, forward strand.
CCCGGTTGTAGAGGCGACTCAGGCGTTTCCGGGCCGCGCCGGAAGGCTGCCACGTCCCCTCTTCCTCCGCTGCCAGTACCCGCAGGGTCTCCGCGCAGGTCGCTCCGGCCCGCGCCGCCCGTTTCTCCAGTCCCTCCAGCTTGGCCTCCGACGTATCCAGCGCGACGAGCCGCCCGCGATTTTGCAGCAGCGCCGCCAGCGCCAGCGTTTTCCCGCCCGCCCCCGCGCCCACCTCCACGACGGTCTGCCCCGGCTGCGCATCGGTCAGCAGCGCGGCCAACTGGCTGGCCTCCTCCTGCATCTCGAACCACCCGGCGCGGAAGCCCGGCAGGTCGTAGAGATTGACGCGGCGCGGCAGTTCCAGCCCCCAGGGAGAGAAGCGCGTCGGGACGGTCTCCGGCAGCGCGGCCTGTACCCGAGCGCGGGTGACGCGCAGTGTGTTGACCCGCAGCGTCGTCGGAGCCTGCGCATTGAGGGCGGCAGCAGCGGCGGGAGCTTCCGCGCCGAGCAGCGTTTCGAGCGCGTCGGCCATCGCGTCGGGGAAAGAGAGCGTGATTCGGAGGTATTCGCGCGGCGTGTCCGTGCCGGGGAGGGCGGCAAGCGCCGCGTCCAGCCGTTCCGGGGAGACGAGAGGAGCGAAGGCGGATGGCGGGGCCGTCGCGGGAAGCGGAGCGCCATCGGGCGCGGCAGGCGCGCTGGCCCAGAGGCGGATTCGGGCGTCGGAGATGATCGGAAGGCCGAGGAGGTCGAGGAGATATGCCTGCCGCCGCGCAAACCGGGCCGCGCCGTAGACGAGTTCGGCGATCCAGCGCCGCTCGCCGGAGTTCAGAGAGCGGCGCGACCGGAACTCCGCCTCGACGACGCGATCCAGTGGGCTGCGCTCGCGCTCGGCTTCCCACCGGGCATAGATCTCTATCGCGGCGGTCAGGGCGCGCGGCGTAGCCTTGTACGTGCGTTCGGGTTGCTCTTGCATTCCTGCCCCTGGAGTGGGCTTCACCGCTTATGTTTTAGGAACCAGTCGGCAAGGCCCGCTTCCTGATAGGCTTTGTCCCAGGAGTTATGTTCCACGCCCGGATAGGTGGTCAGTTCCGGGGAGCCGCCCGCCGCCTTGATCGCCGCCACGATCTCCTGCGATTGCTTGACCGGCACGACGGGGTCCGCCTCGCCATGAAAGCACCAGATCGGCATCGCCTTCAGAGGCGCGGCAAACTCTTCGGGCTTGCCGTAGCCGCAGATGGGCGCGATGGCCGCCCAGAGGTCGGGATGCTTTGCGCCGAGCGCCCAGGCGCCGTGTCCGCCCTGCGAGAGGCCGGTCAGATAGAGGCGCGACGCATCTACCTTGTAGTGCGCCTTCGTCTCGTCCAGCATCGCCATCAGCAGCGCGTCATGCTGCTCCCAGGCGTCCCGGCGTTCCGGCTTCTGCGGGATGATCACCAGGAAAGGCCACTGCTCCGAGTGGAGCATCAGGGCCGGGCCGATGCCGACGGCGACCGGAGCCAGTCCGTCGCTGCCGCACTCCCCTGCCCCATGCAGGAACAGGATGGTCGGCCAGGACTTGCTTTCGTCGTAGTCCGCCGGGACATAGAGGACGTAGCGATACTCCTTGTCGCCGTGCCGGATCGTCTTCAGCAGGAAACCTTTCTGTAGGTCTCCGGCTTCGGCCCGCACCGCCGCCCGTTTCGCCGCCGCGCCTGGAGCGGGCGTGGCGGCCAGAGACGGCCTGCCTGCCAGAAGCAGCCCGCACGCTGCAACGATCATAGGCAGGGTACATGCGTAATCACGCATCCTGAAGCGCATTCTAATCCTCCTTATTTAGCCCTCACCCCCTTCCCCTCTCCCACGCTGCGGGAGAGGGGCGACTAGAGCGCAGGCTTGTCCCTCCCTTCCCGCTCGTACCCGAGTTGGAGGAAAGAGCAACGCCAGCGTATTGAGGCTCCCTCTTCTCCCACAGCGTTGGGAGAAGGGGGTCGGGGGGATGAGGGCCGTATTTTAGCGCAGCCGAACGACACGCTCCTCCGTGCGCAGATCGCGCTGCCGCAGCAGGTCGTGAATCGTCGCGCAGAGATAGCGGTTGACATCTATGGTGAAGTCAATGCGCAGGCGGGCCTGCGTGCCGGAACCGGGCGGCGCGAGCCGGAGCGTATCGCCCTCATTGAGCGTGATGACGCACTCGCTCTCCTCGGAGCCGTTGGGCAGCCAGTACTCGTTGCCGTTCATCCGCTTGTTCCAGGGCAGCGCGAGACGGCCCGCATAGCCGACCTCGCAGATGGGCAGGCGGAACAACTGCTGACCTTCCGTCACGGCATAGTAGCGCGTCTCGAAGGGATTCGGCGTCGGGTAGCCCGTGCCGCGCCGCACCAGCCGCTCGTACTCCGGGCGCTGCTGCATATCGTTGTAGACCCGGATGGCGTAGTCGTGGTGGATGATCTGATCTACGCTGTAGCCCGCGCCGAAGACTGCGGCCCCCTTGACGACCGCCTCGAACGGCTCCCAGTAGTGGACTTTTTGCGCCCCAAACAGCCGCTCGAACAGTTCGCGCACGCCCGGCAGCAGGGTCGAGCCACCGACGAGCAGCACGGCGTCCAGTTGCGACTCGCTGATCTCATGGCGGCAATCGTCGAGCGTGGCCTCGGTCAGGGTCTCCAGGGTCTTGTACAGGCCGCGCTCCTCCAGCATAGTGAGGAACTCCTGCCGGGTGATCTCGATGCGCCCACCGCCCTGGAGGAGGAAGTAGCTACTGTCGGCGATGGAGGCTTTGTTGCTGAGATCTTTCTTGATGGCTTCGGCCTGCGAGAGCAAGACGGGCCGCAGCGCCGTCTGATGCGCCTGCAACCGCTCGCAGCCCATGTCGGCGATCCAGCTATCTATCGTTTCGCCGCCGAAATTGAGGCCGCGCCCGGCGAGCAGGGTCGCGCGATGCTGGCCCATGCTGCGGTCGCGCCCGCCGCTCATGTTGGGCGGATGCGTGCGGACGATCGCCAGGTCGAGCGTGCCGCCGCCGAAGTCCACGACCAGGATATGCTTCTCGTCGGTCAGGTCCACGCCGTAGCCGAGGGCCGCCGCGACCGGCTCATCCAGCGTGCGGAAGTTAGAGACGCCGAGCTTGTGGGCGATCTGCGAGAGTTCGGCGCGGTACGGCTCGAAACTCTCCACCGGCACGGTCATCGTCAGGTCGGTGACCTGGCCCTCCCGCCGCCACCAGCGCAGAACGCGCATGAGCCGCTGCATGGTGGTGCGCTGGGGATTGGCGCGCTGCCGGGCGTACTCCTCGGTGGATTTGAGCAGTTCGCGCAGGAAGACGGTGGCGCACTGCCGGGCCGAGATCTGATCGGAGCCGATCTGCGCGACGGCCTGCTGGCTGGCGCGCGCCAGCGTCTTCTTGAACGAGCGCGCGACCGGCCCCAGCGTCGCCAGGTCGCTGCCGTGCAGAATCTCGCGGGCAGCCAGGGCCGGCCGTCCGATGATCCCGCGCGCCGCGTCTTGGAAATAGATGACCGAAGGGATGAGAGGCGTTTGCCAGGCCGGCTCGTACTCTACCAGTTCGTCCAACGCCACGGTGACGGCATGAGTCCCGACCCATTTGGCGAGCAGCGTATTGGTTGTCCCCAGATCAATGGCCCAGTGTGTTTCCATATTACGACCGGACTTACCTCTAGAATGGGATAGCCTGTATTATACTCGATTTTTGTACAGCAGACGCCCCCATGGGGAGATAGTCGCCTTCGCTCCCGGCGCAAAGCCCGTGACATTATCCGCCGCCTGTCCGCTATACAGAATTCCGCTTTGTGGCGCTGATTTCCTGCCGCGCCGCAAAAACGGCGGTCATGGGGGTAAAGATACCGGGGTTTCGGGCCGATAGATTCAGGACATGCCGCTTCCCGCAGAACTGCCGAGACGCTTGAAGCCAAGCCCTATCACAAGGAGTTTTTCGCCATGTCCCAATCCGAAGCCAGCGCGCTGACGCTGCCTGCATCGTGGGAGACCGACCAGAGCGAGCCGCGCCTGCTGCCGGGCCGCCGCGCTTCTGTGCGCTCCGACGCCTACTTTCTGGACTCCCGCCTGCTCCTTAGCGCGCTCAGCCTGGGCGGACTGCTGGCGGGCGGCGTCTTCTGCCTCGGCAGCCTGATCCCTTTCGCCGCCGCACCCCGGTCGCAGGCCGTCTCGATGGTCAAAGCCTATAGGCCGCCGGTGCAGGCGACGCAGACCGCGCGCCTTCCCGACCGTTTCCGCGCCCGGCGTTGATCCGCCGCCCGCTCCTGCGCAGCGAGGAGAAATCCCCTCCCCTAACTATTTCAAACGCGCCGGGAAACCAGTAAGTTTCCTGGCGCGTTTGTATAACCGGGGCCGAACAGAACCCTGCGTCATGGAGGGCGAGAGGCCGGTTACTGCACGACGGTCTCCCGCTGAATGTCCGGGTCGCGGAAAATGTCGGATTCGTCGCGGCTGGTGGTCGAGAATTCGCTGACGACCGCGCCTTCATCGCCCGCCTGGAACCAGTGGGGCGTGTTCGGCAGCAGCGTATACTGGTCGCCGGGCCGCAGGACGATCTCGTGCCAGACGGTGTAGTGGCGTTCGCGCCCGGCGGGCGGGATGCCTTTGGGGTCGGGCGTCGGCTCTCCCGGCACATAGAGGTAGACCTCGCCCCACCGACACCGGAACGTCTCCTCTTTGCCCGGCTCTCCGGCCACCGGAGGATGCCAGTGTTCCGGGCAGGTCTGGCGCGGAAAGAGGACGAGTTCTTTGGCGCAGCAGCGCGCCGTGTTGACATAGACGACCAGTTCCAGGCCGGTATGGTCGAGTTCGCCCAGGCCGAAATCGGCCACTTCGATATTATCGCGCTCCTGCGGCGTCAGGGCGATGCCCGCGCGCGTCAGATAGACGAGGGCGCGGCGGCGGGCGTCCGAAAGCTGTTCTTGAGAAATCATCGCGCGATCTCCTTCGGGATGCGGGCGCGTGAGCGTGACGGCGGACATCGGTCTGCGCCGCGCCACGCGCGCATCGGGAACTTAGGGGTGATGCAGGACGTCTGCTGCTCGTGGAGAAATGAAGGACACGAGCGCCTTTGCAGCGAGTATAGAAGGTAGCGATAGGAGTTGTCAAGCGTGCGAACAGGAACATCGAGCCAGCCGCAAGAAACCGCCGACTACCGAGAGGAGATAGCGCGGGAAAAAGAGGAACTCTCCGCCCTCTGGAGCGTGCGCGACGCGCGGACTGAGGACACGGAGGCGGTCGCCGAGATTCTGGCCGAGTCCTTTCCCGGCCTGTATCGCGCCGTGTTCGGAGCGCTGGGTACGGAGGAGGTCGTCTGGCTGCTGACCGCGCTCTACGAGGAAGGCATCTTGTCCCTGGATGCAATGCGCGTCTACGAGCGCGGCGGGCGCGTGGTCGGCCTGGCCGCGCTGCATACGGACGCGCCGCTGGCGCACGGCAGCCTCCGCCGCTACTGGAACATATTGTGCCGGGAACTGGAGTGGCAGGGCGCGCCGCGCGCCTTCTTCGGTGGCCTGGCGACCTATCTGTTCCTCACGCGCCGCCTCCCGCAGGCTCCCGACCTCGTCTATATCAAGACGCTGGCGGTCGCGGCGGCGGAGCGGGGCCAGGGCATCGGCACGCGCCTGCTGGAAGATGCGGCGCGCTGGACGCTGGCACAGGGCCGTACCTATCTGGCGCTGAACGTCCTCCACAGCAACACCGGCGCGCGGCGGCTCTACGCGCGGACGGGATTTCAGCCCTGGCAGTCCGACAGCTATCGCTCCCTATCGCATCGGCTGCTGGCACGCTTCCGCCCCGACTGGGCGGGCCTGCTGCTGCGCTGCCGCGCGGAAGACCTCCTTGCAGCCGCGCAGAAAAAAACTGAACCGCTGTGAAAAATGCCGGGAACCTTTTGCCGGGAAGATGCGTCTATGTAGGTGAGCGTGCGTGGAAAATGCGGGAAGTCGTGTGCCACGCGCCCTCTTGAGGTTCGACAACCAAATAGCATAACTGCATAACGTATCCGGCCCTGCGGCAATGTCTGTCGCCGCCGGAAGGCCCTGAGCGCCCTTCACGGTGAGTCACGCCTACCGGGTACGTTCTCTCGTTGAGATAGTCCGCGTCCTCGGTATGGCAGCAGATTTGCCCCGTCGAGGACGCTTTTGTTTTTCACCCGGCAAAGATTCATACAACCAAATAGCGAGGCGGAGGCGGCATAGTTTGTCGCTCCGAGCAGGCCCTGACCGTCTGCGTAACATCCGTCGCCGTATGGCGAGGACGCAACGTTTCTAACGACCTGTCAAGGAGACAAAACACATGTACCCGACTCAGATCGCTGTTTCGACCCCCAACGACTCGTTTTTCCCGGCCAGCACGGGCCATCTTTTCGCCAACGCCTCTGCCCCCGCCGCCGATACGCTCGGCGAGGCCGCGCTTCTGGAGCGCTGCAAGCAGGGTGATAGGGACGCCTGGGACAGCCTGATCCGCCGCTATGAGAAGTCCGTTTACAAGTTTGCCTATTCGCTGTGCCGCAACCATGAGGAGGCGGGAGACATCGCCGGGCAGGTGTTCCTGCGGCTGTACCAGAATCTGCACACCTTCCGCAACGAGGCCAGCTTTACCTCCTGGCTGTTCCGCATCGTGCGCAACACCTATCTTGATCTGTGCGTTCGGCCCACGCATCGCAGCCACCTGAGCCTGGATGCCAGCCCGAACAGCGATGGCGAACCCTCCGCCGGGCGCGATATTCTCGATCCGGCGCCGACGCCGGAAGCGCGGTGCATGGAGCAGGAGACGGCGCAGCTTCTCGCGAAGGCGATCCATCATCTGCCCGCCTACCAGAGGCAGGTGCTGCGGATGTATCATAGCGAAGGCAAGTCCTATGAGGAGATCGCGGAGGCGACGGGGCTTTCTATCGGCACGGTGAAGTCCCGGCTGAATCGCGCTCGGAACATGCTGCGCGAGCGGCTGGCTCCCTATCAAGAAGCCCTGATGGCGGCCTGAGACGATACGCTGGCTTGCCAAAATCGAGTCTGGATTTCACAACGCCGGGAGTTCGATCTTATCGAACTCCCGGCGTGTTTGTGCGTGTCGGATAGGAGGCTTCTTTAGAACTGGCGGAACATCAGCGGGCTGCCGTTGGGCCGCAGCAGGAAGCCGTGCTTCTGCCCGTTGATGAGGCCATAGCAGAGGACATCGCCCCGGTCGTTGATGTCTACCGCCTCCGTGAGCAACACGCCGCCGGGCAGAACGCTGACCGTGTTGAGATCGGCCCAGCCGCCGCCCGAACCCAGCCGCCACAGGAAGGCGAACGCCACCCCGTCGGCCCGCACGCCCGATCCGGCGGCAATGCCCGCGCTGTTGATCCGGTTAGCCCAACTGGCGACGAACCTCTGGGTAGCGAACAGCGCGAAGTTGGGCAGCAGCACCAACTGAATCGCGCTGTTGGCCGGTTTGATGAAGGCGTGCATCGCGCCGTTGCCGTCCGGCATGAAACCGGCAATGAAGCCGTTGTCGCTGATGCCGTTGGCGGCGCTGCCGCTTGCCGCCAGCAGCAGAGGCGACTGCCCGTCGCGGTAAAGGCAGGCGCGCTGGTTGACCTCCCCCACGACCGCGCCCGCGCTATTGACATCGCGCGCCGAGCCGGGAATCGGGAAGGGCGTACCGGAGAGATTGCCGCCGGTGTTCAGCAGGGCGACCGTCGTGTTGGCCCCGGAAGCGATCCAGCGCGTGGGCATCCGCCAGTTGCCGGGAACATCGGGAAGGAGGAAGTTGGTGACTCCGACGGAGACGCCGGAATCGTTGATGGCGAGCGGCAGGTCGCCATTGAACAGGCTGCCATTGAGCGCGGCATGGGCCATCGGGATCGGAGCGGCCCCGACGGACTGAGAAAACAGAAACGCGGCCTGGCTCCGGTCGGTGCCGATGATGGTGTCGTTGGTGAAAGCCGTCGTGTTCACGCCCGTCGCGATGGGATCGGAGGCGTTGGAGTTCGAGGGAACCAGATCGCGGATGCCGCTGCTGGGCCGAAAGAGAAATCCGCGCTGGATCGAGGAGGAAATCCGATGCACACCCACCACGCTGACATCGGACTTGTTGTTGAGGCCGCCCAGGGTCTCGACCTGTCCCAGGTCGGTCACGGAGAAGGCTTTGAACAGCAAGCCCTGTGATAGGGCTGCCGGTGTCGTCAGGGCGTAGAGCGCAGTGATGGCGAAAGCGGTGCGAAGGCAAAGGGCTGTGGTCTTCATGATCGGTTCCTTTCTGGCGACAATGCCGCCGCGTGACGCGCGGTCGGTGATCTGAGAACAGTTCGGTATCGGGCGCTTCCGACCGAACGGATGTGTGTTGCCAGCAGGATACCGGACAGCCCTAAAACAGGTCTAAAATCCGAATTCGCCCTGTCGTCAGGGTCTCGCGACGGACGATCGCGCGCAGGGCGAAAGCCAAAACGCCGCGAGTGGAAGCGGAAGGCGTCCCATCACGGCGTTTTGGCTTTGGCTCCTGGAAAGCGTCTCTTCACGCGCGCGGATGGGCCTTCTTATAGACCTCCTTGAGGCGCGTGTTCGTGACGTGGGTATAGACTTCGGTGGTCGTGATCTGCGAATGGCCGAGGAGTTCCTGAATCGTGCGCAGGTCGGCGCCGTGCGCGAGCAGGTGCGTCGCGAAGGAGTGGCGGAGCATGTGCGGCGTCACATTGACATCTAACTGCGCCTTGGCCGCGTGCTTCCTGACCAGGTTATAGATGTCCTGCCGTTGCAGCGGCTCGCCGCGCCGGTTAGGGAAGAGATAGGGGCTGCGCGCCTCTTCCAGCGTGTGGGCCTTGCCTGCGTTCCGCTTTCGTTTGCCACGCCCGACAGTCTCCGCACGGGGGACTTCCTGGCCCGCTCTGGCCGCCTCGACGACGGCTTTGCGCTGCGCCAGATAGAGCGCGACGTATTCGCAGGCGACCTTGCCGACCGGCACGATCCGCTCTTTGCGGTTCTTGCCGAAGCAGCGCACCAGCCCGCTTTCCAGATCGAGATCGTCCACCGTCAGCTTCGCCAGTTCCGAGGCGCGCATCCCGGTCGCGTAGAGCAGTTCGCACAGCGCCTTATCGCGCAGGGAGTAGGGATCGGCGGGATCGGTCTGGTTGAGCAACTGCTTGACTTTGGCGACGGAGAGCGAGCGGGGCAGGCGCCTGGGCCGCTTGCGCCCCTGGATGCCCGCCATGAAATCGTCCTTGCGCACGTCGTCAATGACGAGGTACTTGGCGAAGGTGTGCAGCGCGGTCAGGCGGCGCGCGATGGTGTTCTCCGCAAGCTGCTGCTCCACCATCTGCGCGATCCAGGCCAGCACATGCGACTCCAGGATGTCTTCGGCATTGCGGACGCCGCGCTGGAGCGCGATCAGCAGGAACTGTTCCAGATCGTACCGGTACGCCTCGGCGGTGTGCGGCGACAGGCCGCGCTCCGTCGTCAGGTAGCTCATGAAGCTTTCGATATGAGTCTGAAGGAAGCCCATAGCTGTCTATTCGGCGTCCGCGCGTGATCTCCTGCTTTTACCGTCCGTTTTGTCTGTTTTCGTTCCCTGCATCGGCTCAGGCAGGAACGGGGGGACGAGCGGCGAACTCTGTAAGCAAGCAAGAGAGTCGAGGAGAGTACGGAATTCATGGCTCAGAAAGAGAAGATACGGGTCGGTCTGATCGGCTGCGGCGGCATCTCCAACGCCCACCTGCCCGAACTGTCCCGCTCCGAGGATGTGGAACTGGCTGCCTTCTGCGATATTGTCGTCGAACGCGCAAAGGCCCA
>DASRGL010000406.1:0-8518 GCA_035651115.1 Chthonomonadaceae bacterium
AGAGGCCCGGCTCCAGGCGATACGGCACGAGATAGTCCCGCGCGCCCTCCGGCGTGCTTTTCGTCATGATGGGCGTTTCGATTTCAAGAAAGCCCTGTTGATCCATGAAGTCGCGGATGAGTTTGACGGCCCGATGGCGCACGGCGATCCGCTCGTACATCGGCGGGCGGCGCAGGTCGAGATAGCGATATTTCAGACGCAGCGTCTCGTCCACCTGCGGCATCTTGTCCTCATCGGCGATCTGGAACGGCAGGGGCTTGGACGTGTTGAGGATTTCGATGGTCTGCGCGGCGACTTCGATCTCCCCGGTTGCCAGGGCCGGGTTCTCGGTTCCGGGGCGACGGCGGCGCACCATGCCGCGCACGCTCAGCACGTACTCGCTGCGCACGCTGTTGGCGGTCGGCACGAGGTCGGGAACGGCGGAGGCATCCACGACGACCTGCACCAGGCCGGTGCGGTCGCGCAGGTCTATGAACACCAGATCGCCGAAGTCGCGTTGCCGGTGGACCCAGCCGTTCAGCGTGACCTCTCTGTTCTCATCGGCGGCGGTCAGCGCGCCACAGTTGACGGTGCGTTTCCAGTGGTTCAAAAGCCTGCAACCTCCTCGGTCGGTACATCATAGCGGGGCTGGAGAGCGTTCCTGGCGCGTCTTCGCTTGACGGCCTGCGCCTCCCGCGCTACAATGGATTAACGTTATGGATTGCCTGGGGCCGCATTAAGTTGCGTTCCCGGCCTTAATTCTAGCCGAATTTGCCCGGCATTGTCCACCCTCCGCGCCGTGAACGCTGAAACCGACGCACGTGGCGCGGCGTCAGGAGAATCAGGCAAGCAAACAGAGCGCTCGCAAGAAAGCAAGCGAGGAGGTGAGAGCCATGGGAGTGATGCCCGAAAATCGCCCGCGCCGCTGGCGTTCGATCTTCCGCCGCTACGGGATTCCTGCCGGAATGGAGACCGAGAACGAAGCCGACGCGCTGGACGAACTGAAACAGAAGGCGCAGGAAGCCCTGCTGCCCGAAGGCGTGAAGCCGCCCGACAAGAAGGCAGGCGAGGATTCCAAACGCAAGCGCCGTTGATCCTCTCCTTCCCCTCTTTGAGGAGCGGTCGTTGACGTGCCGCTCCTTCCCGGCTAAGAGGGCGAGGAAGCGTTCTTTTCCGCCAGAACGCTTCCTCGCTATTGTGCGCTTCCAGGTCGGCAGGCATCCGTTCTGAGGCATCTTCTTCCAGACGCTCGGTAGGTTTGGAGTCCGGCTGCGGTGGGTTTGGCAGGGCAGGGGAGGCGTAATATAGGGGGTTTCGTGATATACTGTAGTCTAGAGTTTATCCCCCTGTCGAACCGATCTAGCTAAGGAAAGTCGCCGATGCCTGTCCGTTCGTTCCGCCGTATCCTGGTCGCCAATCGCAGTGAGATCGCCATTCGGGTCTTTCGCGCCTGCGCGGAACTGAATATCCGCACCCTCGGAATCTACTCCAAGGAGGATCGCGGCGCGCTCCACCGCTACAAAGCCGACGAGACCTACGCGCTGCCCGAAAACCGCGATCCGCTCAAGGCGTACCTGGATATTGACACCATCCTCGACATCGCACGTCAGCACGATGTCGAGGCCATCCATCCCGGCTACGGGTTCCTCTCGGAGAATCCGGACTTCGCGCGCGCCTGCGAAGCCGCCGGGATCGTCTTCATCGGGCCGTCCCCGGAGGTGCTGGAGGCCGTCGGGGACAAGACGGCGGCCCGCCGGAACGCGCAGCAGCTCGGCATCCCGACCGTTCCCGGCACGGACGAGCCGCTTCCCGATGGGGCGACCGCAGCAGCCTGGGCCGAGAAGGTCGGCTACCCGGTCATCCTGAAAGCCTCCTTCGGCGGCGGCGGGCGCGGGATGCGGGTCGCCAACGACGAGCGCGAACTGCTGGAACACTTCACCGCCGCCAGCCGCGAAGCGGCGGCGGCCTTCGGGCGCGGCGACATCTTCCTCGAAAAATACCTGCGCCATCCCAAGCATATCGAGGTGCAGATCCTCGCCGACTCCTACGGCAATACGCTCCATCTCTTCGAGCGCGACTGCTCCGTGCAGCGCCGCCACCAGAAGGTCATCGAGATCGCCCCCAGCCTCGGCCTGCCGGAGAGCGTGCGCGCAAGCCTGCGCGCCGATGCAGTGCTACTGGCGAAATCGGTCGGCTACTGCAACGCCGGAACCGTCGAGTTCCTGGTGGATCAGGAGGGCCATCACTACTTTATCGAGATGAATCCCCGCATCCAGGTCGAACACACCGTCACCGAGATGATCACGGGGATTGACATCGTCAAGAGCCAGATTCACATCGCAGCGGGCCATGCCCTCTCCGATCCGGCCATCAACCTGCCGGGCCAGGACGCGGTGCAGATGCGCGGCTACGCCATCCAGTGCCGTATCACGACGGAAGACCCGGCCAACAACTTCATCCCGGACTATGGACGCCTCACCCACTACCGCTCGGCGGGCGGTTTCGGCATCCGATTGGACGGCGGCACGGCCTTCTCCGGCGCGGTCATCACGCCCTACTACGATTCGATGATCGTCAAGGTCTCCGCAGAGAGCCTCGACTTCCAGGATGCGTGCAGTAAGCTGACGCGGGCGTTGAGCGAGTTCCGCATTCGCGGCGTCAAGACCAATATCCCCTTCCTGGAGAACGTGCTGCGGCATCCCACGTTTCGCGCGGGAGCCTGCACGACCACCTTCATCGAGGAGACGCCCTCCCTCTTCCACTTCCCGCCGAGCGCCGACCGGGGTTCCAAGCTGCTCCGCTTCCTCGGCGACGTGATCGTGAACGGCAACCCCACGGTTCCTCCTGGCAGCAAGCCGCAAAAGCTGCGCAAGCCCGTGCCGCCCTCATCCTCCGTCCCCTTCTCCCACGCTGCGGGAGAAGGGGGGAGTTCAAAGCAAGCCCTGACAGTTCCCCTCTCCCAGAGCGTGGGAGAGGGGCTAGGGATGAGGGCTGGCACGCGCGACCTGTTCAGGCAGCTTGGCCCGGAGAAGTTCGCGGCCTGGGTGCGGGAGCAGAAGCGGCTGCTGGTCACGGACACGACGCTGCGCGACGCGCACCAATCGCTGCTGGCGACGCGCCTGCGCACCTACGACATGCTGCCTGCGGCAGATGCTATCGCGCACGACTTCCCGAACCTGTTCTCGCTCGAAATGTGGGGCGGCGCGACTTTCGATGTGACCATGCGCTTCCTCTGCGAAGACCCCTGGGAGCGGCTGGCGGCGCTGCGGGAACGCATCCCGAACATTCTCTTCCAGATGCTGCTGCGCGGCTCCAACGCCGTCGGCTATACGAACTACCCGGACAACGTCGTGCGCGAGTTCGTGCGCGTCGCCGCGCGCGACGGCATTGACCTGTTCCGTATCTTCGACTCGCTGAACGACATCGAGGCGATGCTGCCCGCAATCGAGGCCGTGCGGGAGGCGGGAGCCATTGCGGAGGCCGCCATCTGCTACACCGGCGACCTCTTCGACCCGACCCGCCCGAAGTTCGATCTGGACTACTACGTGCGGATGGCGAAGCGGCTGGAAGCGGCGGGCGCGACGATGCTTGCCATCAAGGACATGGCGGGGCTGTGCCGTCCCTACGCGGCGCGCAAGCTGGTGGAGACGCTGCGGCAGGAGGTCGGCCTGCCCGTCCATTTTCATACGCACGACACGGCGGGCGGGCAGGTAGGCGCGCTGCTGTTCGCGGCGGAGGCAGGCGTGGACGTGGTGGACGCCGCTATCAGTTCCATGTCCGGCCTGACCAGCCAGCCGAGCCTGGAGGCACTGGTCGCGGCGCTGCAGCGGCAGGAGCGCGATACCGAACTGAACCTGGAAGCCCTGATCCGCCATGCCGACTACTGGCAGGCCGTCCGGGAGCAGTACGCGCCCTTCGAGAGCGACCTGAAATCCAGTTCCGGCGACGTCTATCTGCACGAGATACCGGGCGGGCAGTACAGCAACCTGCGCCCGCAGGCCGAGGCGATGGGCGTCGGCGACCGGCTGCCGGAACTGAAGCAGATGTACGCGGTCGTCAACCGGATGCTCGGCGACATCGTGAAGGTGACGCCTTCCAGCAAGGTTGTCGGCGATCTGGCCCTCTATATGCTGACACACAACCTGACGCCGGAGACGCTCCTGGAGAAGGGACGCGACATTCAGTTCCCGGAGTCGGTGGTGGGGCTGTTCGCGGGCGAGATCGGCTACCCGGAGGGCGGCTTTCCGCAGGAACTGGCCGAGGTCGTGCTGAAAGGCCGCAAGCCGGTGGAGGGACGCTGGGGCGCGATGCTGCCGCCGGTGGATTTCCAGGCCACCTGCGAGGAGTTGCAGACGAAACTGCACCGCAAGCCGCGCGAAGAGGACGTGCTGTCCTACCTGATGTATCCGAAGGTGTTCACCGACTTCGCCGCGCTCCGCCGCGAATTTGCGGACGTGAGCGTGGTTCCGACGGTCAACTTCTTCTACGGCATGGAACCCGGCGAGGAGACCGAGGTGACCATCGAGCCGGGCAAGACGCTCTACATCAAATATATCGCGCGCACGGTTCCCGATCCGCACGGCATGGTGACGCTGCTCTACGAACTCAACGGCCAGCCGCGCGAGGTCAAGGTACTGGATCGCTCGACAGCCGCTTCCATTCATCGCCATCCCAAAGCCGACCCGGACAACATGCACCATGTCGGCGCGCCCATGCCCGGCGCGGTGGTCGAGGTGAATGTCCAGCCCGGCCAGGAGGTAGAGAAGGACGATCTGCTCATCGGCATCGAGGCGATGAAGGTGCAGGTCTATATCAACAGCCCCATCAAAGCGATCGTCAAAGAGGTGCTGGTCAAGCCCGGCCATCGCATAGATACGGGCGACCTGCTGGTGGTGTTCCAGTGAGCAGTAGGGCCTTCCGCCCTGGCCCTCGTCCGCCCATGCGGGGGGCGCGGCCTATTTTGCGTTTGAGGTCAATTGCGTGAATCCAACCATTCAGACCGTACTCATTACCGGCGCGAATAGCGCCCTCAGCCGTGCCGTGATCGCGTCGCTGCCGGAGTCCGTCCGCGTGCGCGCCGTAGATACCCGTTTTACCGCGTCCTTGCCGCGCTCCTTGCAAGGCATCGAAGGCGATCTGCGCGACCCGGAGTTTCTGACCGGGCAACTTCAGGGCGTGGACACCGTGCTGCACTTCGCGCCGCTCTCCCCTCTGCCGGAGTCGGAGACCGAGGCGATTGATATTGCCACGCGCGGAACCTACCTCCTGATGACGACGGCCCTGGAAGCCGGAGTGCAACGCCTGATCCTCGGCAGCACCCTCGACCTGTTCGACCGCCTGCCTGCGGACTGGAAAGTGTCCGAGGCGTGGCGGCCCCGCCCGACGCCCGAACTCGGCCAACTCGTCCCCTGGCTGGCGGAACTCTCGGTGCGCGAATGCGTGCGCGGCACGGGACTCAGCGCGCTCTGCCTGCGGTTCGGGCGGCTGGTGGACGATGCGATGGCGGCGTCCGCGCCCTACGACCCGCGCTGGCTGCACATCGAGGATGCCGTCGCAGGCGTGCAGCGCGCGCTGGATTTTGCCGCGAACGAGCCGAAGCCGCGCGGCTGGTCTCTGTTCCATATCGCCGCGCCAGGCGACCACGCGAAAGTCCGTCCGGCGCGGGCCGTGAGGAACTGGGGCGGAGCGCCGTTCGGCTACCAGCCTGCCCATGATTTCCAGGCACAGCGAGAGAAAGCGCCCGCCCCGGCAGCGCCGTCCTCCGTGCCGGACTGGCGGCAGATTCTCGCGCCGCCGGAGCCGATCTCGGCGCGCAAGATCCGGCGCGTGGTGTTCTTCGGATCGGGCGGGCCGGTCGGCGCGGCGGCGGCAGAGGAGATGGCACCCTCCTACACCCTCCGTCTGACCGACATTCGGCCCCTTGCCGAGATCGCCGCCGAAGGCAAGCCGCAGTCGGAAGGCGCGCCTCTGCCCCGCCCGCTGCCCCCGCCGCACGAGAACCTTGTCGTGGATGTGCGCGACGCGGAGCAGGTCGCGGCGGCCTGTGAAGGCATGGATGCCATTGTCAACTGCTCGGTGCTGCGGCACGATCCGACGGACGCCTTCCGGGTCAATACGCTGGGAGCCTACCACATCGCGCGCGCCGCCGTACAGCACAATATCCGCCGCGTCGTGCAGACCGGCCCGGCCCTGACCCTCTCTCACGATCCCCCGGACTATATCTGGGACTACGACCTGACAGGGGACGCGCCGCCGCGCCCGCATCGGGAACTCTATGCCCATAGCAAGTACCTGGGCCAGGAGATACTCCGCGTCTTTGCCGACTACTACGATCTGCAAGTCCCCGTCCTGCTCTACTGCCACTTCGTCAACCCGGAGCTTCTCAGCCGATGGGAATGGGTGCATCCGCTGGCGGTCTCCTGGCGTGATTCCGCGCGCGCCCTCCGCCGCGCCGTCGAAACCCAGGCGCTGGAACGCCGCTACGAGGTCTTCCACATCGGCGCGGACATGCCGCAGGGCGTCTACGACAACACGAAGGCGCACAGGATGCTCGGCTGGGAGCCGCAGGACGATCTGGAGCGCGCCTGGCGGCGCTGAAAAGCCCCTCACCCCTGTCCCCTCTCCCTGTGGTTCCGCTGCGCGACGGGAGAGGGGAAACCGTGAGGTTTCAGCCTCCCGCGCGCCGCCACTGCGCAAGCTCCCGCTGATGCGCCGCTGCGAGCGCGGCGGCATCGGGGCGGTTCACGCTGACGACCGCCGTCCACTGCGCCGGTACGGTCAACTGCACGCTGTCGGCATCCACATGTCTGATCCGGCAGCCGGTGATGGCGGCAAACTCCGCCTTCTCCATTCCCAGGGCTTTCAAATCCAGGGTCAGGGTCAGATCGGCGGCAGGTGCCGCCGCACCTGCCATAGCACGAAGTCGGCCTGCGCCGACTTCCCAGAGGGCGACCCGCCCCGTGGTAACGGGGTGAAGGCAGGCCGTGAATGCATTCGCCGGGCAAGGAGTTTCCTGGCCGATGTAGTCTGAAGTCGAAAATTCGCGCTTGCAAATTTTGCCGGATTGGGGTAAACTAGCGAGACAAATTGACACTATTCAGGCGTGGGTGGGTTTCACGCCTGGGCCGGAAGCCGTTTTTGCGCTTCCTGCCGTGTCCTTCCCGCTCCGGGCGAGACCGGAGCCAGAGGCGTCCTGCGCAGCGCGAACGGCACATTTTCCGCTCTGCTCTGCCGACGCACTACCGACCGAGGGGAGGTGAAAGCGTATGCGCCACTACGAGGCGATGTACATCGTAGACCCGGACACGTCCGACGAAGACCTGGAACCGATCATCGAGAAGTACAAAAAGATCGTCACGGACGGCGGCGGCGAGGTGGGCGAGACCGGCAAATGGGAAAAAGGCCGACGCCCGCTCGCCTATGAGATCGCGAAAAAACGCGAGGGCATCTACATCCTGATGCAGTTCCAGTCCGAAGCCGCCGTGCCGAAAGAACTAGATCGTATCTTCCGCATCAGCGATGACGTCCTCCGGCATCTCGTTGTCCGACAAGACGAAGACGAGGAGTAGAGAACGCGGCCCGGCCAAAGAGCCTTTCCGCTCTGGCCGTGTCCGCAGGAGTAGCTATTATCGGGCGGCGCAACCGGCGTCGTTATTCGTGCATAACCCATGAGAACCGTTGTCCGGCCCGAAAGCCGGGCATCAGGGAAGGAGAATCGGAAATGTTGAATCGTGTCGTCTTGATCGGGCGTCTCACACGAGACCCGGAGATGAAGTACACGCCCGCGGGCGTGGCGGTGGCACAGATGGGCATCGCCGTCCAGCGTTTTACCAAAAACGAGACCGGCGATTACGACGTAGACTTCTTCGATGTGGTGGCGTGGCGGCGCACCGCCGAGTTCGCCGCCAACTATCTGAAGAAAGGTCGCCTCGTTTCGGTGGATGGTCGCCTGCAAACTCGCTCCTGGGTTGCCCAGGACGGAACCAAGCGCAAGGCGGTGGAGATCGTTGCCGACAATCTGAATCCGGTCGGGCCACGCCCGGAGGAGGAGGGCGGCATCGAAGGCGACATGGTCAGCAGCGCACCGGCTGCGCCGGCCCGCGCCGCCGCTCCGGCGAGCGCAGGCAGTTCCCGCAGCGCGGCCCCGCCCGTGGACGACGACCTCGACGAGTCCGATCCCTTCGCGGACGAATAACGCGCCGGTCGGCCCCCGCGCATCCGAGGAAAGGGAAACACCGCGATGACTGCCGCTGCGCCCCGTAAACCGGGCGGTAAGCCGAATAAGTTCCGTAAGCCCCGGCGTAAAGTCTGTATGTTTTGCGTGGACAAGGCCACCAGCGTAGACTACAAGCAGATGATTCTGGGCCGCTATCGCACCAAGCTCATCTCCGAGCGCGGTAAGATCGTCCCGCGTCGTACGACCGGAACCTGCGCCAAACATCAGCGCATGGTGACGGAGGCCATCAAGCGCGCGCGCCATATCGCGCTACTGCCGTTTGTGGCCGAGTAGACCGTATCTCTCCCGAAGACACGGCGGGCC
>DASRGL010000407.1:0-8800 GCA_035651115.1 Chthonomonadaceae bacterium
ATGGCCTGCGTGATCGCCAGGATGTGGGCCTCGTTGAACGTCCCTCTGGCCGCCGTGCCGCGATGCCCGGAGGTTCCGAAACTGACGCGCTGCTGCGGGTCGGAGGGGTCGGGATGCACCGTATAGAACTGTTCGCGCAGCCGCGCCGCGTCAATGAGCAACTCATCAGGGGCCGGTTTGCCCGCAAGAGGATGAACAGGCATGATAAAGTTTTTTCCTCCGAAGAACGTATAAACTCTATAGGAAAGGGAAGACAGGGGCGCGCGGCCCTTGCGCAAAACCCCCTCCGGTATGGTACCCTAGAAAGACGGATACGAAACGTACCCGGTCATGCTGACACAAAGGATAGTCCTGTTATGAGACGTTACCCCATAAGTATCGGCTGGATGCTGACCCTGGCGTTGCTGGTTCCCGGCTGTGCGCGCCAGGCGGAGAGAGCGCCCCTGCTGGATGAGGGGCCGGCGACTGTCGCCAGCCTGAACGCCCCCGACCTTCAGAACGGGGCGTCTGCGGACGCGAAGAAACCGGCGAGCGCGGCGGACGATGCCACCATCGCGCGGGTCACGGCGACCATGCTCACGCAGGAACACTATCTGCGGCAGCCGCTCGACGACACCATCTCCGCACGCCATCTGGAACACTACCTGGACGCTCTCGATCCGCTGCACCTCTATTTCCTGCAAAGCGATCTTGAGGAGTTCGAGCCGTGGCAGCACACCCTGGACGACCGGTTACAGCAGAATGGGGACACCTCCCCGGCGAACAAGATTTTTGCGCGCTTCCTGCAGCGCCTCGATCAGCAGGTGGAATACGTCAATCAACTGCTGAAGACCGACGAGAACTTCACCTTCACCGGCAAGGATGTTTATGTTCTGGATCGGAAAAACCTCCCGCGCCCGAAAGACCTGGCGGAAGCGCAGCAGATATGGCGGGAACGCCTCCGCTACGAGTATCTGCAGGAGAAGCTGAACAAGCAGAAGCCGGAAGAGATCGTCAAGACGCTCACGCGCCGCTACGCCCGCCTCGCGCGCACCATGCACGACTATGATAACGACGATATTTTCCAGCTCTATCTCAGTTCGCTGACGCACGCCTACGATCCGCATTCGGACTATCTGGGCCGCTCCTCGCTGGAGAACTTCGGGATTCAGATGAAACTCTCCCTCTTCGGCATCGGCGCCAAGCTGACCTCCGAAGACGGCTACTGCAAAGTCGTCGAACTGATCCCCGGCGGCCCGGCCATGCGCAGCAAGCAGATGAAAGAGGGCGACCGCATCGTGGCGGTGGCGCAGGGCAACGAAGCGCCGGTAGACGTGGTAGACATGAAGCTGGATCGGATCGTGGACATGATTCGCGGCCCGAAAGGGACGACGGTGCGCCTGACCATCATCCCGGCAGACGCGACCGACCCCTCCACCCGCAAGACGATTACGCTCGTCCGCGACGAGATCAAGCTGGAGGAGCAGGAGGCCAAAGCCAGGCTGATCGAAGTCCCGCAGAATGGGGGCAAGCCGCTGCGGCTGGGCGTCATTGACCTGCCCTCCTTCTATGCCGATATGGACTCCCGGACGAAGAGCCACAAGAGTACGACGGCGGACGTAGCGCGCCTGCTGAAAAAGCTGGAAGCGGAGAAGGTGGACGGCGTCATTCTCGACCTGCGCCGGAACGGCGGCGGCTCGCTGCCGGAGGCCATCGGGCTGACGGGCCTTTTCATCAAGAAGGGGCCGGTCGTGCAGGTCAGGGATTCCGACGGCACGGTGCGCGTGGACGACGACCCGGACCCGACGGTTCTCTACGACGGGCCGCTGATCGTGCTGACCAGCCGCCTCAGCGCCTCCGCCTCCGAGATTCTTGCCGGAGCCTTGCAGGACTATGGCAGGGCGCTCATCGTCGGCGACTCCTCGACATTCGGCAAGGGGACCGTCCAGGCGGTGATGCCGCTCGGCCCGATCCTCCAGCGCAACCGCATCAAGATCGCGACCGATCCGGGCGCGCTGATGCTGACCATCCAGAAGTTCTATCGCGCCAGCGGAGCCTCCACCCAACTCAAGGGCGTCATTCCCGACATCACGCTGCCCTCGCTGACGAACTATATAGACGTGGGCGAGAAGACGCTGGAGAATCCGCTGAAATGGGACACCATTCCCAGCGCGCGGTTCCAGAAGCTGAACCGCGTGCAGCCCTATCTGGCAGCGCTGCGCAAGCGCTCGGAAGCGCGCATCGCGACGGACAAGGATTTCGCCTATCTGCAGCAGCAGATCGCGCAGCTCAAGGAGATGCTGGCGAACAAGAGCGTCTCGCTGAATGAAGAACAGCGTCTTAAGGAGAAGCAGGAGACGGACGCCCGCGTTGCGGCGCGCAAGCAGGAGTTGAAATCTCGCCCGCCCTCGAAAGAGAAGGAGTATCTGATCACGCTCAAACAGGCGGCGCTGCCCGGCCTGCCTCCGCCGACGACCGCCAACAGCGCCAAGAACACGGCCACGAATAAGAAACCGTCCTCCGCAGAGGAGGACGATGCAGCCGCAATCACGCCGGACGATAGCACGACCGCGCAGGACATCACGCTCCTGGAGACGCGGCGCATCCTGGCCGACCTGATCGCCCTCTCCAAAAAGCCCGTCACCACAGCCGCGCGGTGACATTTTGGCCCTCACCTTCGGAACCTCCCCCCTTCCCCCTCCTTCGTAAGGAGGGGGAGCCAGTTGGTGGCTCTCTCCTTCGTAAGGAGGGGGAGCCAGTTGTTGGCTCTCTCCTTCGTAAGGAGGGGGAGCCAGTTGTTGGCTCTCTCCTTCGTAAGGAGGGGGAGCCAGTTGTTGGCTCTCTCCTTCGTAAGGAGGGGGAGAGCCAGATGGGACTCCATCCCCTTGCGAAGGGGAGAGCCAGTACATAGATGCTCCCTCCCCTTGCGAAGGGGAGGGCCGGGGTGGGGTCAACAGCCCGTTTACCAGGAAAACGATGCAGATTACGCGAATCACCACCGCCGTTGTCGAAGCCAACTACGACTACACGTTCGTCCGCATCGAGACGGAACAGGACGGGTTGTACGGCACGGGCGAGTGCTTCTTCGCGCCGGGGCTGACCGCCATGCTGCGCGAGATGGCTCCCTTGCTCCTCGGACGCGATCCGCGTGAGATCAGCCGCCTGGTGGCGCATCTGGCGCGCAAGGCGAGCGGGGCCGGTTCCAGCGGCGGCATCGTCTGGAACGCGATCTCCGGTATAGACGCCGCCCTGCACGATCTGGTCGGCAAAATCTACGGCTGCCCGGTCTATCAACTCCTCGGCGGGAAAGTGCGTGACCGTGTCCGCATCTACGCCGATTCGCACGCCGGGGCCAACTGCGAAAGCTGGAGCGCGATGCTGGAGGAGCGTTATCCACCCTGGCGGACTGCAATGGGAGAGCCGCCGGCAGAAGAACGCTACGCGCCGGAAGCCTACGCGCAGCGCGCCCGCGAGGTCGTCGCGAAGGGATTCGACGCGCTGAAGTTCGACCTGGACTCGATAGTCGTGCTGACTGGCGAGGAGATGAATCGGCCCCTGACTCAGCAGGAGATCGCGCAGATGGCCGAAGTCGTGCGGCAGACGCGGGAGGCGGTCGGTCCCGCCGTAGACCTGGCGTTCGACTGTCACTGGCGTTTCCGTCCGAGCGACGCCATTCAGATCGCGCGGGCGATAGAGCCGTATGGCGTCTTCTGGCTGGAAGACCCCTGCCCGCCGGAGAACTGGCGGCAGATCGCCGCCGTCAAGCGCGCGTGCGGCGTGCCGATCCTGACCGGAGAGAACCTGTTCCTGCTGGCGGGGTTTCTGCCGCTTTTGGAGAGCCAGACAATAGACCTGGTCGCGCCGGACATCCAGAAGTGCGGCGGCTTGCAGGAGGGCAAGCGCATCGCGGACATGGCGCACCAGTATGGCGTGGGTCTGGCTCCCCACTGCATCGCCAGTCCGCTCGGCCTGATGGCTTCCGCGCATCTCTGCGCGACCGCGCCCAACTTCACCGCGCTGGAGTTTCACGGGCAGGACGTGCCGTTCTGGAACGATCTGATCGGCAGCGAGCCGCTCATCCAGAACGGCCACGTGACGCTGACGGAGCGACCGGGCTTCGGCGTGGAGTTGAACGAGGAGGTCGCGCGCCGCTACGCCCGTCCCGGCGAACCCTTCTTCGGCGTCTAGAGCGGCTTGCTCCCCCAAGAACAGACGGAGGGAACAGAGCCTTCCTTCGTCGGGCAAAATTATGCTATACTAAACTTGTTGCTGCACTTCCTACCTTTAACCGCTTGAGACAAACCCTCTCCTGCGCGTTCGTAGCATAGCGCGGGAGAGGGTTTTTACTTTAATCTCCGGCGCCGCTTCCTCACGATGGAGGAAGGCACGTAGGAAGGCAGGCCAACGGAAGGGAGGCCCTATGGCCGCAGGAGAGATTGCCGTTACCTGCCCGAACTGTCAGCACCGCACCAGTCTGCCCATTGCCGCCGTGAAACGCGACAACTTCTACTGCTCGAAATGCTTTCAGAAGATACCCATGAGCGGCATTCGCACCGTTTCCACCGACACCGACCGCCGCCCGCAACCCGCCCGTCCGAAGAAGAGCAGCCGCAGCTACCGCCGCTGAATCCGGCGTTCATGCCCTTCCTCTCGTAGGCGATCACCACTCAGAAGGAGAGTTGTGCCATGGCCGAGTTCGAGCGCGCCCGATGCACCGTCGGCAGGCGCACCCTGACTATCACCTCCTGGTTCGATGAGGGCCAGCAGACATGGCGAGCGAGCGCGCCCGCGTATGCCCATCTCAGCGATCTGATCCATCGCGCGCAGATTCCCTGTGTCTCTCGCAAAGCAGCCATCGAGAAGCTGAGCAGCGTGCTGGGCAGCTACTTTGCCGCGCAAGATGCCGCCAAGCCTGGCTAATCCGGCGCTGTTGGCAGCGCAGCGACTACTTCGTACAGATTCGGTAAAGGAAAGGAGCCATTCCGCAATGGCAAAGCGTATCTATGTGGGCGGCCTGCCCTACTCTGCGACAGACAGCGACCTGGAAGACCTGTTTGCCGGTTCCGGCACCGTCACGTCGGCGACTGTAGTCACCGACCGCTACACGGGACAGGCCAAAGGGTTCGGCTTTGTAGAGATGTCTACAGATGCCGAAGCGGACGCTGCGATCAGCGCCCTGAACGGCACGATGATGGGCGGGCGCACCCTGACCGTCAATGAGGCCAAGCCGCGCGAGGAGCGTCCTCGCGGTGGCGGAGGCGGAGGCTATGGCGGCGGTAATCGTGGCGGCGGAGGCGGCTACGGGGGAGGCGGCGGTCGCAACCGCTACTGACTCAATTACTGCTCCGAGCAAGGCAACGCGCCGTATGGGAAAATCTCCCTGCGGCGCGTCTGTTTGTGGCAGGGCCGTGGCTACAGCGTGTAGAGCAGGCTGAACACCAGCGACAGCCCGCAGCAGGCCGCAATCAGGCAGAGATGGCGGCGATCCCAGCGCGCCAGCGCCGCCGTCCACGACCAGCTAAAATACCAGGGAAACCACAGGCCGGTCATCAGGAAGGCGGGCGAGATGGTGAGAACCCCCCAGGCTGTCAGGCGATCCGCGACCGAATTCCGCCGCCAGAGCCACGCCGACAGCCCGATATAGACCGCCATCAACGGCCACTGCCGGGAGAGCGAGACGGCGACCGGAACCAGCCCCGCCGGGACTCCCTGCTGCCGGAGCCGCTCTGCAAGCTGCGCCTCGCGCGCCAGCATCTCCGCGCTCACGCCTGCCGCTGCTCGCGACTGGAACCCCGCGCCCGTCAGGGTCGCCTGGCCCTGCCAGAACGGAATCAGGCCGAGCGTCAGCGGCGTCAGGGCCAGCGTCAGCAGAACCAGAACCGCCGTCGCGCCCTCTTTTAAGGTCTTGCCGCGCGCCCGCTCCCAGGCGATCCAGGGCAGAAACGCGACGGTCACGAGTTTGACCGCGATAGAGCCGCCGAAGCAGAGCGCGCTCCGGGCATACTTGCCTTCCAGATAGAACGCCACGCCCAGCAGCAGGAACGCCATCATCAGCAGATCGTTATGCCCGTTGCCCGGCCCTTCCAGCAGCAGCAGCGGGTTCAGCCCGATCGCCAGCAGAGTCAGGTCGGCGCGCTCCGGCGCAAGCCGGGCCGCGATCCGGCGTCCGGCAAACGCCGCCAGGACGAGCGCGCCCGCCTCCACCAGCTTCATCGCGACTACCTGTCCCCACAGCTCCGCCGACCGCAGGACCCATACGAGGCCGCACGCGAGCAGCGTCCACAGCGAACCGTAGGGCGTGGAGTGGTTCCAGCCGGGATAGCCTGCCGCCGGGTCGTGTCTCTCCTTCAAGACCGCCGGAACGTGCGTGTACGGGTTCAGGCCGTAGAGAACCTGCATCCGCGCATACTTGACATAGCCGTAGGCGTCTACGGAGAGCGAGGGTGGACAGAAGAGGGCCACCAGGAGCGGCACGCCGATGACCAATGACAGCAGCGTGCGCCGCGCCGGAACGCCGCCGCGCAGTCCCGTGCCGAGCAGGAAGATATAGCTAAGCCACAGGCCGACGAGCGCAACGCGGAACCAGAGCGCGAACGCCGCTCTGTCCAGCGCGGGCAGAGTCCGCCCGAACAGATGCCTGGCAAACTGACCCACGCCTGCCTGGTTGACGCCCCAGGTTCCGGCGAAATCTTCCGGCATCCGATACTGCAGCGCAATGAAGCCCAGCAGCGCCGCGACCGTCAGGAGGAGGGCGAACCCACCCCCCGTCCCCCTCCCCGGTCGCTCGTACCTCGCTGGGGAGGGGGAGCAAGGGCGCAAGCCTCTACCCTCACCCCCGACCCCTCTCCCTGCAAGGGAGAGGGGAGAACATGGCCTAAGCCTTTGCGCTCTGCTGAGAATTGGAGACACGGTGGGGGCGTGGATGTTTTGCTCCCCCTCCCCAGCGAGGTACGAGCGAATGGGGAGGGGGACGGGGGGTGGGCTAAACGCGCGCAGGGCCAGCGCCGCCGGAGTCAGGAGCAGGGCCAGGTAGCAGGTCCAGCAGAGTGGCGCGAACAGCAGCGCGGCGGCGGCGACGCAGGCAGTCTGCATTTGCCTCTCGCACCGCCGGGTCAGGTAGGCGACCGTGAGCGGGCCGAGTAGTTCCATTACAGTCAGGTAGAAACGGGCGATTCCCGGCAGTGGCCCGCCCGCATAGTTCCAGCCCAGTCCGCGCGCCAGGCGCAGCACGGCAAAGGAGAGGGAGACGTTGTCGTTGTTGAAGGTTCCCTGGCCTACGACCGGTAAGACGGATCTCGCCCACTCCCCGAAAGTCCCCCATCCGCACGCCAGCCCGCCGAGCGCCATGCCCGCCGCCAGCGCGATCGCCGCAGGCCGGAGAATGCGCTGCCGCTCGTGCCAGCCCGCCACCGCCAGAGGCCAGAAAGTGTAGAGCTTGATCTGCGCCGCGACCGCCAGCAGCGCGCCCGCCGACGGCAGGCAGAACGCCAGTCCGAACAACACCCATACGAACGGATCGGCCTGCCCCAGGACGAGCGCAATATATATTTTCGGCAGCAGGCCGAGCGCCAGGCCCGCGATCAGGCAGCCCTCTAGGGAGACGCGCCCGCAGGCGAGCCGGGCCAGGCATCCGGCATAGACCCAGAAAGCCAGCAGAATCAGCGCGTACCAGAGCCGCGAGAAGACCGGAAACGGCAGCGCCCCCAGCGGCGCGATGACGACGGCGAACTGCGGCGGATAGAAATACTTGAACGGCGTAAGATGCGGCCCGTATTCCGGCCAGTGTTCGTAGAGCGGTTCGCCGCGCAGCGCGTGCCGCGCCGCCGTGTAGTAGAGGACCATGTCCCGCCGCGTGTCTGTGCGCTGCCACATCACCGGCACGAGGACGCCAAGCTGCCAGGCCAGATGCAGCGCGGCCAGCAGCAGCAGCGCCTTGCGCAGCAGCGCAGAACGCAGGACGGCCTCCATCGCTATAACCGCCCTACCATCAGCCGCTCGCGGCGGCAGCGCGCGATCAGGGCGGCGTGCTGCGGCAGATTGCGCACGAAGATGAGCATATTCAGCCTCTTTTTGGCGTCCAGGTTCGGATCGTCGGCATAGACCAGCGCCCACTCCGGCGATGCGAGAAACAGCCGCGCCTCCGCCGTCTCCGCCGACAGCAGCGCCATGTCCGGCTGGTAGCGAGCCAGGATGTCGCGCCAGTTGTAGGCGAGCTTATGCACCTTGACGTAGTCTTCCAGCACGCGCCCGAAATAGATGTCTGCGCGGCCGTCCATAAACACCGGATACTGCGGCGCGCGCCAGATGAGATAGCCGCCGTAGTCGTACTCGTTGTAGAGCCGGAGCGTGGCCGGGAACTGCATCGCCTCCAGGAAGCGGCACGCCTTGTCGGGAAAGGCATCCAGCGCGATGGTGACGCGGGCGATCCGTTCGAGCGGGTTCGCGGCGGTCTCGGTCGCCTTTTGCAGTATCTTCGCCGCGCGCGCCGCCATCAGCAGCAGAAAGACCGCCGCCACCGCGCCGAGTATCCGGGCGGGTGGAGCCGGGCCGAACAGCGAGGGCGAGGCCGAGCCGCCGCCCGCGCAGCGCGCCAGGCACGCCGCCAATGCCGATTGCACGTGCCGGGCCGTGACCAGCACGCCGACGAGCGCGAAGAGCGGCACGTTGCGATAGGCGGTCAGACCGGCATGGGCGAACGCGGCCAGGATCAGCAGCGTGGCGACATCCCGCTTCTGCCGCGTGAAGAGCAGCCCGAAGACGCAGACCGCCATCAGCGCCTCCAGGCACTTGCCGTAAGGCTCGTGAAAGTTCGGCGAGAACC
>DASRGL010000408.1:0-2873 GCA_035651115.1 Chthonomonadaceae bacterium
GCTTCCAGTCCTGGGCGTTGCGCATCCGAATCAGCGACCAGTGCAGCGTCGTCTGGATGATCGCCCTGCCGAGCGGAACCAGCGAGGGACAGACCCGCAGTTCGACGCCCGCCTGCAACAGTCGCGCGGCCAGGTTGCCGAAAGGCTCGACGCAGAGCGGCGTCACCGTCTCCCGGCTGACATGGACCCCGTGATCGTGTACCGAAGTAAAGGTCTCTTCGGGCAGCGTGTAGCGATAGAGCTGCGTCGTACACAGGCGTTCGTACCAGGCCGACTCGATGGCGATGACCATGCGGCCCGCCACCGCGCCGAAAAAGCGGGCATAGTCCTCCGAGGTGGTGGTCGGCAGGGGCCAGAAGCAGACGCGGGGGCAGTCGCGCGGGAGATAGTAGACCGGCGCGTGCCATGCGTCAATCGCCCAGACCAGCGGCTCGTATTCCGGGTGGGCGTGCGGCGGGCGCGGCGCAAAGAGCGTGATGTTCGGGTCTTCGCTGAAGTGATAGAGCGGCATAGGGAGGCTCCTAACGCGCGGCCAAAGGCTCCGTCGCGTAGGTGTCGAACGCCAGGTCGTCCGGCGCATGGTACTGAAGGCGGAAATAGCCTGCGGCAGCGATCATGGCGGCGTTGTCGGTGCAGAAGATGGGCGCAGGAATGACCAGGCGCAGCCCTTCGGCGTCGGCCATCGCCTCAAGTGCGGCTTTCAGTCCCCGGTTGGCCGCCACCCCGCCCGCCACACAGACCGTGCGAATCCCCGTCTCGCGCGCCGCCCGACGCAGTTTCTCCGTCAGTACCTCTACAATGGCCGCCTGATAGCTGGCGGCGACATCGGCCTGCGGCGTCTGGCCCGCATCCTTCGCCACGAAGTTGCGCACCGCCGTCTTCAAACCGCTGAAGCTGAAATCCAGGCTGTCGCCGAGCCAGGCGCGCGGGAACGGCACGCGCTTCGGATCGCCCTGCGCTGCGAGTTTGTCAATGTTCGGGCCGCCGGGGTAGGGGAGACCCAGCAGCCGCGCGCCTTTGTCGAAGGCTTCGCCCGCCGCGTCGTCGCGCGTGTGGCCCAGCAGCGTATACTGCCCGTGTCCGTCCATCTGCACGATCTCCGTATGCCCGCCGGAGACGATGAGAATCAGCAGGGGAAACGCCGAGACGAGGTCGGGCGCGGCCAGAAAGTTCGAGTAGACGTGGCCTTCCAGATGGTGGACGCCGACCAGCGGCAGACGGAGCGCGTAGGCCAGCGCTTTGGCTGCCGAAACGCCCACGAGCAGCGCGCCGAGCAGCCCGGGGCGGTTCGTGACGGCGAGAGCGTCCAGATCGCGATAGGTCATGCCTGCGCTGTCCAGCGCCTCTTGCAGCACGGGCAGCAGCCGCTCGACGTGCTTGCGCGAGGCGACCTCCGGCACGACGCCGCCGTAGCGCGCGTGCAGATCGGCCTGACTCGCGATAATGTTGGCGCGCACCTCCCGCCCTTCCGTCACAATCGCCGCCGAAGTCTCATCACAACTCGTTTCGATGCCGAGAATGTTCATGCGTCTATTATACACTGCCTGGCCCCCTCCCTAACCCTCCCCCCAAGAACAGAGGGAGGGAAACGATGGCGGACGCGCGTGCGTTTGTCTCCCCTCTCCCGCAGCGTGGGAGAGGGGACGGGGGTGAGGGCCACTCTGCGATAATTCCCCTTGACAATCGAGGGGAACGGCGGTATACTATACCGGAAATTCAACCCAGGTTAAAAAATTTTGTGCGCAGGGTGAAACTATGAGCGACACCAGGGAGCGGGTCTTCAGCCAGGCGGTGGAAGACTACGTCAAGTGTATCTACAAATTGCAGCATGAAGGCGAGGCCGTCTCCACGACCGGCCTTGCCAGAAAGATCGGCGCGACTCCCGCCGCTGCGACGAAGATGATCAAGCACCTGGCCGAGATCCAGCTGATAGATCACACCCCCTATTACGGCGTGCGCCTTACCCCGGCGGGCGAGCGCGTCGCCTTAGAGATCATCCGGCATCACCGCCTGCTCGAACTCTATCTCCACCAGACCCTCGGCTATAGTTGGGACGAAGTGGACGCCGAGGCCGAAACGCTGGAGCATCACATCTCCGAGGAGTTCGAGGATCGCATTGACCGAATGCTCGATTTCCCGCACACCGACCCGCACGGCGACCCCATTCCCACGCGCGAGGGCGTCATGACGGCGCGGCGCGGCAAGTCGCTGGCCGATTCGGAGCCAGGCGAAACGCTGGTCATTTTGCGCGTGCGCGACAGCAGCCCGGAGGCGCTGCGCTACCTGGCGAGCCTGGGAATGCGCCTCGAAGCCGTCATCGAGGTCAAGGAGAAGCAGCCGTGCAGCGGCTCCCTCACTCTGACGGTGGGCGGCGCGACCCACTCCGTCGGACGGGAACTGGCGGAACACGTTTTTGTCGAAAGTCGTGCGAAGGAGGAGTAGTCAGCCATGACAACCGGAGAGGCCGGACTGAAAGAAGGTAAGTCCCTGACTCTGCCATCGCTGCCGGAGGTCTATCGCAGCGTGCGCCTGCCGGTGAAGGCGGGCTGGCTTCGCCGCTTCCTTGCGTTCGCCGGGCCGGGCTACATGGTCAGCGTCGGCTACATGGATCCCGGCAACTGGGCGACCGACCTGGCGGGCGGCTCCAAGTTCGGCTACAAGCTGCTCTGGGTCATCCTCGCCTCCAACCTGATGGCGATCCTGCTGCAGACGCTCTGCGCCCGCCTCGGCCTGGTGACGGGACGCGATCTGGCGCAGGCGTGCCGCGACTACTACAAAAAGCCCGCCGCCATCGCCCTCTGGCTGCTCTGCGAGGTCGCCATCATCGCCTGCGACCTGGCCGAGGTCATCGGCTCCGCCGTCGCGCTGAACCT
>DASRGL010000409.1:0-7181 GCA_035651115.1 Chthonomonadaceae bacterium
GAGATGCTGGAGCGCGAACGCCCGGATGCCGCTTTTGTCGTCCTCAACTACGATGCGGAGGGACGCCCCCGCTATCCCGGCGTCGCGATGGACGTGATGCAGGCCGGGGCGCACGTCTGGATCGAGAAGCCCCCGGCGTCCCGTTCCGACGAGATTCGCCAGATGCGCGCGGTCAGCGCGTCCACGGGCAAGTTCGTCGGGGTCGGCTTCAAGAAGATGTTCTTTCCCGCGCTGATCAAGGTGAAAGAGATTCTGGCCCGACCCGAGTTCGGGCCGATCAGCGCCATCACCGCCCGGTATCCGCAAGACCTGCCGCCCCTGGCCGACCGAACGGACTCGCGCAAGATGGTCGGCTTTCTGGATCATATCGTGCATCCCTATTCCGCGCTTCTGTTTCTAGCCGGGCCGGTCCAGTCACTGTTCGTGCAGCGTTGTGAAGCGACGGGCGGCTCGATCACCGCGCTGCGCTTCGCCAGCGGTGCAGTGGGCAGCCTGCACCTGTCCGCCGGGCAGTCGCGGATGTCGCCGCTGGAACGAGTGGAGGTCGTTGGAGCCGGGGCCAATGTCGTGGCGGACAACAATCTGCGCGTGACCTACTATCGTCCGGGAGCGCCTGCGGGCGGCTATGGGCGCGAGGGGAGTTTCTACGGGGCGGAAGAGACGGCTCCCCTGTTCTGGGAGCCGGAATTCTCTCTCGGCCAGCTCTATAACAAAGGTCTCTTCCTCCTCGGCTATGCCCCCGAAATTCTCTCCTTCTGCGCCTGCGTGCAGGAGGAACGCCCGCCGCAGGTCGGCAGCCTGGAGGACGCCCTCGAAATCTTGAAGGTCTACGAAGCGTATCAGCAGCCCGACGGCCAGCTTGTCTCCATCGCGCGGGACTGAACAGGAGCCAACGACGAATATGGATAAAAGCCTCTACGCGGCGCGGGAAGCCGCCGCCGCCCGCATCGAAGAAGAGTGGGGCAGCCTCACCTGGTTAGCCAACCAGAAGATCGGAAACGCGGACGGCCTGACTCTCGGTCGAGTCGTCATCCGGCAGGGCCAGTCCAACCCGCGCCATGCCCATTTTCGCTGTGAAGAGGCGCTCTATCTCCTGCGGGGACGGCTCGAACACTCCCTCGGCGACCGGAAGGTGATTCTGGAAGCCGGAGATACCCTGACGATTCCAGCCGGGGTCTTCCATAACGCCGTCAATATCGGCGCGGAGGATGCCGATATGATCGTCGCCTACTCTTCCGGGATACGCGATTTCGTGCTGGAGACCGCACGGTAGCGAACGCCCTCCCTCTTCTGCTTGTCGCGCCGCGAAATATTTCACAGCCAGCGTGTGAACTCTGCCCTTTCCGTCACGCTCCCGATCTGCTATCGTGTAGACCAGCAAGATTGCCGATAATAGTACCGAGAGCGTAGACGAGGACTCAGCGTTCGCAGCGTAAGGCCACCCGCAGCGGAAGACCATCGTCAGGCCGCCTGCGTCGAGATAAGGTAATTTACGCGGAATCCCGGCGCCGACTTGACAGGACGCTGGATTTGGCCTATAATTGGAACGTCTTGCCCTGATACCGAACTCTACGCACCCATGCCGGATTGCGAGATACAGCTTGCGGCGCTCCTTGCGGTTTCCCATTTTGCTGGCCTGTCGTGTCTCTATGGCGGAAGGCTCAGAGAGAGGAGCCGCGTGTCGCCGGGGTGAGACCCGACCTCTCCCTGCAATCTTTCGCATCGTTTACGCTGTCCGCAAGACCATCGTCGCTCCCCCGGCACTGCGGCTCGTTGCCTGCCAGCGTTTCTGGGCCTTGCCGCCTTTTTGTCCACCCATCACTTGTCCTATTGTCCGCCGGGTCTCTGCGCCCGGTTATCGAGCCAGGCATTCTCCTCTTCTCCGCAGCGCCGCGCGCCTTTCGCGCGCCCGGTGTCGCTCGGCGTAGTGGTTGTGCGAATCGTCTGGCTCAGAACGACGCAGGATCGTACACTCCACGCCCAGACAGGGCGGGTTCGCGATAAGGGACTCTCTCGATGATCGAAAGCCTGAAACCGCTCTATAACCGCAGCAGCCATCTCGGCGAACAACTGATCAATGACGGCCTCATCTCCCAGGAACAGTTGAATACGGCGCTGGTGCGCCAGACGCAGACGAAAAAACGCCTCGGCGAAACCCTCCTCCAGTTGGGCTATATCGCGCCCAAGACACTGGGCCGCTATCTGGAAGCCGCCACGAAGTGCCAGTTCATCGAACTGGCCGACTGGCCGATAGACATGGACGTGGCGCAGCGCATCACCGAACTGCGCGCCAGGCGGCTGCAAGCCCTTCCCATCAAGGATCGCGGCGGCGATATTCTCGTCGCCATGTCCGACCCACTCAATCTCGGCGTCATTGACGAGATGGCCGCGCTGCTGAACCGGCGCATCACCCCCGTTCTGGCCTTTGAAGCCGACCTCAACGAGGCCATCAACCGCGTCTTTCCCAAAGAGATCGGCGACCTCCCCGAAGAAGCGCCCGCCTTCGCGGTGGACGATGATCTGGGAGCCGGGGACGATGTCAACCCGGAAGACGCCCCGGTGGTCAAGCTGGTCAACAATATCATCGTGACCGCCGTCTCCATGAACGCCAGCGACATCCATATCGAGCCGCACGAAAACAGTATCCGCGTGCGCTATCGCGTGGACGGCCTGCTCTCCGAGCAGCATACCTTTGCCCGCCGCTATCACGCCTCTGTCGCCGCGCGCATCAAGATCATGGCCCGCGCCAACATCGCCGAGCGCCGCCGCCCGCAGGACGGGCGCATCCTGTTCAAGCGGGATGGCCGCGAAAACGATCTGCGCGTCTCTTTCATGCCCACCATCTACGGCGAAAAGGTCGTGATGCGCATCCTGGAGCGCAACAGCCGCCACACCAACCTGGAGCAGATGGGGTTCTTCCCGGAGCAGTACGCGCTGTTCGAGACGTTCATCCGCCGCCCGCACGGCATGGTGCTGATCACCGGGCCGACCGGTTCCGGCAAAAGCACGACGCTGCAAGCCGTCCTCGGCAAGATCAACAACCCGGCGCTCAACATCAGCACCATCGAAGACCCGGTCGAGTACACGATTCCCGGCGTCAACCATACACAGGTAGACCCCAAGATCGGTGTCACCTTCGCCAACGGCCTGCGCACGCTGGTACGCCAGGACCCGGACGTGATCATGGTCGGCGAGATTCGTGACAGCGAGACGGCGGAGATCGCGGTGCAGGCCGCCCTGACCGGCCACCTCGTTCTCTCCACGCTGCACACCAACGACGCGCCCGGAGCGGTGACGCGCCTGTTGAACATGGGTGTCGAGCCGTTCCTCATCGCCTCGGCGGTCATCGGCGTGGCGGGGCAGCGCCTTCTGCGCACCATCTGCCCGGCCTGCCGCGAGGAGCGTTCGGCCACTCTCGCCGAGATGGACGCGCTGGGCGTGCCGCATACCGACGACTTCAGCACCATCCTCGCGCGCGGGCGCGGCTGCCAGAAGTGCGGCAATCGCGGCATGAAAGGCCGCACCGGCGTCTTCGAGGTCATGGCGATGACCGACGAAATCAAGGACCTGGTTCTCAAGCGCGCGGCCACGAATCAGATTCGCGATATGGCGCTGCGGCAGGGCATGAAGACGATGCGCGACTGCGGCATCGAGAAGGTCTTGCGCGGCATCACCACGCTGGACGAAGTGACTCGCGTGCTGGTCATGGAGGAGTAGCCCCCGGAAAGGAAATCGGCGCGTCCCCGTCGAAAATTGTCGGGCGGGTGGCG
Source organism: Chthonomonadaceae bacterium (assembly GCA_035651115.1). GTDB lineage: Bacteria > Armatimonadota > Chthonomonadetes > Chthonomonadales > Chthonomonadaceae > DASRGL01. The sequence continues at coordinate 3,771 of DASRGL010000409.1, forward strand.
GCGTTCTGCGGAGAGTGCATGACGGTGAGCAGGCAGTGCGCACGGAAGGCGCGGGCCGTCGTCACGCCGGAAGACCCGCAACCCTCAGAACTTGCTCGGATGCTTGTGGAGTGACCAAGCCATGCCAACCTTTACCTATACCGCCCGGGATCGCAACGGCAATCCGATCCAGGGCATCATGATCGGCTCGGATGTCAACGCCGTTCGGGAGCAACTGCGCGAGCGCGAACTTTTTCTGACCAGCGCGACCGCCCAGAGCTTCTCGGAAGAGGCCGGAACCCGCGCCCGAACGCGCACCCGGCGCGTGCGTATCGGCGATATGGTGGTCATGAGCCGCCAGCTTGCCACGCTGGTGCGCGCCGGTATGCCGCTGAACGAGTGCCTGCATACGGTCGCACAGCAGACCGAGAACACCTACATGCGCGAGGTCGTCCAGCAGGTACGCCGCGACATCCTGAGCGGCAGCAACTTTACGGAGGCCGTCAGCAAGCACCCCACCGTCTTCCCGGAACTGTATGTCGCGCTGATTCGCGCGGGCGAGGCAGGCGGCGTGCTGGACGAGACCCTGGAGACCGCCGCCGAGCAGTTCGATAAGGAGGCGGAACTGCGCGAGAAGATCAAAGCCGCCGTCACCTATCCCATCATCGTCGTGCTGACCGCCATCTTCGTCGTCACGGTCATCATCCTGTTCATCATTCCGACCTTTGCCAGAGTCTACGAGGATTTCAAAGCGCCCCTGCCCTTCGTCACGCGGCTGCTCATTGACATCAGCCGGTGGGCCGTTACGCCCTGGATAGATGTGGTGGGAGTCGTCTTCCTCCTCCTGGCCTGGTTCGGAACGCGCTGGTACATCAGCAAGCCGAAGGGACGGCGGCAGTGGGATAATCTGAAACTGCGCGTCTGGATCTTCGGCAAACTCAATCGCAAGATCGCCATCGCGCGCTTTACCCGCACGCTCTCGGCGATGGTGCGGGCGGGCGTTCCCATCATCCAGTCGCTCTCTATCTCCGGGCGCGTCGCGAATAATACGATCATCATGGACGCGGTCGCGCGGGTGGCGGACTTCGTACAGCAGGGCGCGCGGCTCTGGATGCCGATGGAACAGACGGGGCAGTTTCCGCCCATCGTCACGCGCATGATCGCCGCAGGCGAGGAGTCCGGTAATCTCGACGAGATGCTGAGCGAGTTGACCCACTTCTACGACCGGGACATCGAGTATACCGTCCAGAAGCTGACTCGCCTGATGGAGCCGCTGCTGACGTGCATCGTCGGCGGCATCGTCCTGTTCGTGCTGCTGGCGCTCTATTCGCCGATCTTCAATCTGGCGCGTGTCATTCGGAAAAGTTGAGCCATTCGCGGCGGCAGGAGGATTTCCACGCCTGCCGTCGAATAGTGTGGGAATCGAGCCGTTTCAGGCGGAACACCGGCAAATCGGCCTGGCAGGAAAGTGAACCAGCGTATGAAGGCGCGAAAAGATCGAATCTCTGTGGGGAAAACGCGAAATCGGCGCGGCGCGGCCCTGATGTTCGCGCTTGCGGCGGTCATCATCGTCATGACGGTCATCCTGGGCATGTGGAGCCTCATGGTGTCGCATGTGGATATCGAGGAGGCCAGCCGCAACTACTCGCGCGCCATGCAGATCGCGGAGGCCGGGGCCAACTGGCAGCTCAGCCAGATGTCGCGCTGCCTGCCTCCGGGCAATCCCGGCGGTCTTCCCGGCTATGTCCCCTATCAACAGTTCCGGGCTGCCAATACGGCTCGTATCCAGGGCGATCCTCAGCCGCTCGATTGGCGGGACTATAGCCGCTCCTCCGATTTTCAGATGCCGGGCTTGGTCAAAGCGTATACGATCCAGGCCGGAGGCGTGGACGCCTGGGCGCCTCCCCAAAATTTCATCATCGTCTCCATCGGCGTGGACCCGGAGACCGGTGAGCAGCGTCTGGTTCGCTTCACCGGCGCGGCGACCGGCCTGACCGACCGTTACGTGCTTTTTGCGAACAATAATCTGATATTCAACAGCAGCGCGTCCGACCCGAATAAAAACATCGCGCTGCGGAGCGGCTACATCGGGACGAACCGATCCCTGACCTTTACCCATCAGATACCGAAGACGAGCGGCGCAGGCTTCAAGTTCAGCGGCTGCCGACTGGGGTTGAGTGCGGACACCCAGCCGCAGGGCAGCGGCGGCTGGCCGAACGGCTGGGACGTCCTGCGCCAGACGGATACGGTCTTCTGGCCTACCGTCAGTGAGGTGACCCAGTACATCTATCAGGGACGCACGCCGAACGAAGTCGGCACGATGGCGCATGGCAACGAACCCAACCAGATGTGGTATCGCACCGAGGACGATAAGGGCAACGTCAGGTGGGAACACTTTACCAATCCGGTGCTTCAGTTGGGCAATGCCGAATTCAATAAGTCCACGAACGACAACCCGAAGAGTACCTGCGTGAACCCCAAGACGGGAAAACCTTATCGAGTCCTCTGTCTGAGCGTCTCGAAAACGAACCTGGTCGGCAATCTGTTCTATTTTCGCAAAATAGATATGGGGGACGACGATATCCTGGTGCTGGATGTCGGCCCGCCGCCCGATAGCACGGTCAGCAACGGGCCGGACGGCGTCGTGACCCTGCGCATCCTCCTCGATGGCGCCTTCGGCACGACCCATAAGGTGACGAACCTGGCCTACTGCACCTATGGCGTCGGCAAAAACCTGGGAAGGTTTACCGGGCCGTCCATCATCTGGTACGTCAACTCCGTGCCAGGCAATAACGGCGCGATCTCCTTCAAACCGAACGTGGATGTGACGAACCAGGTCATCGCGACCTTCGACACCGGCGGCTATCTGTTCACAGCGAATCCGACCAGCGCGACCGTGCAAGGGCTTGTCTATGGCGGAGACGTTACGGTACAGAGCAACGCTAAGGGCATAACCATCAATCAGATCATCGCCGATAACATCACTCTGGACGCGACGCAAGGCGGGATCAGTGTCGTTCAGCCCAACAGTACCCTGCGTCCGATTGAGACCAGAGATGATCCCTACCGCTATGTCCTCTACTATCGAGTCAACGATTCCTATGTGGAAGGGAAGCCCGGCAGCTACGAAAGCCCGAATATACCGGCTCCCCAGTTGATGCCGCCCATCAACTATGGAAAGGCGATCCCATGAGAGGAGACCGCGCCATGAGGCCACCCGCACAGACCACGCTCTTTCGGGTCGCGCGCCTGCCTCGCACTCAGCAGAGGGGCCGGCGCGGCCTGACCCTTATCGAACTCCTGGTCGCTTCTCTCATCCTGGCCGTGTCGCTGATGGCGCTGGTAGCGACCTGGTTCAACATGCTGACCGCCACGATAGACACAGATGATCGGGGAGCCGCCTATGAGTGCGCGCGCATCGTTCTGGAACGC
>DASRGL010000410.1:0-3457 GCA_035651115.1 Chthonomonadaceae bacterium
AACGGGCTGGCAGCCATCCTCTGTGCGTGCGCGCGGTGGATGTCTTCGGGCCGGGGCCGGACGATCTGGTGGTCTCCAACGAGACGGCGCAGCAGATACGCGCGGCCAACCGGCGCAGCAAGTTCCTCTGGCGCTGGTCGGTCTGCATCCTCACGGCGCGATAGACCCGCAAAAGAGAGGAAGGTAATCGTCAGGGACGCGGCGAACAGAAGAGCAGAAAGGGAAGCCTGACCGACCTGATGACACCTTCCTCCTCTTGCGAGACTCCTTCCGCACCTTCCGTTGCCGCCGTGCGCGTAGGGGCAGGGGCGGCGCAATCGTCGAATCATTCCGAGAAGGCGCGTCTGCGCGCCCTGGCCGCCATGCTTGCCTCCGCGCTGCTGTTTGCCGTGATGGGAGCCAGCGCGAAATGGGCGACGCGGATGGCGCACGGCCTGCCGACGATCCCCGCGCCGGAACTGGCCGTCTTTCGCTATGCGTGTGGGCTGGCCTTGCTGGGCGCGCTGCGCTGGTCACGCGGCGTAGACCTGCTGGGGAGTGATCGGCGGGGCCTGCTGTGGCGCGGCGTCTACGGCGGTCTTGCCAGCACCTGCTTCTTCTACGGCCTGGAACTGACCTCGCTGACCAATGCGACTCTGCTCAACTACACGTTCGTCATCTGGGCGCTACTGATGGCGGTCTTCGCGCTCGGCGAGCGGTTGGGGACGCGCGGCGTGTTCGCGGTCTGCGCCGCGCTGGTCGGTGTGGCGCAGGTCACGCGCCCGGAGGTCGGGCATATTCGCGTCGGCGATCTGATCGCCCTGTTCAGCGGAGTCATGGCAGGGGCGGCGGTCGTGCAGATACGGCGGCTGCGGCAGGGCGAGTCGGCCTATGCCGTCTTCTTCTACTTCAACCTGATCGGCGTTCCTATCTCCCTGGCGACCGCGCCGTTCTCTCCCACACCTTTCGTCGTACCGGCGCTGGCGCAGGTTCCGCTGCTGCTGGTCATCGGCCTGACCAGCTTCGGCGGGCAACTGCTGATGACCTACGGCTACCGCGAACTGACCGCCGCGCAGGGCAGCCTCATCACTCTCACGACGGTTCTCTACGCCGCCGTTCTCGCCTGGCTGTTCTTCCACGATCCGCTCACGCCGCAGACATTGTTCGGCGGTCTGCTCATCCTCGTCAGCGCCGCCGTGATGGCTCTCTCGACAAAGAAAAGCCTGCCTCTAGAAGAGTAGCCCTCACCCCCGGCCCCTCTCCCAACGCTGTGGGAGAGGGGAGAGGCGGATGATTCGCCTGCCCTCCTCCTCGTTTTTTGGCGTGACGGTGGCTCCCAACGCTGTGGGAGAGGGAGAGGCGGATGATTCCCTCCCCCTGTTCTTGGAGGGAGGGTTAGGGAGGGGGGGCTAATCCGCCAATCGGTGTTCGGCGGTCTCGTCCCGGTGCTTTTTCAGATAGGTCATGAAGGGCGTGCCGCCCGTGCCGACGTGCGTGGGGTTGTTCGCCTCCTTATGGCCCTGCTTATAGATGTAGCGCGCCGCGTATTCGAGATGCAGCGACCGGAACCGCTCGATCCAGGTCACGCACTCGTTGTAGAGGTCGTGCAGCGTGGAATGGCCCTGCGGCCTTGCGGCAAGATAGGCATGGACGGACGGCCCCTGCTCGCAGGCTGCGATAAACGCCCGATGGCGTTCCGGCATGTAGTCGCGCATCTCCATCAGATAGGCTTTCAGCGGATCGTCGCGGTGTGTAACGCCCAGCACGGCGTCCAGCGCCGGAATGATGGAACTCTGCGCGCCCGTCTCGCCCCGGAAGAACTGCGGCTCCCCATGATACGCCTGCACGCCCTCATAGACCATGCCGTTCGGCAGCGCGGGGTTGTTCTTCCAGCCGTGAATGTAGGGCCGCACGCGATGGTAGTAGATATACGGGTCGCAGTGCTGCGGCATCCGGGCCAGCGTACCGTACATCGCGCCGAGCGCCTGGGAGACCATCGCAAGATGGCGTTCCAGGGCTTCGGGCCGGTCTTCCGCGATGGCCTGCTGCGCCTGCCGGAGCGCGATCAGCGCCGGAGCCGCCTTCGCCTCGATGTCTACATGGATCAGGATGAACCACTCCTCATCAATGCCGCCGAGGAAGTTTTGCAGCAGCGCGATATTGCCGAGGGCGATGGGGCCATCCGGCTCCAGACGCCGCCAGTTGTCCAGCGCGTAAGAGGCGTAGGAGAGGACGGGCGGACGGCCCAGTTTTTGCGCGACGGCGTGCCAGGGAACGGCAAGGACGGCTGGCAGGCGCTCCGCTGGTTCCGCCTCGCCCCACACATAGGCATGGCCGAGGTAGGACAGCAGCAGCATCGCACGACGGATTTCGCGCTCGCCGTTCAGTTGTGTTACGTCAAATGCGGGAAGCCGCTCGATAAACGCGCGTATCCGGTCGGACACGAGCAGTTTGGGCAGATCGTGCGCCGCCTCTTCCCAGGCGTCGAAGGCGGAAGGCAGGCGGGGCAGCGGGTCGAAAGCGGGCAGAAAGCCGCGCGTAGGGTGTATATCGAACGTCTCTAACGGGGCCAGGGACGGTATAGCCGCCATTGTTTCTCTCCTGTACAAGATTTGCCGCGAAAGTTGCATGGATTGCCGGGCGCAGAACGTACCCGCCTCTATCCTATACCGTAGTTATCGGCAAAAAATGCCCGGACTCTCGCCCCGATTCAAGTTGTTGCGCGTGGAACGCCGCGCCTCACAAGTCCCAGGCCCGGCTGATGGGGCGGGTCTCGGAAAGCAAGGTCTGCCCCCTGTAGCGCAGCGTCGTGCCGCGCACGAGGGCCGCCGAAGTCACCCGGCCCGCCGCTTCTCGGATGACGACCTTCTCGGCATCCGACTCGACATCGCCCGCCGCATACGGCCCGCCGAAACGTTTGAACAGCACGGTATCCGTATTTGCCGCCTCGGTGATCCGCACGCCTTCGATGCCGTCCGCCTGCAATGCCTCGACCTGCCAGCCGATCTCCGTCTCCTTCCGTATCGGTGTCAGCACGACGAGATAGGGATAGTCCGGCCCATAAAGCCGCTTGCCGCCGCGCGGTTCCCAGTGCGGATAGGGCGACTTCCCCGGCGATTCGTTCCAGATATGAATCCACTCCGGGTAGACACTCATACAGGTCGCTGTGCGCAGATGCGTGTCTCCATGAGCGTGCGCGTAGCCGAGGCGGTCGGGGAAGCGGCAGCGCCAGCCGGTCGGAAAGAGCGGCTGCACAATAAGGCGCGCTTTCTCTCCCTGCACTTCGATGCGCTCTCCGATCTGCGCCATCGGCTTGTCGCTGTGCAGGAGCCACTGAAGATGGCGCTGCACGCGCGCCTCGTTCGTCCGCACGTTGTCGAAAAGGACGAAACGGTCAGGGCGCAGGTAGACGACTTCGCGCCAGAAGCGATCCAGCATGTCGCCGTAGGCGCTGGTCGCGTCGCCCCGAATCATCTCG
>DASRGL010000411.1:0-12334 GCA_035651115.1 Chthonomonadaceae bacterium
TGGAAGCGTCGGGCCTTCCTTACGACGAATCGCTCGTGTTTCCCGGCGAATACTGGGAATGGTCCGGGTACGAGAACGCGGAGAAGTTGTTGCGGCTTCCCGCAGAGCAGCGCCCGACCGCCCTGTTTTGCAGCAACGGGCGTATCGCGCTCGGCGCGCTGCGCGCGCTGACCGACCGGGGTGTGCGGGTGCCGCAGGAACTCTCGCTGGCGTGCCTCGGCGACAACATGGAGATCGCCAGCACACAGCCGCCGCTGACCGCCGCGCATGTCTCGCTGCGACAGGTCGGAGAGCGCGCGGTCGAAACGCTGTTGGGCCAGATTCATGCGGGACAGCCCTCCGGCAGCAGGACGCTCCTGCCTGCGGAGTTGGTCTTGCGTGAGTCCGTCGCGCCCCCACTCTCGCGCTGAAAGGAGAAACGTCATCCCTTACTTGCATAGTACCGTGTCGTACAGCACTCATTTCAGTCCGATGCGGGCTGAACCAATCTCTTCTAGGAGGAAGGAAAGCCTTATGAGAACCAAAGCTGGTTTTACACTCATCGAACTGCTCGTCGTGATAGCAATAATCGCGATTCTGGCAGCTATTCTTTTCCCGGTTTTTGCGCAGGCGCGGGCCAAAGCCCGCCATGCCACCTGCCTCTCCAACATGAAGCAGATCGGCCTCGGCGTCCTGATGTACACGCAGGACTGGGACGAGGCCGGCCCGCCCAAACGCGACTTCCTGGACAACTCCGCCTGGTTCTCCGGCAAGGAACTCATCTGGAAGGACGCCATTCTGCCCTACATCAAGAGCGGCGGCCGCCCCTACAACAACGGCGAGACCTATACTACTGCCGGGAACGGCGGCATCTTCCAATGCCTCGAAAATAGCGCCTCCTGGTCGAACCAACCGGCGGTCTACTGGGGTTTCGGCCCGACGACGCCAGGCGACGAGACCAGCCGCTATCCCCGTTCCTACGCCATCAACGCCCATGCCGGACACAACGAGGGCAATCGCGAGGGCGCTTTCTTCCCGGAGATCACGCCCGGCCCGACGGTCAACCCCGGCGGCTCTCTGGCGCTGCTGCAAAAGCCCGCCGAGACGATCATGATTGCCGAGACGCGCATGTTCTTCCCGGAGATCTGGGACAGCGCGATGGCCTTCATGTGTACTCCCGACGGTATCCCGGCGGGCGGCCAGCCCACGGGCTGTATTCAGGGCCACCATAGCGGCCTGACCAACTTTACCTTCTTCGACGGGCATGTGAAGGCCGTTCGCCTGCAAAAGTCCGTGTCGGACGACCTGTGGGACGCCTTCGCCCCGAATACCGACTGGGGCGGCGGCTACACGGGCGCGCAGGCCCAAAAAGACATTCTGAACGGCATCAACCAGATTCAGGAGTGGACGACCGGCATCTAGCCGGAGCCGAAACGAAGGGCCGTCCGAGGCGCACTGAAAATCGAGTGCGCCTCGGACGGCCCCTGTTGCGTCAACACGGTATTCTATCAGGAGGTAGTCAGAATTATGAGTCTATCATCCGGCAAAACGACCCGCAACGCGCCGAAACCGCAGGTCTCGCCGGTGGTCGTGGCGGCGCTGGTCATCGCTCTGCTCGCGTTCGTCATCTGGCGCGGAGTGGCCGCGTTTTCCGGGCCGAAGGCCGGCCCGCTCCCGCCACCCCCGACTCAGGACATCGCTTTCCTGCAACAGAAAGCGAAGGAGTGTCAGGGCGACTTTGCGAAGCTCAGCCCGGCGGATCAGACGAAGGTACAGCAGCTTACGCACGGGTTCGGAGCGGCAGCGATGGCCTCGAACTATCGGCAGCTCTCGCAGGGCGCGCACTAACCGTCTTGCCAGGCGCTTTATAGGCCCGGCGCGTTCGGATCCCAGATAGTGGCGGCGACATAACGTTCCGGCCCGGTCTTCGCATCGCTGAAGTAGTAGACGGTCACGACCTTGCCATCGGGCCGCTGCACGCTGCGCGGATAGCCGATGTCCCGGCTGGAGCCATCCTCCCGCAACACGATCTCCCGGCTCCAGGTCTGGCCGTCATCGCGGCTCAGTTTGGCGCACATCCGATAGGGCGCGGCGCGCACGCCATACGTCAGGCAGAGGCGGCCATCCCGCAGGCGGATCAGGCTGGCCGGGTTGCCTTCGCCCGTATCCTCGACCGGCCTGTTGAGAAACTGCCAGTGGCGGCCCCCGTCCTCCGACCGATAGGCTGCCAGCCAGCTTTGCGCGCCCTCCCGGCAGCGCACGACGACGAGCAGGCCGTTGTCTGCCAGCCGCGCGGAGGCGGGCATGATGGCATAGCCCTTCGGCTCCGGCCCGATCCAGGAGAGGAACTCCCAGGTCTTGCCGCCGTCGGTCGTGCGGGCGCAGAACGGCCTGCCCTCTCGCTTATCCCGCTTGCCCGCCGTGAGGAAGCACAGCGCCTCGTGCTTCCCCGCGACGAGCATATCGGTGCGCGCTGCCACGCCTGGCGTTCCCATCTCCGGCAGCCGGAACGGGCCGTCCCAGGTCTTGCCCCGATCATAGGAGGTATAGAAGCGTGAGGGGCCGATGTCGCTGTCGGTCATGCGCAGCGTCATCGCGAAATCGGGGTGCGTGAACTCGATCCCGCCGGGGCAGTCGCGCCATTGCAGTTTGACCACGCCGGGCAGTTCGGTTCCATGCAGCATCCTGCCCTCCGGCAGCAGGACGCCCTGTTTCGCAGGGTCTTCGATCTGCCAGGTCTCGCCCCCGTCCAGGCTGCGCGCGAACAGATGCGATTCGGGTTTCTCGCGGTCTATGTTGTGACGCTCCGGCCCCAGGTCTTTATACTCCCCCGCGCTGAACCCGACCAGAATCTCGTTGCCCCACGCCCAGATGCCGTGATTGGCGGGCCACCCGCCAAAGCGACCGGGCCGATAGTAGACTTTGATGTGCTTGATTCCCCTGTCTCCCTTCTTGATAAACCTTCACATTTTGCCCGGCGAATGAATTCGCGGCTGCCAAAGCGCTGTCTGAACTGTGATTAGATGGATTTTGAGATGGACTAGGATGGGTCGTAGTAAAATCATAGTCCATCCTATAATCCAATTCATCACAGTTCAGACAGCGCTTTGGCAGAGGCGGTTTCAACGGACGCATTCCCTCGTCTCCTCTCATTTTGGCGCGTAACGAATTCCCCGCTGCAAGAGAAGGTTCCTGCGCCGATTTGCAGAGGCGCGCTACAGAAGCGCCAGGAACCGGGCCGCCTTATATCCCGTATTCCAGGCCAACACGTGTCGCAGGAATCGGCTCGATGCACCGCGAATGGAAGGGCTATCCTTGCGAGATAGAGCCAGACAGGAGGCGTGCAGTGGCGGCGTCAGCGTTTATCCGAACGGTTCCGATGAGGCAGCGCGTGCAGGCGTGTGCCGGATGTCTCCTGCTGCTTGGACTGGCGGCGCTTTATGGCGGCAGCAAGCCCCGATCTGCGGCAGGCGGGCCGGTCGTCATCCGCTCCTCCTTCTGGGGCATGGCGCAGGACGCCCAGGTGTGGCAGGAGTTGGCCCGCCGGTTCAACGCGCGTCAAAACCGTATCCGCGTGAAGCTCGAACACATCACCGGCCAGGACTACCATGCCAAACTCCTCGCCATGACCGTCGGACGCTGCGCCCCCGACGTGATGGCCGCCGATGACGAGCCGTTCCGCAACCTGGCGATCAACGGCCTGTTTGAAGACCTCACCCCCTATCTCGCCCGCGACAGGGAGTTCGCCCGCAAGGACTTCTATCCGCCTTTTTACGACACCTTCCAGGTGGACGGCCACCAGTACGCCCTGCCCTACCTCGGACACTGCCTGCTCATCTACTACAACCGCGACCAGCGCCGCGCCGCCGGGCTTTCCCCCGACCCCAAGCCGGACTGGACCTGGGACGACTTCACCCACGACGCCATCGCCCTGACCCGCGATCTCGATGGCGACGGCAAAACCGACCAGTTCGGGATGAACCAGCTCTCCTGGTTCTACTGCCTGCAATGGATATGGAGCGCGGGCGGCAGGGACATGGACACGGCGATGACCCACTACCTGTTCGACACCCCCGAAGCGCGGCGCGGCTTCCAGTTCCACTACGACCAGATACATAAGTACCACGTCTGCCCGCGCGCCAGCGAACTGCCGAACATGAACTGGGAAGCGATGTTCCTGACCGGCAAGGTCTCCATGTTCTTCACCGGCTCCTGGTGGCTGGTGCAGTGCCGCCAGGCCAAAAACATAGACTGGGACATCGCGCCTCTGCCGCGCGGCCCGGTGACTCGCGCCACGCGCTCGACGACGGAGGGGCTGACGATCTCCGCCGCCTCCCGCCATAAAGCGGAAGCCTGGGAGTGGATCAGGTTCGTGCTGAGCGACGAGGGGCAGGCCGTGTTCGCGCGCTATGGGCGCGGCATTCCCAGCCTGCGGCACGTCGCCTGGCAGACGTTCCCCGACCCGAAGACGCCCCAGCACGAGGAGCGTTTCCTGGAAGCGATGGACACCTACGCCCGCAAGAGCAGCCTGCACAAACACTGGCTGGAGACGGCGCGCGTCTTCGACCGGGAGTGGGATCGCGTCCTCCTGGGAAAGAGTACCATAGACGACTTCGTGCGAACCGTCGTGCCGGAAGCCAACGCCATCGTGCGCGGGGAGGACGATCTATGAGCCGGTGGCGTCGTCGGCAGGCGCTGGAAGGCTATCTCTTTGCCGCCCCCTGGATCGTCGGATTTCTGACCTTCACGGCAGGCGCGATGGCCTACGCCGTCTGGATGTCGTTTCAGAAGTGGAACCTGCTGACGCCGCCGCAGTTCGTCGGCCTGGCGAACTACCACAAGGCGTTTGCGCGCGACCCGCTCTTCTGGAAATCCCTCTCCAACACGGCCTACTATGCGTTCGTCAGCGTGCCGATGCGCATCCTGGTCGCGCTGCTATTGGCGACGCTGCTCAATCAGCCGGTGCGCGGCCTGCCGCTCTTCCGCACGATCTTCTATCTGCCCTCCGTCGTGACAGGCGTGGCGACCTCCATGCTCTGGATGCTGCTGCTCAATCCCGACGTCGGGGGCATCAACTACGTGCTGCGCCGCCTGGGAGTGGCCCACCCGCCCGGATGGCTTACGGACGAGACGTGGGCGATGCCGAGCCTGATTCTGATGAGCCTCTGGAGCGTCGGGGGCATGATGCTGATCTTTCTGGCCGGATTGCAGGGCATTCCCGCCGAACTTCAGGACGCGGCCTATGTGGACGGCGCGGGAGCCTGGCATCGCTTCCGCCACATCACGCTCCCCCTGCTGACGCCGACGATCCTGTTCAACCTGGTCATCTCCGTCATCGCCAGTTTCCAGGTCTTCACGCAGACCTATATCATGACCGGCGGCGGCCCCGCCGACGCCACACTCACCTACGTCCTCTACCTCTATCGCAACGCCTTCGAGTTCTTCAAAATGGGCTATGCCTCGGCGCTGGCCTGGATACTCTTCTTTATCATCCTGGCATTGACCGGCCTGATCCTGCGCTCGTCCGCGCTCTGGGTCTACTATGAGGGGGAAAGGAGAGAGGGATGAATCCGAATCGCCTCCTCTCCCGCAAGTCGCCGCGCCAAGCGCACACGCAAACGCGCACGCGCAGTCGCTTCGCGCGCCGCAGCATCAAGACGCGGATCACGGCCCTCATTACCTATGCGGCGCTGCTGCTCGGCTCGGCGGTCTTTCTCCTGCCGTTCCTCTGGATGGTCTCCAGTTCGTTCAAGAGCCTGGATACGATCTTCGAGTATCCCCCCTCCCTGCTCCCGACGGAACCCTTAACAGCAGAGCGCGACGGCAAGCGGCTGCCTCTCGCGGAATATACGCCGCCCGGAGGCGGGCCGCCGCAGCGTGTCCTCCTGCACGACTCGCGTCCGGGAGAGCGCCTGATAGAAGCTGCCGACGCTGGCAGCCCGACACAACCGCGCTGGGTCTCCGAGGCGGCGGTGAAACCGCTGCGGCGCATCCGCTTCCATACGCACAACTATGCCGCCGCCTGGACTGCCGCGCCCTTCACCCGGTTCACGCTCAACACGCTCTTCATCACCATCTGTTGCATCCTCGGCCAGGTACTTTCCGCCAGCCTGGTGGCGTTCGCCTTTGCGCGCCTGCGCTGGCCCGGACGCAATCTCCTCTTCATCCTCATGCTGGCGACGATGATGCTGCCCTCCGAGGTGACGATGATTCCGACCTATCTGATCTTCCGCAGCCTGGGCTGGATAGACACGTTCCTGCCGCTCATCGTTCCCTCATTCCTGGGCGGCGGGGCGTTCTTCATCTTCCTGTTCCGCCAGTTCTATCTGACCCTGCCTCGCGAACTGGACGAAGCCGCCTGGGTAGACGGCTGCTCCTCCTTCGGAATCTACTGGCACATTCTGCTGCCGCTCTGCAAACCGATCCTCGTGACCATCGCGATCTTCTCCTTCGTCGGCCACTGGAACGACTTTCTGACTCCGCTGATCTATCTCAACAGCGCGGAGCATTTCACCCTGGCGGTCGGCCTGCGCTTCTTTCAGGGCGAGTACGACACGGACATGCACCTGCTGATGGCGGCCTCGACCCTGGTGCTGCTGCCTGTCCTCGTCGTCTTCCTGATCGGGCAGAAATACTTCGTCAAGAGCATCGTCCTGAGCGGAATTAAAGGCTGAAATGCAACAAAATGACCTTGCCAGAAAGGCAAGGCCAATCATCCATACACCTCGGCTATACAAGCCGGGTCTAGGGAGCCTATGGCTGACCGTCCTCACGGACGGGAAATTCAAAGGGCCGTCCGTGAGGACGGTTGGCCGTCAGGCCCACGAGACGGGTCTTTTATAGGCCCGGTCTCTCGAACCAGCTCGAAATTCGCGGCTTATCTATTTCTTGCCGTTGCCGCTCTTGCCGCTCATCTGCTGCTCTTTGGCTTCGGCGGCGGCGTTGGCAGCCTCTTCGACCTCTGCCGTGCTGATCAGCCGCTCGATGGTCGCGACGCGGTCGCCATCGTCCAGATTGATCAGCTTGACTCCCTGCGTGCTGCGCCCGGCGGCCCGGATACCGGCGATATCCATCCGAATAGCAACGCCGCTCTCCGTCAAGACCATCAGCTTGTCGTCCGGCTCGACGACGGCGGCATCCACAATGGGGCCGGTCTTCGGCGTCACGTTCATCGTGATGATGCCCTTGCCGCCGCGCGACTGCGCCCGGTAGAGGCCCAGGTCGGTGCGCTTGCCGTAGCCCTTTTCGCTGGCGACCAGAAGCTGGCTTGTCGGGCTGACAATATCCATCGCCACCACTCTATCCTTCAGTTGCTTCGTCTTCGGATCGCGCAGTTCGATGCCGCGCACGCCGCCTGCGGGCCGTCCGCGCTCCGGCACGTCCGATTCCTTGAAGCGGATAGACATGCCGTTGCGCGTCACCATGATGATCTCCTGGTTGCCGTCGGTATGCTTGACCCAGTTGAGGTTGTCGCCCTCCTCGATGTCGAAGCAGATCAGGCCGTTGGAGCGCAGATTGGCGAACTCGGAGAGCGCCGTGCGCTTGACCTCGCCGTGTTCGGTCGCCAGCAGCAGGTAGCCGCCCGCGTTCATGTCCTTCATCGGCAGGATGGCCGTGACCTTGTCGCCCGGTTCCACCTGGATGAAGTTGTTGATATGCTGCCCGCGCGCCTGCCGGGAGGTCTGCGGCACTTCGTAGGCTTTCAGGCGATAGACGCGCCCCCGATCCGTGAAGAACAGGATGTAGTGCGTCGTCGTCGCCACGAACAGGTGCGCCAGCTGGTCTTCCTCTTTCAGGTTGGCAGCCTGCACGCCGCGCCCGCCGCGCTTCTGCGTGCGGTAGGTGTCCATCGGCACGCGCTTGATGTAGCCGTCGCGGGAGATGGTGACCAGCGTATCCTCCTCGGGAACCAGGTCTTCCTCGGTGATCTCGTCGGCCTCGGTCTGAAGGATGCGCGTGCGCCGGTCGTCGCCGTACTTGTCTTTGAGTCCGCGCAGTTCGTCCTTGATGATCTTGATGACGCGCGCGGGAGTCACGAGAATGTCCTCGTAGAAGGCGATCTGCTTGAGCAGCCCCTTGTACTCGTCCTCGATCCGCTGCCGTTCCAGTTGGGCCAGTTGCCGCAACTGCATACTCAGGATGGCTTCCGCCTGAATCTGGGTCAGGCCGAACCGCTCGCACATCTGCGTGCGCGCCACGTCGCTGCTGGGCGCGGAGCGAATGAGCGCGATGATCTCGTCGAGGAAGTTGAGCGCGATCTGCAGACCTTCCAGGCGGTGCGCGGCGGCTTTGGCGCGGGCCAGTTCGTAGCGCGTGCGCCGGACGACGATCTCTTTGCGGTGCGCCAGGAAGAGATTGATGACCTGCGCCAGGTTCAAAATGCGCGGCTGCCCATTGACCAGCGCCAGCATGATGATGCCGAAGGTCTGCCGCAGCGCCGTATGCTTGAGCAGGAAGTTGACGATGCGCTTGGGCATCACGTCGCGGCGCAGTTCGATAACGACGCGCATTCCGTGCTTGTCGCTGAAATCGTCAACGGCAGTGATGCCCTCGACTTTCTTCTGACGCACGAGTTCGGCGATGTGCTGGATCAGGCGGGCTTTGTTGACCTGATAGGGCAGTTCCGTGACGACGATGGCGTTCTTGCCGCCGTCCATCGGCTCGATCTGCAACTGGGCCTGCATGATGACACGCCCGCGCCCGGTGCGATAGGCTTCCTTCGCGCCCTTCGTGCCGAGGATGAACCCGGCGGTCGGGAAGTCGGGTCCGGGAATGTAGCGCATCAGGTCGTCCGGCGTGGCGTCGGGATGGTCGAGCGCGTAGATGCAGGCGTCCACGACTTCGCGCAGGTTGTGCGGCGGGACGCTGGTACTCATGCCGACCGCGATGCCTTCGCCGCCGTTGCAGAGGAAGTTCGGGAACTTGCCGGGCAGGATGATCGGCTCGCGCCGGGACTGGTCGTAGTTGGGCCGCCAATCCACCGTATCCCGCTCGATGTCCTCCATCATCTCCATCGCCAGCGGCGTCAGACGGCATTCGGTGTTGTGGTTGATGAACCCGTTAGCAACGAACGAATGACAGTCGCTATCCACGCGCACCGAGTAGACGTTCTGCTCGCCCGCATCCTCGATAGCAACGACCGGCTCGAATAGATAACGGGCCAGGGCAAAATCGGCTACATGGGCGAAATCGGCCTCCGAAAGCGCCTGTTGCAGGCGCGGTAAAACCTGCTGCAATCGCTCCGGGCGGTCTATGTTGTGCTTCTGTACCCACTCGCGATGTCCTCGCTCGGTCTTTGTCCGAATGAACTCCGCGAGGAACGGCACAAAATCGGTCTGCGACAGCGCGCGTCCTGTGTGGCAGTCCAGCAGGCTTTGCAGCGCCGCCTGCTTGATGGTCGAGGCGAAACCGATTTTGGCCGCGAACTGCTGCAAATTCTCGCGTCCGGTGATCATCAGCCGATGCGTGCCACGCGCCTTCTCTGCACCGAGCGTGGAGACGATACCCAAGCGAAGCAGCAAGACCTGCACCTGCCGCAGCATCTCGCGGTTCTTCGCGCACAGCCCGACACGCAGCAGACTGCGGCCCGATTTTTCGGCAGCGCCATCCCCCTCATACAGACCGCGCAAGAAAGCCGCGACAACATGCTGGGGCGAACGCAGAAGCGCTTCCGGTATCTGACGCTCCGCTGACCGCCCGGCAAGGCCGAGGTTGGCAAGAAAATCAACGACATGGCGGCCATGCACCTGAAACTGCCAGAACGGTTTCTTGCCGTAACTGACCGGCTCGCGCAGGAAGGCGTGCAGACGGCAGGTCGGAAAGACGCGCTGCCAGGTCGCCTGAAACAGATCGGCAAACTCACCGGCAGTGTTCGTAAACTCGACGACGTTAGCTCGGAACGTTCCTTCGGCCAGCAGCGCGCCCATCAGGAATGCCATATCCGCATTCAGATAAGATGGCAGCGGATGCCTGTCGCGCCGGGAGTTTGACGGCAGTTCGGGATGGAAGGCACGCAGGTTAATCTCCTGCTGCGGCCAGAGGGCTTCGCTTCGGTCCAGCACGACATAGTCGCCGACTTGAAGCTGCGCTATCGTCTTCCAGACCAGTTGAACGCGCTTGTCTTCGCCGGGTACGCAGACCAGCAACGGATGGTTGGTGGTTCCCGTGACCTCATAACCCCGGCGTGTGCGAACGCGCCGGACAGGGAACTTACCGCAGTCGAACCATTTGCTGATCGTGTTTGTCCGGCCATGCAGAGAGAGAACCTGCCCGGCAATATCCTCGGTGCGTTCGGGTGAGAGTTTCGCAATCGGCTGCAATCCTTCGTTTGTGACGACAAGCGTCTCTGCCGTAACACAGTAGCGCATTGCCGCCGGCGGGTCGCCATCCACGCTGCCGAAGTTGCCTTGTGGGTCAATCAGCGGATAGCGGAGGCTGAAATCCTGGGCCATACGGACGAGCGTCCCGTAGAGCGCCGCGTCACCGTGCGGGTGATAATTCCCCATGCAGTTATGCGCCAACATTCCGTTGGCGATAAACTCATGCTCTCCCTCCACCTGAATGTCATAAGTTACCTGAGCAGGTGCGGGCCGGACGCTCTTCACCGGGCTAAAGCTGATGCCCTGCTCCATCAAATCGCGCACAAACTCCGCATAGATAGAGCCGATAGCCTCCAACTTCTTCAAAATACCCAGCGTGACGAGCGTGGAGAAATAGACCTCGAATGTCTCTGCAAGGCGCGCGTGATAACGCAGTTTTGTGCCGTCCGCATAGGCAAGGCCGGACCGAACCTTACCGCCTCCTGCGCCGACATACCACCCTCCGCCTAGATGCTTCTCCTGGAACTCGGATAACTTTTCGCAGAGAGGGTGGATAATATCCTGTGTTATCTCTGGCGTGCGGCAGACGATAGTATCGCCGAGCTTAAGTTCCTTTGCCGCTTTCCAGGTGATCTCTAAGTTCTCATTCAGGACTTTGAACTGCTGTCCAGGGGTGCAGACGTTTTTGCGCCCGCCGGATAGTTCGACCTCTAAAAGCGGCTGCGGAGGCATAATGTAGGTCTGCGTGATGGCGCGAACGCCATTCTGGGTGTAGACCTTATCACCGATATTGAGCGACTCGATAGGGACAAGGCCGTTCGGCGTGCTGACTCGCGTTCCCGCGATAAAGCACTCTCCCACGACTTTGGCGGACTTGACACGAGCGGAACCGGGGCCGATATTCAGGTCGCGCATGGCAACGAGGATGCGGCGCTGCACGGGCTTGAAGCCATCGCGGACATCCGGCAGCGCGCGGGAAACCAGCGTAGAGACGGCATAGCCGAGGTAGGAACGGCGCAGTTCTTGCTCGATGTCCACCAACATCAGATTGCCTTCGCCGCTTTCATTGCCATCCTTCGGGCCGTTGGGAAGGGTATCGTTTGCCAACGTTTTCTCCTGGGGAAACCACGTGCAGGCCGACCGCAAAAAGGACTATCCGACCTGCAAAAAGAGGGGCATTTCTATCTCATTTTCACTGAAATTATACCATTTACGTGCAAATTTGTCAACTGTTGAGAGCGTGAAGCAGGAAGTTTCTCTGGGCCTTTGCACGGCGCAGGAAACTCACTCCAGGAGCGGGAAGAGAAGCGGAAAATGCGGCAGGTGCAGCGGATACCCTACTGTCCGATGATGGGAACCGGGGGCTGGCGCAGGATAGGACTGTCCTGCAATTTACGGCGCGCGGCCTCCCATTCGTCCGGTCTGAGCGTTCCACCGCCGCGCAGATGGACTTTCCCATCCGGGCTGACAACGCCAGGCGCCGGGGCAGGCAGATTGTAGTCCTGCCGGGCGCGCTCGATCTCGCGCTGCGCCTGCGCGGTGATCGGATCGGCGCTCACCGGGGCAGAGGTTGGAGAGGAGGCTGGAGGCAGGTCGCTGGCAGGCAGGGGCGGCTTGACCACTTGCGCAGCCTCTTCGGAAGGCCGCGACACGCCCAGGCCATAGAACACGGCCAGGAACGCGATCACCGCGACAATGGGCAGCAACAGCCAGACCAGATTCGCATGACGCGGCGGGGGCGCAAACGGGACAGGCGGCGCGGCGGGCATCCTCGCAGGCACGGCCTGCTGGGGCAGTGGCGCGCGGCACTGCCAGCACTGCGCCTGCCCTACAAAGTTGTTGGCGCGACAACGCGGACACGCGATACGCTCCTGGTTCATCCCGGCAACCCTCCTGCACTTTAATTATAGCAGGATTTGAACCACCCGCTGCGCTAGAGGCACGGAGACACGGAGAAAAGCAGGAGGAGAGATAGAGGGTAGGCTTGCTTACTCTCTTCGTGTCCCTTCGTGTGCTTGATGGATTCTTCTCTTGAC
>DASRGL010000412.1:0-5167 GCA_035651115.1 Chthonomonadaceae bacterium
GGGTGACTTCCGTGCCGCCATACTTGGAATAGATGACGATGTCGCCGACCTTGACGGCCAGCGCCTTGACCGAGCCATCGTCGAGGACGCGCCCGGAACCGACGGCGACGACCTTGCCTTCCTGCGGCTTTTTCTTGGCCGTGTCGGGCAGCAGGATACCGCCTGCGGTCTTCTCCTCTTCCTCGCTCGGCTTGACGACGACCTTATCGCGCAACGGTCGCAGTGCCATGATGCTACCTCCTATAGTCTGTATCCGCAAGCGCTATTTTTAGCGCTCTCAGGCTTTGAGTGCTAAAATAGGATACTCAATCCCGGCGCGGCTTGTCAAGAGAGGTTTCCTAAATCGCCCCATAATTTTGGAGTTGAGGGCGCGCGGGAAGAGCCGGGTCGCCCATCCCGGCAGGGATCGGGCAAAGGGGAGGCGTGGCCGGGAAAAATCTCGGGCGGCGCGGAACTTTTCGGAAACGCTTTTACGCTTACTGGGATGGAAGCCTCGCGCTTCCAAAAGTTGAGGGAGGCGGTGATGGGTCGCACCGTCTCCCTTTTACTTTGCCTCTGGCCTCACGCTTCGTTAGCCCGCCCGCTTTCCGAATTCTCTCCCGAAATCGCCCGTATGCCCGCTCATGCCTGGAATCTCAGAGGGTGTAGAAAAACCTTGCCCGGCGAAGGAATTCGCGGCTGCAAAAGCGCCAGGTCGGCCTGCGCCGACTCAAGGCTCCCTCTCCTTCGCAAGGGGAGGGTTGGGGTGGGGTCTGGAGTCCGCGCAGGCGGACTTCGTGCTTTTGCAGGGGCAGTTTTAACTGCCGCAGCGGGGTTTTTATATACCCTCTGAATCAGGAAATCCGCCACGCGGACTGGAAGGCGGCGAGTATCTGCGCCTCCGTCAGATTGGTATTCGCCAGGGTGAGATCGAACGGCAAGTCCAGCGCCATGCTGAGAGGATATACCGTTTGGATCGAGTCGCTGTCGAGAGGGATCTGGTGGGTCGGATCGCGCGCAGCGATCCGTTCGAGAGTGGAAGAAGTGGAGGCCGCAGCGCGCTTCCAGCAGACGACCGATGTGGCTCTTGCCGCTCCCCTTGGGGCCGATCGAGAGGAGAAAAGGGCAGGCAGTCATACAAGGAAGCGTGCAGTTTGAGAAGGAAACGGTGCAAATCAGATAGGCGGTAGTGGATTTGAACCACTGACCTCTTCCGTGTCAAGGAAGCGCTCTACCCCTGAGCCAACCGCCTGCTTCTGCGCGAGAACCCGATGGAATTCCCGGCCCTGCCATAACCGGACGCAGGGAACAACCCGGCGAAAGATAATATACCCGAAAACACAGGAACCGTCAAGACTCAATTAGCGTTTGATCGCGCCGAAGGTGACGCCGCGCAGCAGATGCTTGCGCATGACGAAGGTGAACAGGGCAGCAGGAAGCAGAAACACCATCGCGCCCGCCGCGATCTGGCCCCACTCCGTGCCGCCGGAACCGGTGCGCGCCACGATGGAGGGGGGCGCCGTGAGCGGCTGACCGACGGAGAGCAGTTGCGCGAACGCGAACTCGTTCCAGGCCGTGATGAAGCAGAAGACGGCGGTGGCGGCGATGCCGGTCAGCGCCTGCGGCAGCGAGATCTTCAGGAAGGCTTGCAGGCGCGAATAGCCGTCGAGTAGGGCCGCGTCGTCGTACTCGTGGGGGATGTCGTCGAAGAAACCCTTGAGCAGGTAGGTCGAGAACGAGAGATTGAAGACCGTATAGAGAATGATCAGGCCCAGGTGCGTATCCAGCAGGCCGAGCGTGCGATACATCAGGAAGATGGGAATGACGACGACGATGGCGGGCATCATGCGCGTGCTGAGAACGAAGAAGAGCAGGTCGCCCTTCCCCTTGATGTGGAACCGGGCGAAGGCGTAGGCGGCCATCGTTCCCATCGCGACGGCCAGCAGCGTACTCAAACCACCGATGAACAGGCTGTTGCCAAGCTGCCGGGGAAAGTCGGAGTAGCCTTCGATCTTGCCGTCCGGGCGGTTGCCTTCGCGCCGGTAGAGCAGGGCGTCGTAGTTCTGTGCCGTGACGCCGAACGTATAGCCGGGCTGCGGCGGCTCGCCGTACTTCGCGACATGCGAGGGAAGCAGGCGCGGCGGGTTGGAGAATATCTCGGTGGACGGCTTGATGCTGGTCGCGGCGATCCAGTAGATGGGCAGCAGATAGACCAGCGTGGCGGCGGCGATGGCAGCGTAGGCAAGCAGGCTGCGGACGATCTGCGGCGCGCGCGCCAGGAGCCAGATCGCTCCGGCAGCGCCGAACGGCCAGAGCCACGCCTTCACGCCCGGAGGAACAAAGCAGGCCAGCGCGCCGAGTGCCAGCGCGCCGACCGCCGCGCCCCCTGCCAGTCTCGTCGGGAGTTGTCCTGCGCCCCAGGCCGCCAGCGCCAGCACGAGCGCCGCGAACACGAGCGAGCCGTGCGCCGCCAGAAGGCCGACCAGCGCGGGAATCTGCCGCCAGAATGCGCCGAGCAGCAAGACGACGAGCAGCCGCCCCGGCGACTCGAACAGCCAGCCGAGGAGGGGAACCGTGCGCGTCTTCTCGGCCAGAAACTCGAACAGGGAAGATGAATCCGGAAGACCTTCGCCGCGCACGCGACCGAGATATTTGATGTAGAGGTTCGCCAGCCCGATGATGATGAGCAGGATGATATAGGCCAGCGCGCAGGCGTATCCCGTGTTGTGGGCGTCGAACGCCTGCTTATAGAGGCTGTAGGAGACCGTCTTGGTCGCGTCGCCGGGGCCGCCGCCCGTCAGCACGTAGACGGTATCGAAGATCTTGAAGCAGTCCATCGTGCGGAAGAGGAGGGCGATCATCACGAGCGGGGAGACCATCGGCAGCGTGATATAGCGGAACTTGAACCAGTCCGAGGCGCGATCCACTTCGGCGGCTTCGTAGAGGTGCGGCGGCACGGCGCTCAGGCCCGCCAGCGAGATCAGCATGACGAACGGCGACCACATCCAGGTATCTACGATGACCAGCGACCACATCGCGTTCTGCGGATCGCTCAGCCAGTTCGCCGGGTTCGCCGGGGCTTGCAGATGCAGGGATTGGAGCAGCCAGTTGACCAGGCCCCAGTTCGAGTCGAACATGAACTTCCAGAACAGGCCGACGACGACCGGCGAGAGCATCATCGGGAGCAGGATGAGGGTGGTGAGGATGCCTTTGGCCCGGAACGCGCGGTTGAGTAAGAGGGCCATGCCGAAGCCGACGAGCAACTGCGCGCCGACGGCCAGCAGCGTGAACCGGGCCGTGACGATGAAGTTTTTCCAGATGTCGGGGTCGGTCAGCAGTCGGCTATAGTTCGCGCCGCCGATCCATTTCGCCGGGTTGTTGGCGGTGGCCGTGTACTCGCAGAAGGAGAGATAGAGCGACCAGAACAGCGGAAAGACGTTCATCGCGACGAGCAGCAGAACGGTAGGAAGAAGGAAGAGGTTTGCGATGCCGCGATCACTGAGGGCGCGGCGAGAGGGTACGACGTGCGTTGTGGTCTGTGGGAGCGATGTTTCCACGCGATGAACGTCCTCGGTCTCTATTTCAGCAGCCCGGCGCTTTTGAGGATCTCCGTGTGCTTGGCGGCGATCTCGTCCATAGCGGCCTGGGAGGTCTTCTGTCCGGTCACGACGGCGTTCCAGTTCTCCTGGGTGACTTGCAGCAGTTCCGCATACTTCGGATTGTTATAGAAGTCCTTCAGGAGCGGCGCGCTTTCGGCAAAGGCGGTGTTGTAGGGCGCGGCGTTCTTGAAGTCGTCGCTGTTCAGCACGGAGGTCGTGCTGGTCAGGCCGCCGAGTTTGGCCCAGGCTTTCTGCGTATCCGTCTTGCTGAACCAGGCGAGGAACTTCTTCGCGTTCTCCTGGTTTTTGGAGTAGGTGGAGATAGAAAGCCCCTGTCCGCCCAGGCTGATGAAGCGCTTGCCTTCCGGCCCGGCGGGAACGACGAAGAAGCCGGTCTTGTCGGCGTAAGGGTTCTTGCCCTTGTCGGTGAGCGCCGGGAAGAAGGTGTACCAGTCCATCGTCATGGCGACCTGGCCGGACGTGAAGGCGCTGAGCGTCTCGTTGAAGTAGTAGCTTTCGGAACCGGGCGGCGTGAACTTCTTGAGGTCTTTGGCGTAGAAGTCGAGCGCCTTCACCGCCGTCGGCGAGTTGATGACGCCCTGCACGACGCCGGTGTTGGGATCGCGAAGCTCGCCGCCATAGCACCAGAGAACCTGGTCGAAGCCCATGGTGATGCCATCATACGCGCCGCCGCCTGCGTAGAAGACCGCCACGCCGTAGAGTTTCTTGTCCGGGCGGGTGAAGAACTCGGCGATGTCGCGCAACTGCGGCCAGGTCTTGGGCGGAGCCAGGTCGTACTTGTATTTGGCCTTGAAGTCCGCCTTCTCTTTAGGGTCTTCAAACAGGTCTTTGCGGTAGGCGAAGCCGATGGCGTCGGCCTCGCAGGGGACGGCGTAGATTTTGCCGTCGTACTCGCAGTAGAACTTTTTGGCGTTCTCGGAGATTTCCGACCAGGGGACGTTGTCCTGGCTCCAGTCGGTGAGGTCTACGTAGTGGCCTTCGGTCGCGCCGCGCCCAAGCCACTGGCTGTCGCCCACGATGATGTCGTAGGCGTCGCTCTTGCCGGTCCACACGCCGGTCTGAATCTTCTCCTGGTACTGCGGCCAGGGAATCTGCTGTACCTCGACCTCGATCCCGGTCTCTTTGGTAAAGTCTTTCGCCAGTTTCGCCAGGTTGTCCGAGGGATCCCACTGCGCCCAGGCGATAGTGAGTTTCCCGCCGCCCGTCGTCGCGGCTGGAGCGGAAGGCGAGGGAGTGGGGGAAGTCTCTTCCTGCTTGCCGCTGCATCCCGCCAGCATCGCTGCGCCCAGCAGCAGCGCGGCCCCGATGCCTGCTAATCTCCGCACGTTTGCGCCTCCTTTTCATCTCATGTTTAGAGCGCCTGTATTATAACACGCTCTTTTGCGCCCTGTCTACAGGCTGCGATCCAGCGCGGCGGCGATCTTGCTCAGTTCGGCCATCGTCGCGGCAAACTGTTCGGGCGTGAGCGACTGCGCGCCGTCGGAGAGCGCCTCTTTGGGGCAGGGATGCACTTCGATCATCAGGCCGTCCGCGCCTGCCGCCAGGCCCGCCCGCGCCATCGCCGGGAC
>DASRGL010000413.1:0-4345 GCA_035651115.1 Chthonomonadaceae bacterium
GAGATCGGTCGGCGCGGCGGCTCGAAGGTCGCCCAGGATCGCCAGCACATGGCGGACATCGGAAAAAAGGGCGGCGAAAGCCGATAAGCCAACAAAGGAGGCGGGAGGCAGGAAGAAGAGAAGCCAGATTCATCCTTCCTCCCTCCTTTTCCAAGTTACCAGTCGGCGACGGAGCCATCCGAGGGATGGAACCAGCGGCCAATGTCCGGCAGCGGCGAGAGCGCGTGCGCGGCGATCCACTCTTCATCGAGTTCGATGCCGAGGCCGGGCTGCGTCGGCAGCGCGATATGGCCGTCCTCGACGACGAACGGCTCCTTGAGATAGCCCGCGCCTAATGCGGTCGGATAGACGAACTCCTGAATGAGGAAGTTGGGCGTGCAGGCGTCTATCTGAAGGCAGGCCGCGAAATTGACCGGCCCGTAAGGATTGTGCGGGGCGAGCGCGGCGTACCAGGTCTCCGCCATCGCGCCGATCTGGCGCGTCTCGAAGATGCCGCCGCAGATGCAGGGGTCAGGCTGCAGGATGCTGGCCGCGCCCTTCTCCAACACTTCCCGAAAGCCCCATTTGGTGAAAAGGCGTTCCCCCGTCGCGATGGGCGTCTTGAACTGCGGCGCGATCCGGGCCATCGCCTCCACGTTCTCCGGCAGCGCCGGCTCCTCGATGAACATCGGGTGATAGGGCCGTATCGCCTCTTCCAGCCAGACCGCCATCGCCGGGCTGATGCGCCCGTGAAAGTCGAGCAGGATGTCCACGCCCGTCCCGACCGCCTCCCGCACGGCCTGTACGCGCGCCGCCGCTTCCTCCACCACCTGATAGTGATCCACGATCCGCACCCTCTCCGTCGGGCAGAACTTCATGGCCGTGTAGCCCTTTGCGACGTACTCTCTGGCGTTGCGGGCCATCTCCTCCGGCGTCCTGCCGCCGAGATGCGAGTAGACGCGGATGCGGTCGCGGACGGCCCCGCCGAGCAGTTGGTAGACGGGAACGCCCAGCGCCTTGCCGAGGATGTCCCACATTGCCATCTCCAGCCCGCTGATGGCCGCGTTGAGGTTCGGCCCGCCGCGCCAGAACGCGCCCCGGTACATCGCCTGCCAGTGGTGGACGATGCGGCGCGGGTCCTGCCCGATCAGGTAATGCTCGAAGCTGCGGACGGCCTCGGCATTAACGAACGCTTTGTCGCCCAGGCACTCGCCGTAGCCGACCAGCCCCTCATCGGTCTCCACTTTGACGAACAGCCAGCGCGGCTGTACCGGCATGGTCTGGATGCGCGTTATCTGCATCGTTGCTCTCCTCAGGACGGATTTTTGTTCGGCGGCGGGGCGCTGGCGGGGGACGCAGGGGGCGTGTCGGCCTTCCCGCTGTTCTGCGTGACGATGAGCGCCAGCGCGCGGGTCAGGAGGCCGCCGCGCCCGTTCAAGGCGCGTATCTCGACGACGTGTTCGCCGTCGGGAACCTGGCGCGTGTCCCACGTATGCGTAAAAGGCGGCGTGTTCTGCGCGGCGACGACGTTGCCGTCTACAGCATACGTCACGGCGGCGATGGGATCGGGTTCGTTGACGGGGAGTTTGGCGCGCAGGGTCAACTGGCCGGAGACGACCATCCGCTTCTCGGCGCGGGCGCGCGCGACGGCCTGCGCCGCGTAGGTCTCTCCCAGCTTCGCGATGCGCTGGCCGAGCGCCTGTTTCCACTCGGCGGCTTGCGCCGCTTCCTGGCCGGCGGGCGGCGGCAAGGTGACCAGGAAGACGAACACATCGTCCTCGGTCGGGGCGTAGGCGTCGGGAAACGGAGCGAGAGTATCCTGGCCGGCCTGCAGGCGCGCGTCCGAGCGAAACGGCGGCGCGAACTCCCCGAATATTCCCTGCCCCGCTTCCAGGTTGGTGACGATGGAGGCCGTATCGGGCGGAGGCGTCCAGGCAGACGCACCGCGCTTGCGGCCCGCAGAAGTCGGCGGATTCGAGGCTCTGGGCCGCAGCTTGATGACGCGACCGGGCGCGACGGCGAAGACCACGCCCTCTTTGCCGCTGCGGAGGACGCTGCCGGGCGTCGTCGCGACCTTCTCGGCGGCCAGCGCCGTCGCCGGATTCAGCGCACGCCCTACCAGGACATAGTGCGCGCCGCCATCCACGCTCATCTCGATCCGACCGTACCGCGTATTCTCGACGCGCAGCCGGTAGGTCTCCGGCTCCGCTCCGACGGCGCTGGCCGCAGCAGAGAGCAACAACGCCCCGAAGACGAAAAGCGCCAGAGGCGCTTTTGGTAGAGTTTGGTGATACATCTTTTGTGTTCCTGATGCGGTAGGCTGAACCCTACCGCTAGGGAGCCTTCGGCTGGCTGCCTGCCTGCGCAGGCACATCCCGCATTCCTGCCCGCGTAGGCGGGCAGCGGGCGCAACGCGCCTCCTAGCGGTAGGGTTCAGCCTACCCTACGATCCAAACAACCCCTGGATGCCGGGCGAGTCGCGGACGATGCGGGCCTCGCGCAGCTTTTGCGAAACGTCCATTCCCATCAGGCGGCAGACGCTCATCATCGTGTCTTCCGGCGTGACGCGGCCCTCGGAGGGATAGGCTCCCGTCGCATCCGAGGCCCCGATAACGCGCCCGCCCGGAATGCCCGCGCCCGCCAGGATGAAACTGTAGCAGGACGGCCAGTGGTCGCGGCCCCCGGCTCCGTTGACGCGCGTCGTGCGCCCGAACTCGCCCGTGACGAGAACGAGCGTCTTCTTATCCATTCCGCGCTGGAACACATCCTCGATGAGCGCAAAAACAATCTGATCGAACTGCAACAGTTGGCGTTTCAAACGCGGGAAGTTCTCGGTATGGTTGTCGAAACCCATCTTGTCTACATCATCATTGATGGGATGCGCCCGCCAGTTGACCTGCACGAACCGCACGCCCGCCTCGACGAGCCGCCGCGCCATCAGCAAGCCCTGTCCGAACTGGCACATGCCGTAGCGTTCGCGCAGTTTCTGCGGTTCCTGGGAGAGGTCGAAGGCGCGCTTGGCCTGCGGCGACGTGACCAGCGAGAACGCTTTCTCATAGGCCGTGTCGTAGATTTTCGTGTCGCTGCTCTCGATATGGCGCTGGAACGAGTCCACCGTATGCAGCAGTTCCTTACGGAAGTCCAGGCGATTGGGCGAGAGGCCATTGGGCGGGGTCAGCGCGGCGAGTTTGTCCACCGGCTGCATCGCGTCGTAGATGCGGAAGGGCGCGACGCCATTGCCGAGGAAGCCGCCGTCCTGCCCGATGGGGCCGTTGCCGGGCGTGTCGAACATGCGCGGGCCGATGTGGATGGCGGAGGGCAGGGCGTTGCGCTGCGGCAGGAACTTGGTGACGGTCGCGCCGAGATTGGGGGCCTCGCGGCCCGGCGCGAGTTTGCTGCCGGTCAGCGCGTAGTGGGCGGCCTGCGCATGAACCGACTGGTCGTGCGTGGCGCAACGGATGAGGGTGTACTTGTCGGCCTGTTTCGCCAGCAGGGGCAGCATTTCGCAGATTTCGATGCCCGGCACATTGGTTTTGATCGGTTTGAACTCGCCGCGCACGTCGGCAGGCGCGTCCGGCTTCATGTCCCAGGTGTCCGTATGGCCCGGCCCGCCCCACAGGAAGACGAGGATGACCGACATCTCGCTATCGCGCTGCGCTGCTGCCTGCGCCTGCTGCGAGGCCATCAGCGCGGGCAGCGACAGCCCCAGAAACCCTGCCGCTCCGATCTGCAAAAACTCCCGCCGCGACACGCCGTCGCATGTCCGCTCGATCCGATGTCCGAATTCGATCATGGTGTCTCACCTGAAGTCAGTAGTGGCTGAATATGTTCCCGTACCCACTCTACAAACGCCTCGCGTTCCATCTCGCCTGCTGCAAGCGCGAGAAACATCCGCTCCTGCTCCTCAAGTTCGCCTACAATCCGATAGCCATTCAAGCGCAGTAGCAGTTCCACTGCGCCATGACCTGCCCGCTTGTTGCCATCTATGAACGGGTGATTCATGACGATTGAGAACGCAATCGCTGCTGCTTTTTCATGGAGGGTCGGATAAAGTTCCTGCCCGCCGAAAGTCATTTCAGGCTGCGCAATGGCAGATTCCAGCGCGCCTATATCGCGTATGCCGTGACTGCCTCCGGCGGTCTCAATCAGACGACGATGCAACGCGCGAACATCTTGAAGATCGGGATAGCGCATTACGCCAGTCTCCGGTAAAGCTCCGCGTTATCCTTAATGATGTCTTCAATGATGCGCGCGACTTCTTCATCTGGCTCTTGAGATAGTTTCTCGATAGTGAGCGCAAGGAGTTGATCCAATGTGACATTGCGGCGACGGGCTTCCGCTTGCATCCGCTCTGCCAGTTCGTCCG
>DASRGL010000414.1:0-2059 GCA_035651115.1 Chthonomonadaceae bacterium
ACGCGGAGTTGCTCGGCACAGGCCATGCCTCCGATCATATCGAGGAGATCGTGCCTGCCGCGCGCTATGGGCGCATAGATGCCCTGCTGGTGGCCGATAGCCGTCCCCAATGGGGCCGCTTCGAGGGCGATCATCATCAGGTCATGCTTCATGCCTCTGCCGAACCGGGCGACGAAGACCTGGTCAACTACGCCGCGATACAGACCCTCTTGAACGGCGGGACAATCTACACGGTCGAACCGGAGGTTTTGCCCAACAGCGCGGCGCTGGCGGCGATCTTCCGCTACTGAACTCACTTACTCGCCCTGCTCCTCGCCCGCATCGGGTGGGGAGCAGGGCCGTCGTAGATATTTTATTTCCTGCTTCGCCATGGAGGAGAAAGGTCAGAGCCATGACACATAGAAGACGCACAGACGCCGAGATTCATCGGGCCGTGCTGCAAGAGTTGCATTGGGATACGCAAATTGATGAGAAACAGGCGATTCTGGGCGCCGTCGGGTTTGCGCCCGGCGTTCTCCAGGTGGAGGATCACTTACGCATTGACCCGGACTTTTGATTTTGCCGCACAGGGCTGGTGGAAAAGCAGGAAAGGGAGGCACACCATGGGGGCCTCCTGATCGCCGGGCTGGTCGGCAGTACAATGCTGCTGTTGCCGAACGCGCGGCAACGGCGTCTGGCCGCCCGTCCCTCCGCATCGTGAGGGAGCCTTCCAGTAGACGCAACGCTCCGGCTCCGCTTGCGCAGCAAACATAAGCAGCCTTACGCGGTCTCTTCGCGACGCAAGGCTCTCTCAGAAGGATAAAAGTTCCGGCGCATCGTCCGACCGTAGGGCCGGAGTTGCCGCCTGCGCTGCCGGTTTCGGGAAGGCGAGCAGGCGCAGGCCGTTCAGGATAACCAGCACCGTGCTGCCCTCATGTCCCAGGACGGCGAATGGCAGCCGCAGCGTTCCGAAGAAGGTCACGGTCAGCAGCAGCGCCATCATGCCGAAAGCGAAGAGCAAGTTCTGTCGGATGATACGGTTGGCGGCACGCGCCAGGGAGATGGCATAGGGCAGATAGCGCAGGTCATCGGCCATCAAGACCATGCTGGCGGTCTCCAGGGCCACATCGGTTCCGGTAGCCGCCAGCGAGATACCCAGATCGGCGACGGCAAGCGAGGGCGCATCGTTGATGCCATCGCCGACCATCGCGACCGGCCCGTAGCGCGCCCGCAGGTCTTGCAGTATCCGCAGTTTGTCTTCCGGCAGCAGTTCTGCCTCGAACTCCATGCCGAGCCTGCCTGCAATCGCTCGCGCCACTGTCGGGTTGTCGCCTGTCAGCATGAAGAGGTGCGGAATGCCGAGTGCGTGGAGTTCCTGGATAGCTTCTTCCGTATGCGGGCGGATCGTATCGGCGACGGCCAGCAGGCCGAGAACGCGCGTCTCTTCGCCGACGAACATCGTCGTCTTGCCTTCCGAGGCCAGCGCGCTGGCTGCCGCCGCCAGTCTGTCCGGGAGCGTCAGGCCGCGCTCCGTAAACAGAACCTCCTTGCCGACCCAGACCTGCCGCGTCCCGACGAGCGCGCGCAGGCCGCGCCCCACCAGCGCCTCCAGATTCGAGGCCGGTTCCAGCGTCAGGCCACGTTCTCTGGCCGCCTCCACAATGGCCCGCGCAAGCGGATGCTCCGAAAGGCTCTCGGCGGCAGCTGCCAGCCGCAAGACCTCCTCTTCCGACACGCCCTCCGCCGCGACCAGGGCCACCAGGCGGGGCCGACCGACTGTCAGTGTGCCGGTTTTGTCGAAGGCAATGGCCTGGAGCGTCGCCGCCTGTTCCAGATGCGCCCCGCCCTTGAACAGCACGCCCGCCCGCGCCGCGCTCGTGATGGCCGCCAGAATCGTGGCCGGAATGGAGATGACGACCGCGCAGGGCGACGCCACCACCAGGACGGTCATGGCCCGATAGAACGCGACGCCGAACGGCGTGCGGAGGAAGACGACCGGAATGAGCAGAGTCAGCAGCGCCGCGCCCAGCACGCCGATCGTATAGCGCGCGCCGAACCATTCGGTAAATCGCTGGCTCTG
>DASRGL010000415.1:0-3237 GCA_035651115.1 Chthonomonadaceae bacterium
CACGGCGGAACTGGAGGCCGCCAACCAGGCGCTGCAAGACGAGATCGCCGAGCGCAAGCGGGCGGCGGACGCCCTGCAGCAGAACCAGACGGCCATCGAGACGCTGAACGAGCGCCTGCGCCGGGCGATGGCGGAGTCGCATCACCGCATCAAGAACAATCTGCAAGGCATCGCGGCCATTGTGGAGATGCAGCGCGCAGAGAGCGGCGCGGCGGTCTCGCCCGCCGCCTTGCAGCGCATCGAGCAGCACATCGTCGCTCTGGCGATCATCCACGACCTGTTGACGCAGGAGGCGAAGTCGGACGCAGAGTTCGAGACCCTCTCGCTGCGGGCGGCGCTGGACAAGCTGATCCCCCTGCTGCAGGCGACCGCAGGCGACCGAAAGATACGCTGCCGGATCGCAGACCTGCGTCTCTCCATCCGCCAGAGCGCCTCCCTGGCCCTGCTGGTCAATGAACTGGTCAGCAATGCCCTGAAGCACAGCGCGGGCGACATTCACATCGTCGTGACCGCCGATGCAGAGAGCGGTCGCCTGGAAGTCCAGGATGAGGGGCCGGGGTTTGCGCCGGACTTCGATCCGCGCCAGGCGGCGAATACCGGACTGGAGTTGATCGAGAGTGTCAGCCGGTGGGACTTGCAGGGCCGAGTCGCGTATGAGAACCGCCCGGAAGGCGGCGGGCGCGTCGTTGTCACCTTTCCTCTCGTGCCGCGCGCCGAGCAGATGCCTGCGGATCGGTGAGAAGAGATCTTTCCGGCGGTTGAAACCGCTTCTGGAAAAGCACGGAGCCCGGATGCGCGGACTCAAACCCTCGCTCTCGTTCTCCCTGCTTTGTGAGGGGAAAGCCTGAAGTGGGAGTCGGCGCAGGCCGACTTCGTGCCTTTGCAGCCGCGAATTTATTCGCCGGGAAGAGAGTGAATCGGGAGTTTGCGATGCCTTTTTCTGGCTGGTTTGCACGTTGCGCCTGTTGGCTTGTCCTGTCTGGCAGCCTCTCCGTGATAGCAGGGGCGGAGGAAGCGGCCCGGTCTGCGCCGCCGACGCTCGATCCGACCTACGGCCTGCCTCTTCCGAAACGGGCAAAAGCGCCCGCGAAGCCGACTACGGACGCGCAGTGGATATGGGCCGATAAAACCGAGGAGCGCCAGACCGTCTATCTGCGCGCCACGCTCGACCTTGCCCGGCTGCCGCGCGCCGCGCGCCTCTACGTCACAGCGGACAACTTTTTCACGCTCGTCATCAATGGGCAGCCGACAGCGGAGACGCAGCCCGACCCGAAAGACGATCTGGTCTGGAGCCATGTCCGCCGCCTGGATGTGGCACATTATCTGGCGCGCGGCAGAAACGTCCTCGCGATTCGCGCGGTCAATGCGGGCGGCCCGGCAGGAGTCATTGCGCGCCTGGAACTCGACGGCAGGCCCGCCCTGCTTACCGGAACCCACTGGAAAGTCGCGACCGATACGCCGCCCGACGCCTGGACGACTGCCGCCTACGACGACACGGCCTGGAAACCGGCGACTCTCCTTGCGCCTATGACCGGCGGGCCGTGGGCGAACGGCTTGCAGGGCTGGCCCGGTCGGGAGGAGGCGGCAGCGCCCTATCTGGCGCACCTGCCGTTGCGCCCCGTCGCCGTCTCCGATGTCCACGACGGCGCGGGCTGGATCGAGGGCTTTACGAGGCTGACGGCCTCCCAACCGCAGCCGCTTGTCGTCCGGCTGGCTCCGCCCGATTCCAAAGACCCGCCGAGCCTCGTCCTCGATTTTGGCAAGGAGTTGACCGGGCGCATTCAGATTCAGGCGCAGGGAACGGCGACGGCGCTGGTCGGCACGGGCGAGTCGCGGGAGGAGGCCATCAATGCGCCCTGGGGCGGCGTTCACCGGCTGGAGATCGCCAACGGCGAGAAGGCGGCGACTCCCTACAGCGCCTTCCGCTATGCCAAACTGACCTTCGTTGCCGGGCCGGGCGGGGAACGGACGGCGACGCTCGCCGACATCACGCTCGACCATCTCTACTATCCCGTGGAGTATAAAGGCGCGTTCGCCTGCTCGGACGACCTGCTGACGCGCATCTGGTACACAGGAGCCTATACCACGCACCTCTGTATGCAGGAGGACGTCTGGGACGCGCCCAAGCGCGACCGCCTGCGCTGGATGGGCGATCTGCACGTCTCCGGCGAGGTCATCAACACTGTCTTTGCCGACAGGTTCCTGATGGAGCAGACGATGCAGCGGCTCCGCGACGACGCGCAGGGCGGGCAGCCTGCTCTCGCCGAACCGCGCGGCCATGTCAACGGTATCCCCGGCTACTCCTGCGCCTGGATCGCGGGGCTGGCGGACTTCCACCGCCATCTCGGCGACTATACCTACCTTCAAAAGCAGCACGATCTGCTGCTCTCGATGCTCGAATACCTCCGGGGCGAACTGGATGAACGGGGCGTCTTCGCCAATAAGCGCGGAGCCTGGCCGTTCGTGGACTGGGCGCCCGATTTCAACGGCGACGGCCCGCTCGCGCGCATGGCGACCCATCTGTTTCTCGTCCATGCCGTGAAAGAGGCGGTCTTTCTGTTCCGCGAGATGGGCGATGCCGCGAACGCCGCGAAATATGCGGCCTGGGCCGACGAACTGACGCGGGCCGCGCAGAAAGTTCTGCTCGATTCGGCCTCGCAGACATTCAGCGACCGGCGGCAGGCGAACGGGATGGCGATCTGCGCCGGAGTCGCAACGCCGGAACAGACACAGGCAATCTATGGCAAAATCCTGAGACCTGGCAGCCAGGCATGGAACCTCGTCGCGACGCCCTACTACAACAACTACGTCCTCTTCGCGATGGGGCTGGCCGGGCATACGACAGAGGCGCTGGACTTCGTGCGCGCCTACTGGGGCGGGATGCTGGCCGAGGGCGCGACAAGCTGGTGGGAAGGCTACGATCCGAAGTGGGAGAAACAGAACTTCCATGCCCACCTGCAGGCGGACAACGGCATGGGCTACTTCGTCAGCCTGTGTCACGGCTGGTCGGCCGGGCCGACGAACTGGTTGACCGAACACGTGCTGGGCGTGCGGCCTACGAGCGGCGGCTTCAAGACGGCGGCGATCACCCCTAATCTGGGCGACCTGACCTGGGCGGAAGGTGACGTTCCCACGCCGAACGGCCTGCTGCATGTCCGCGCCGAGAAGAAGGGGGCGAGTCTGCGCGTTCGCATCACCCTGCCGCGCGGCGTCGAGGCGTCTGTCAGTGTTCCCGGC
>DASRGL010000416.1:0-3113 GCA_035651115.1 Chthonomonadaceae bacterium
TCTCTCCGGCGCCCAGCCTTCGCGGTAAGGCCGATCCGAGCAGAGCGCATCCCAGACGTCTACCATCGCGAACAGCCGCGCCGCCAGGGGGATCTCCTCGCCCTTCAAGCCGCGCGGATAGCCGGTTCCGTCCCATTTCTCATGGTGGCAGTAGGGAATATCCAGAGCCGGGCGCAGGAACGGGATAGGAGCGAGCATCTCATAGGCATACTCCGTATGACGCTGCATGAACTCCCACTCCACCGGGGTGAGTTTGTCCGGTTTCAAGAGGATCCCATCGGGAATGCCCATCTTGCCGATGTCGTGCAGCAGCGCGCCGCGCCGGATATGCACGCGCTCCGCCTCCGGCAGATTCAGCGCTTTTGCCAGGCGCAGCGTCATCTCCGTGACACGCTTTGTATGCCCCTCCGTCTCTCGATCTCGCAGTTCGAGCGCCCGGCTCCACCCCTCGATAGTGGCGTCATACGCCTGCGCCAGTTCCTCATGGGAACGGGTCAGCCGGGCATTGAGTTCGCGCACCGCCTGCTCGGCCAGTTTGCGCTCTTCGATCTGCGCGCGCAGGCTCTCATTCGCCTCGGCAAGCTGGCAGGTGCGCTGCTCGACCAGCGATTCCAGATGGCTTTGCAGCCGTTCCAGTTCGGTCGTGCGCTGCTGAAGTTCGGCCTGCATGGTCAGGATGCGGCGGGCCACCTCCAGCCGCGCCGTCAGTTCCTCCCGATCCAGCGGCTTGTTCAGGAAATCGTCGGCCCCGATCTGAAGCGCTTCCAGCCGCTCTGAACGCTCCCCCTTTCCGGTCAGCAGGATGAAATAGATGTAGGCGGCGTTCGGGCGGGCGCGCAGGCGGCGGCACAGTTCCAGGCCGTCCATCTGCGGCATCATCCAGTCCGAGATGATGATCTCGAAGCGGTTTTCCTGGCACAGCGTCCAGGCTTCTTCGCCATCGCCCGCAGAGGTGACCTGATAGCCCAGCGTGGTCAGTGTGTTCACCAGCATCAGCCGGGAGATAGGATCATCTTCTGCAATGAGGAGATTCATGCCGCCCTCTTCCGTGTAGATCGCGCCTCTTGAATCGTGGCGGCGAGCCGCGCGTATTCTGTTTCGAGCGAGGCAAAGAGCGCCTCCGCGCCTTCCAACTGGCCCTGCCTGCCTCGCATCTCCAGTTCCCGCGCGACTTCCGCCAGCGCGTTTGCGCCCAGGCTCAGGCTGCTGCCCTTCAGCGTGTGCGCCCGCTTGTAGGTCTGGTCGCTGTCTCTTGCAGCGAGGGCCGAACCGATCTGGCCGATCAGCTCCGGCGTGATCCGCAGGAACTCGCTCAACACGGTCTGGACAAACGCCTCCTGATCGCCGCAGCTTGCCCGCAGGTGTTCCCAGTCCAGCGCGGGGTTCTCCGCGCGCGTTTCCGCTGGTTCCGGCACGCGGGCCGCGGCTTGCGGCCTGCCTGTCTGCTGCGTGCAGCGTTGGATCGCCTCCTGCAAGATCTGCGGGCGGATAGGCTTGGTGACATAGGCATCCATCCCGGCAGCCAGGCAGCGGTCTTTGTCTCCCTGCATGGCATGGGCCGTCAGCGCGATGATCGGCTGATGTTTCCCCGTTCCGGCTTCCTGGCGGCGGATCGCGGCGGTCGCCTCGTAGCCGTCCATCTCCGGCATCTGCACGTCCATCAGCACCACATCGTAGGACCTGTGCGCCAGCGCCTCGAGCGCCTCGCGGCCATTGCAGGCCAGGTCGGTCTCATGGCCCATTTTTTCCAGAATGTTCAGCGCCAGCATCTGATTGATCGCGTTGTCTTCTGCCAGCAGGAGGCGCAGAGGCAGCACCGGCGCGGCTTCCGGCGGCGTCTCTGCCGTCCCCGTCGTTTCGGCATCGGCCTCCTGCCCGTGCAAAACCTCCATCAACGTATCATAGAGACGTGATTGCCGCACGGGCTTGGTCAGCGCGGCGGCGAATCCCATCCCGCACGTCTCTTCGCTGGTGCCGAACTTGCCGGAAGAGAGCAGCACCAGAGGAACGGAGGCCAGTTCCGGCTCGCTCTTGATGCAGCGCGCGGTCTGCTCACCATCCATCTCCGGCATGTGCATATCCATCAAGACGAGGTGGAACGGATCGCCTGCCGCCTCGCGCAGCATCGCAAGGGCTTTCGGGCCGTTTTCCGCCTCTTCCGGCTGACAGCCCCAGGAGCGCAACTGCTCCTGGAGAATGCGCCGATTGGTCGCGTTATCGTCCACAATGAGAATGCGCACGCCTGCCATTCGCAAGACTCTGGACGGCGCGCGGCGCGCTGTCTGCTGTCGCGGCAGCGTCAGTTCGACCCAGAACGTGCTGCCTCCGCCCGGCTCGCTCTCCACCCCGATCTGCCCGCCCATCAGTTCGGTGAGGTGGCGGCAGATGGTCAGGCCGAGGCCCGTGCCGCCGTATTTGCGCGTGGTGCTGCCGTCGGCCTGCGTAAAACTCTCGAAGATGCGCGCCTGGCGCTCTATGGGAATGCCGATGCCGGTATCCCGCACGATCAGCTTCACCCGCGCATGGGCCTCCGTTAGATCGAGCAGGCACGCTTCCAGCGTCACCTCCCCCTGGTCGGTAAACTTGATGGCATTGCCGATCAGGTTGGTGAGTATCTGCCGCAGGCGCGTCGGGTCGCCGCGCAGACAGTCGGGCATGTCGGGCGGAACGTAGCAGGCGATCTCCAGGTCTTTTTCATGCGCGCGCGGCGCCAGCAGGCCAGTCACCTCCTCCATGACCGCGCGCAGATCGAAATCTACCGTCTCGATGTGCATCTTGCCCGCCTCGATCTTGGAAAAGTCGAGGATGTCGTTGATGATGGCGAGCAGCATATCCGCGCTGTTCTGCACAGCCAGCGCGAACTCCCGCTGCCGCGCGGTCAGTCTGGTATCGAGGAGCAGTTCGGTCATGCCGATCACGCCGTTCATCGGTGTGCGTATCTCATGGCTCATGTTCGCCAGGAACTCGGACTTGACGCGCGTGCTTTCCAGCGCCTGGTCGCGGGCCTGTTTCAGTTCGACCGCCTGCTCCTGAAGGAGTGTCGCCTGCTCCTCCGCGCGGCGGCGAGCCTCCTCGGTCTGCTGCATCGCAAGCTCGACCTGCGCCTGTCGCTC
>DASRGL010000417.1:0-15656 GCA_035651115.1 Chthonomonadaceae bacterium
GCCCGCTTCACGCCGGAAGCGGCGTTGCGGCTGACGGCACGGCACAAAGACAAGGCGCAAGAGGCGGCAAGTACCGTACCAGACAAAGCTCTGCCGATGGCCGCGTGAGCGGAGCAAAGACTTTTGACACCCTACTTAGGACAGTACCCGCGCTTCCGACCGTCTACGAGGCGGAGAGCGGCGAGATGCCCAACCGCGCGCGAACCTCTTCCGGCGTCGCGATGGGCCGTTCCAGCAGGCAGGCCGCCTCTGTGATACGCTGGACGAAGTCGGCGTTGGTGGCAAGGCGCGTGCGCCGGTCGTCGTACCAGATATTGTCCTCGATGCCGACGCGGACGCCGTCGCCGAACAGCAGGCCGAGCATATTCGCCTGTAGCTGCTGCCGCCCGATGCCCGCCAGGCACCAGATGGAGTTGTCCGGCAGTTCGCTGATGAGCGCGGCCACCTGCGCGGGCGTCGTCTGCGCGGTGGCGATGTTGCCGAGCAGGATATTGAAGTAGTAGGGCGGCTGGAGCGCGCCTTTGGAGATCAGATAGTGGGCATAGTTCATCATGCCCAGGTCGAAGACCTCCAGTTCCGGCTTGATGCCCTTCTCCGCCATCGTCTCCGCGAGCCGCCGCACCATCTCCGGGCTGTTGACGCTGGCCTGCGCGCTGAAGTTGAGCGAGCTGAGCGTCAGGCTGCCCATGTCCGGGCGCAGGTCGCCGGTAAGCTGCAGCGGGTCGGAACGCTGTTCAAACTCCCCGTAGTTGCGCCCGCTCAGCGAGACACAGAGCGTCAGGTTCGGGTACTTTTCCCGGATGCCCGCGATCTGCCGGGCGTAGATGTCGCGGGAGTAGTGCGGGCAGCCGTTCTCGTCGCGCGCGTGCAGATGAACGAAGTTCGCCCCCCGTTCCACGCACCGGCTCACATCGGCGATGATCTCCGCGGGGGTGATAGGGACGTGCGGGGTCATCTCCTTGTCCGGCACCATTCCCGTCGGGCAGAGATTGATGATGACGCCGTGTTTCTGCTGCATGGCTGTTGTCTCCTCGTCAGAACGCGCGCCGCAGATGGGCCAACTGATCGCGTTCCACAAACCCGCGATGGATTCCCCAGACCGAGCGCGCCCCCAGAGTGAAGCAGTGGAGGCAGTGATGGATCGGCTCGTAGCCGATCAGTTCGTAGCCGAACCGCTCCTGATACCACCGGATCGCCTTCGGGTCGTCGCTCCAGGTATGGACTTCCCGCGCGCCCTGCTCGTGCATCTCGTCCATGCGCCGCTGCTGCAGGAGCGATCCGATGCCCAGAGAGCGCGCCTCCGGGAGAACGCTGATGAGGATGGTCTTGGCGCTCTGCTGCGCGCGATCCCGCCAGTCCCAGCAGCAGAATCCCAGAATCTGCCCTTCCTGCTCCGCGACCCAGCACTTCTCCGCCAGGTTGACATGGCAGATGGCGTTGCGCACGGACAGGAGGGCGTCCCCGGCAAAGTCCGGGTCGGCGACTTCCGTCTGGCCCAGGAGATGCAGCCGATAAGTTTGCAGGCAGCGAAACAGGCCGGGAAGGGCCGATTCGTCGGGTCGTCTGATTGTCAGGCTCATTATCGCCTCCTCTGCTCTCTTTCTTGCCTCGTAGAGTTGCGGGACTCCCGGCTGCGCCGTCGCCCTTTTCGCCTGTGCGCGGCCCGGCGCGCAAGTCGGGCGTACCGCCCGTGCGCGTAGACTTTTAGCGCCCGCGCGCCAGGGAACGCAGTCTGCGCATCGGCCCTTTCCAGCGATCCAGCCTCACGGCGCGGCGGCTGCGCGCCAGCAGACGGCGGAGCGCGCGGGCGACCTCCGGTTGCAGTTCGTCCGTCAAAAAGGCTTCATAGACCACGATCAGGTTCGGATTGGAGATGCGCGGCAGCGCGTCCACGGCCTCCGCCAACGCCACCTGCCGGTCGAACACCGTGAACGCCTCCAGCTTGCCCCACGAGGCGAGCGCCAACTGCGTGCGGACGCACTTTTCGCAGCGAGAGCAGTTCAGAGCGGCGGTGCGATTCTCCCAGCAGACGCGCAGATGGGCCTGCACGAGCGGTTCGTCCGCGAGGGCTTGCAGCTTCTCCGAGCGGTAGTGCGTCGCGCCGAAATGCACGATCTCCAGCGATCGGGAAGACCAGAGCGGGTCCAGCGTGAAATGCGAACCCCAGGGATGGCCGTCTTTATAGGGATAGGACGCGGAGATGAGATACTTATCCAGGCTGCCGCGCATCAGGTGTCCCACCGCCGCCAGCGCGCCGCCGTGCGTATGCTCCCAGCGCGGCCCGGTGAACTCCGGGAACTGGCGCAGGTTGGTGCGGATCAAGGTGAGCTTTGTGCCGGTCTCCGCCGCGACTCGCCGCAGTCCGGGTTCAAAGGCGGCCATGCGGGCCGTGTCGTCCAGCGCAATATCGAAGCCGTGTATATAGACCAGGTGCTGGATCGGGGCCGCGCTGCGCAGAAGGCTGTAGAAGGAGTCGACGCCGCCGCTGAAGCAGAGGCCCGTTGCGCGGCCTGGGCTTGGCACGGCGGTCTCTGTCCGCAACTGCGGCAGAATCGGCGGATAGCCCCACCAGTCGTGTACGATCTGGAGTATCTTCGGGAGGTGGGAATGCCATTGGGGACAGACTGCGGCTTCCATTTCCAGGCGCGCGGAACGGGCCAGCGCGGGAATCAGGAACGCGCCCGCGAAGGCTTCCGGGGCGGGGACAAGAGCGCTCTCTGCGGATTCGAACCATACAGGCAGATCGCCCACACGGGCGCAGACGCGGTGGACGCCATGATCCGATGTCGCGGATGGGTCGGTGATATGCAAAATTCCGGGCATAGGCGTTACGTTTCTTCGAGGCTGAAATTCCCTGGCCGGTTCAGCGCCTCCTGCTTCGTATGGCAGTCTGTCACTGGCAGGCACTATTTTCGGCTGCCTGCTCCGAAAGCTTAAGCCGGGAGAACCGGATCAGGCGGCTCTCGGTCCGGTTCCAAACAGTGGCCTTAAAAACCGCCAAAATACCCTGAACCCGGCCCCTCTTCCTGCCGACAATCGAAAGAGAAGCGGCTTTCCCAACGGCTGCGGCGCAATGGCGCGCACACGACTGACGGGAAAGCCATTCGTCTGGCCCGCGTGCCGCACAGGATGAGCATTTCCCCGGTATGTGGCGGGCCGCATCCGGTCCTATTCCTGTTCTTGTACACCCACCGCGCCCGCCTGCGTTGCAGGCCGATCCCTCTGCGTTCTCCGGCATCGGCGACAGGCACAGCGCTCAAAAGCGGAGAGAAACCCACGCTTTGCGGAGGCAATTTCCACGATGCAGATAAAAGAGTTCGAGGCGTTTACGCTCAAGGAGTGCTTGCAGCAGGTGCGCAGCGCGCTCGGCCCGGAGGCCGTCATTCTGGAGACTCGTAAATGCCGCAAGGGGGGATTCCTCGGATGGGGCGCGCGCGACGCCGTCTGCATCGTGGCGGCGACCGGCGTGACCGTGCAGAGCGACCTGCCCAACGGGCATCAGAGCCGCGCCGC
The DNA here is from genome assembly GCA_035651115.1 of Chthonomonadaceae bacterium. Classification (GTDB taxonomy): domain Bacteria; phylum Armatimonadota; class Chthonomonadetes; order Chthonomonadales; family Chthonomonadaceae; genus DASRGL01. The sequence goes on from DASRGL010000417.1 coordinate 3,514, forward strand.
GCACGAAGAGACACCCGATGCGGCGACCGGCGGCGCGCGCGAGGCAGGCCGCGCCTCCGTCTCCGCTTCTACGACCGCGACCGCCCGGAACGGCAAGCACGACAGCAGTCCGGGCAAAACCGCCCCGGCATCGGCGGCGACCGCTTCGCAGGCGGCGGCCGTGACGGCAGCGCGGGCCGCCTTCGCCCGCTCGGCGTCGGCAGAAACCGGCTCCTCCCGCATCGCCTCTTCCAAACCGCGCGCGGCGCAGACCGATAAAACTCCCGCCTCTGTCGCCGCGAACCGGGCCTCTGACAAAGTCGGCACCACGGCGCGCGCGGCGTCGGCTGTGGCGACAGCCACCAAACCCCGCCCGGCCAGCGCCCCCGCGCCGCGCGGCGAGCCGGAGATGCTGGCCGAGCTGGAGCGGAACCTGCGGGAGATTCGGGACAGCATCGCGGCCTTGCAGCGTGAGCAGAAGGAGAGCCAGGAGCGCACCGTGACCGCCGTTGTCTCTGCCGTCGCGCCCGTGATGACGAACTGCGCGGTCGCTGCCGAACCGGAGGAGAGCGCGCCGGTCCGCTTCCCCGAACTCCATCATCGGCTGATCGAGGTAGGTGTCTCCGAGGCGCTGGCCGCCGAACTGCTGGACTCGCTGCCGGATTTCAGCGCCTGGAGTCCGCAGGCGCAACTGCCGCTGGCCGAGGCCGCGCTGCGCGATATGATCGCTCATCGCATCGCCAGCGCCGGGCCGATCACCCTGACGCCGGGCCAGTTGAAAGCCGTCGCGCTCATCGGGCCGACCGGGGTGGGGAAGACGACGACCATCGCCAAACTCGCCGCCCACTTCGCGTTGGTCGAGCATAAGCGCGTCGCCCTGCTGACGGTGGACACCTATCGCATCGCCGCCGTCGAGCAGCTCAAGAACTACGGCCAGATCATAGATATTCCGGTCGGCGTGGCCTACAATCAGGCGGAAGTGCTGCCGGTCGTGGAGCAGTTCGCCGACTATGACCTGCTCCTCATTGATACGGCGGGCCGCAGTCAGAAGAACCGCCTTCAGGTCGGGGAACTGAAGACGCTGCTCGAAGCGGTCAACTGCGAGACGCATCTGGTTCTCTCCGCGCCCATCAAAGAGGATGACATGCTGGAATCCGTGCAGAGGTTCTCCGCTGCGCGGGTGGATCGCCTTCTCTTCAGCAAGCTGGACGAGACCGGAACCTACGGCACGCTGCTCAATGTGGCCGATCAGTCCGGTATTCCGCTCTCCTATCTGACGACCGGCCAGAAAGTGCCGGAGGACATCGAGGTGGCGGAAGGCAGCAAACTCGCCAGCCTCCTGCTGAACGCCGGGCCAGCCTAGACAGTCTTCATTACCCTCGTCGTACAGAGATTTGCATCGAAGTTGCCCCGCCCTCTTGACAAAACGGACCGGCACGGACTATACTGTGTCAGCAAATAACTTTGAAATTAAAAGTACTTTGGACAATCCGCCTGCTCGCTGTCGGTTCCGATCCGACCATGCCGTGAGAAGCGCAGGCGTGCCAGGAGAGAACAGAAAGATGACAGCAGCGCCCACAACGCAGAGGCCGCCGGGAACGCGCCGGATCGTGCTGGCCGAGGTTGCCGGATTCTGTTTCGGCGTCCGCCGCGCCGTCGAGATGACCGAGGCTGCACGCCGGGAGCGTTCCGGCGCGGTGACGACGCTCGGCCCCATCATCCATAACGAGCAGGTGATCGCGCGCATGGGGGCGGACGGCATCGGGACCGCGCCGACGCTGGAACAGATCGCCGAGGGAACGGTCGTTCTCTCGGCGCACGGCGTCTCGCCCGCCGTCCGCGCGCAGGCGCAGGCGCGCGGCCTGGGTATCGTGGATGTCACCTGCCCGTTCGTTACGAAGGTGCATCGTGCGGCCTGCCAGCTTCACGAGCAGGGCTATCAGGTCTTGATGGTCGGCGACGCCGGGCATACGGAGGTGCGGGGCGTGCAGGGCGCGGTCGAGGCGATAGGCGGCACGGTCACGGTCGTCTCCACGCCGGAGGCCGCGCGCACGCTGCCGCTCGGCAAGAGAGTCGGCCTTGTCTCGCAGACCACGCAGAATCGGGAGAACTTTGCCGCCATCGTCGCGGAGGTCTGCAAGCGCGCGGTGGACGTGCGCGCCTGCAACACTATCTGCGGCGCGACCGACGAGCTGCAGGAGGCGGCGGCGCGGCTGGCGCGTCAGGCGGAGGTCGTGCTGGTCATCGGCGGCAAGAACAGCGCCAACACGCGCCGCCTGTGCCAGCTTTGCGCGGAGGCGGGAACGCCCGCCTACCATATCGCTTCGGCGGACGAGATCGAGGAAGCCTGGCTGGAAGGCAAGACGGTCATCGGCCTGACCGCCGGAGCCTCCACCCCGGACTGGCTCATCGAGGAGGTCGCGCGCCGCCTCAACGGTGGACTGCTCCCGGACGACTGGAAGCTGTGCCACCCGGATGAATAGACCTAACCCCCCGTCCCCCTTCCCTACCCGTTCGTTCCTCACTAGGGAAGGGGGTGTCGGTAGACTTTACCGTTGTATTCGGACTTTTCTTTCTGCTTATGGGAAGACCAGACGCCGATAGAGCGTACCCGTTTTCGTCACCCCCTTCCCTAGCAGAAACACGCTTTATCGTTTCTGCGGATAGGGAAGGGGGACGGGGGGTTAGGTCATAACGTATTCAGAAACGCCACCAGGTCGGCGAGTTCGGCGGGCGTCAGGTCGGGCTTGCCGGTAAGCGCGGATGGACGATGGTACTTCGTCAGTACCTCGGCGAGGGTACGGGCGCGTCCGTCATGCAGATAGGGGGCGCGGTTCACGACGCCGCGCAGAGAGGGCGGATTGAAGCCTTTATGCGCGTCGGTCGGCGATTCCAGGCCGACGGTGTAGACGCCGTCCGTCGTATAGTTCGGCGGGGCGTGGCAGGTGTCGCAGGCTTTCGCCTGGAAAACGGCCTGCCCGCGTTGCGCGGAGGCGGAGAGCGAGCCGTCCGGGGTGCGGCGCGGGTTGGGAACGAAATCGAGCGTCGCGAGAAAGGCCAGCATCGCATCCAGGTCGGCGTCGGTCGGCTCCGGCCCCTGCATGGATCTGGTCATCGAGTCGTGGACAAGCGGGCGCAGGTCGGGCCGCCAGCCGTGCCACGTCCAGGGGCCGGTCTTTGTGACCCCGCGCAGGCTCAGCGTCTTTTTCGGCGTGTCGTAGCTGCCGTCGTTGAAGGTGTCGAACGTGCCGCCGTTCGTGTGGCCCTCGACATGGCAGGAGTGGCACGAGTACCACTGGTTGAACGAGCGTTGGGCGTCGTAGAAAAGCGTTTCGCCGCGCCGGGCGAGCGAGGGCGTCGCCGGGCCGCCGAGTGCGATCTCCCGGACGACCTGCGCCGCGTCCACATCCACGACCTGCACGGAGTTGCGCAGATAGTTCGCGACGGCAACGGTCTTTCCGTCGGGCGCGAAGACGACGCCGAGCGGCCGCCCGCCGAGCGGCACGCGCCGGAATCGCCGCGCATCATGCAGCAGTTCCGGCTCGATATGGTCGCCGGGGCCGCCGAAGGCGACGAAGGGCAGAGGCAGGCGCAGCAGCAGCAGTTCGTGCGTGCCTCCCGCCGTCAGCGCCAGCAGGCTGCCGTCCGGGCTGACCGCCACGCCATCCACGTCGCCGACCGCCTTGCCGCGTGGGTCGAGGGCGATGGCCTCGCGCGGCCCCTCTTCCTGCAACGGACATCGGCTGAGCCGGTTGCCGATGATCCAGCCCTGGTCAATGTTCTCCTTCGTGACCGGACGCCCGCGCTCCGAGATATGCGGCACATAGGCCCAGGCTCCGTCCGGCGAGACGGCGATATGGCGCACGTTCCGCCCGCGCAGGCGCACGGTATGCGCGACCTTCCGTAGCGCCAGGTCTATCACGCTGATGTCCTGCGACCGCGCCTCGCCGACGGCCAGCCGCTTCCCGTCCGGCGTCAGGGCGACGTGCCAGGGTTCCATGCCGACCGCGATGCGCGCCGCGACCTTCCCGGCTTTCAAATCCACGAGGGCGACGGCATCCTCGCCGGAGAGCGCGACGAACGCCTGCGTCCCATCCAGCGACAGGGCGACCCCGCGCGGCTGATTGCCGACGGGAACGGTCTGCATGACACGAAGCGCCGACGGAGCGACCTTCAGCACGGAGAGGCTATCGGAGAGCCAGTTGGTGACGACGGCGCGCGTGCCGTCCCGCGAGAGGGCGATGCCGAACGGATGCTTCCCGACCGGGACCTCCGCAACGACTTTCCCGCCGGACATATCCAGCAGGGAGACGGTATCCGCCGTCGTGTTGGCCGTGACCGCCCGGCGGCCATCGGCGGAGAGAGCCAGGTCGGAGGGCGAGCGGTCCCGTTCCGGCGGCGCGGCCCGGCGCAAGGCATGGCCCATGAAGGCGAATGAGATCAGGGTGGGTATCAGGAGAAGGGCGAGACGTTTCACGGTGCTTTCCGGGGAGATGTGCGTACAGACAGACTTACGGAAATGGGGCGGGGAGCGATCTGCCGCCCGCCCCAGGACGTCAGATCGGAATCACTGGGCTGAACCAGCCACGCGAGCGATCCCTCAACCGAACGGCTTGGTCTCTTTGACCGACACGACTTTATCTGCCAGCACCGCCGCGACCGCGTCCGGCAGGTACCGCGACTTGACGTTCGGCTCATCCGGCGCATCGTCGAAGGAGCCGAAATAGCGCATCACGCCCTTCTTATCAATGACGACGAACGTGGGCGTGACCCGCACTTTGTAGTAGTCCGCCATCCGGTTGTTGACATCGTCCAGAACGGGCATGGCGAAGTTCTTCGCTTCGGCGAACTTGCGGATGCTTTCCGGGGTGTCGTTGGCGCTGCTGCGCACGCCCAGGAAGACAATGTCCTTCTTGGCATAGTCCTTGAGCATCTGGCCGACGCGCTTCTCATAGCGCCAGGTCACGCTGCACTTCTCGCTCATAAAGAAGAGGACGACGTTCTTCTTGCCTTTGAAGCTGGCGAGGGAGATGTCGGCATCGGCCTCTTTCTCGTCCGGCTTCAGGTCGTGCATCACGTCCCGCAGCTTGAAATCCATGACCGGCTTATCCAAGACGGCACGGGCCGGTTTGAGGAAACTCGGCGTCTCCTCCGGCGCGGCCGCGTGCGAGGCCGCCGCGAAACACGCTGCCGCGCCAAGCGCCAGCGCCGCAAACAGGCCCAATCTGTGACTCTTCATCTACGCCTCCTGAACAAAAAGTTGGGTCGTGGGGCCGTTGCCCCAGAGTTCGATGGCGTCTCTCTTCATCGCGCGCGATTCGCGGTACGCCTTCTACAGAATATACTGATTGTCGGTCGGCGGTGTCACCGATAATACGCTATCAGGCGCCTAGCAACCACCCGACACGCGGGCTGTTTCGACGCGGGACGGCGGATCTCCTTGTCGCTTCATGGCACATCGGGCCGCGTGCTGGTATAATACAGGCGACACGAGGCCGCAGGAAGGGATCGGCGCAGGAGAGAGAGGAGTCCGAGTTGAACGACGACGCAAAAATAGTCGCGGCGCGCAAGGCCATCGAATACGTACAGGATGGCATGACGTTAGGGCTGGGTTCCGGCTCGACGGCAGTCCATGCCATCCGCGCCATCGGGGAGCGGATGCGGCAGGAAGGTCTGCGCGTGCGCGGCGTCCCGACTTCGGGCCGTTCCCGCGAACTCGCCGAGGAACTCGGAATCCCGCTTGTGAACCTGTGCGACGTACGCGAAGTAGACCTGACCATTGACGGCGCGGACGAGGTAGACCCGGCGCTGTATCTCATCAAGGGCGGCGGCGGGGCGCTGCTGCGGGAGAAGATCGTCGCCTGCGCCAGCCGCGAACTGGTCATTATCTGCGACGACAGCAAACTCAAGCCGACGCTCGGAGCCTTTCCTCTGCCGGTGGCTATCGTTCCCTTCGGTTGGCAGACAACACGCGAACGCCTCCTCCGCTTCGGCGGCACGATCACCCTGCGCATGGCAGAGGGAACGAATGCGCCGTTCGTCACCGACGACGGACTCTATATCCTGGATATGCACCTCGGACGCATCGGCGATGTCCCCTCCCTGGAGCGTAATGTCAAGAAAGTGGTCGGCGTGGTGGAGGTGGGCCTGTTCGTTCATCTGGCGACGCGCGTGATCGTCGGATATGCGGACGGCCATACCGAGGAGCGCACGCCGTTCCCGAAAACGCAGTAGCGGGAGATTCTGTTGGCTGCCGCGACACCTCCTGCCGAGACCGTTGCCGAGAGCGCGCCGCGCGTCCGCCTGGCCTATCTGGATGGGCTGCGCGGGCTGTGCGCGCTGTTCGTCGTCGGGGGGCATACGGGCAACGGCGGCTATTTTCACGACGACGGCAGTTTCGGTTCCCGGCTGCTCGTCTTCTTCTGGAACCTGCTCAACTACGACCGGTACGCCGTCGCCATCTTCATCATTCTTTCCAGCTACTGTCTGATGCTGCCGGTCGCGCGCTCCGCCGACGGCCGACTGCCCGGCGGCGTGTGGGAGTATCTCAAGCGGCGGGCGCGGCGCATCCTCCCGCCCTACTACGCGGCCCTGGCCCTCTCGCTGCTTCTGCTTGCGGCCCTGTCCGGCATGAAGGGCCGCGCCCTGACGGAGTTCTCTCCCGGCGCGATCCTCTCCCATCTCTTCCTGGTGCATAACCTGAAATCGGAGTGGACGTTCGCCATCAACGGCCCGATGTGGAGCGTGGCGACGGAGTGGCAGATCTACTTCTTCTTTCCCGCCCTCCTGCTTCCGGCGTGGCGGTCACGCGGCATCGGAGCGGCGGCGCTTATCGCGTTCGTTCTCGGCTATATTCCCCACTTCGTCTTTCACAAATGGCTCGATCCGGTCGCGCCCTGGTTTCTCGGCCTGTTCGCGCTCGGCATGGCCGGAGCGGTCCTCGGCTTCGACGCCGCGCCGCGTTTTCGCGCGTTGCGCCTGCGGCTGCCCTGGGGACTGCTTGCCGCCGCGCTCTCCCTTGCGCTGGGGATCGCGTTCCTGCTGAAACCGGAGCGTCTGCCGAGCTATCCGCTCTATCTGACCGAGCCGTTCGTGGGACTGGCGGCGGTCTGCCTGATCGTCTACTGCACGCGCTTCCTGACGGACGGCGTTCCCGCGCAGCGCCCGGCGATCCTGCGCCTGCTGGAATCGCGCCCATTCGTCGGCCTGGGGGCCTTCTCCTACAGCCTCTATCTCACGCACGCTCCGTTCCTCGACCTCGGCAAGACGCTCTTGAAAACGCTGGCGCTCTCAGACACCTCGAAGCTGCTGCTGCTCTGGTTCGGCATCGTGCCGCTCTGCGTCCTGGCCGCCTATCTTTTCTATCTGCCCTGTGAGCGTCCCTTTCTCTCCAGCCATCGCAAAGGGCGGCCTCTCCACTCCTGAGAACCATGTACATTGGGTCACCTGGGTTTAGATGCGCTCAATCTGCACGAGGCCGCCATCCACATCTTCAATGAGAATACGGTAGCCTTGCATCAGCCGCATCCCAATCACCGGTCTCGATGTCAATGGCGACATATTTGCCCTTGTTGTTTGCCTCTACCTGAGAGCGGATGTCGCGCTCATAGATTTCCGTTTCGCGTCGGGCGGCTTCTTCCTTGCTATAGCGGGGTTGACGTATTGGCATGATCTTGTCACCTGGTAGAAGTCGGGTACAGGTGTTCGCACCTGACTGCATTATGCATCGGGACCGCCTCTTTGTGCTGACGACTTCCGAAGCAGGACGCAGAGTTATGGCCTGTCTTGGCGCTCCCCGCGATCCTCTTTCGGCGACCAGGAAAGCTGTTGCGAAGCCGGCGCGCGGAGTTGCCTGACATGACTGAGGCTGGCGAGAAAGAGCGCGGTTCGCTCGGTCATCACTTCCCCCGAAGGCCGAACCATTTCGGCAAATCCGACGCCGTAGGATGGGCGACCCCAGGCCATACGACGGGCGGGCAAGCCTGTCAGCGGTAGTCTCGTCGCCCTGCCGCCAACTCCTGCCACGACGCTGACTCCGCCCTCCAATATCCCGGTAAGCGCTCCGTTTGTCGTTTGGCGTATGGTTAGAGGAGGCAGAACGCGCTGTGCGCCCATCAGGAGCGTCGTTGGAGTTTGTGGTATAGTGAAGATAGAATTTGCCTCTACCCTGCTTTGCGGGGGCAGGCCAGGAAAGGGAAGGTGAGATGGCAGGGCCATCTTTGTTAGAAGAAGCCGTTGAGTTTGCCGAGAACCCGGAGCCGCGCTGCCCATGCGTGCTGCTGCTAGACACGTCCGGCTCCATGCAGGGCGCGCCCATCGCAGCCCTTAATGAGGGATTACAGACGTTTTGCCGTGACCTGACGACCGATCCGCTCGCCTCGCGGCGCGTCGAAGTCGCCGTCATTACGTTCAATAACGAGGTCGAAGTCGTCGAGGACTTCATCACCGCCGATCAGTTCCAGCCGCCTGTGCTGACGGCGCGAGGCATGACGCACATGGGAACGGCGATCCACAAGGCGCTGGACATGCTTCAGGCGCGCAAGGCGCAGTACCGCGCCAACGGCATCGCCTACTATCGTCCCTGGGTCTTCATGATCACCGACGGCGCGCCGCAGGGCGAGCCGGACGAGGTCGTGGAGCAGGCCGCGCGCCGCATTCAGGAGGACGAGGCCGCCAAGCGGGTCGCCTTCTTCGCGGTCGGCGTGGAAAACGCGGATATGGGCCGTCTGAGCCGTATTGCCGTGCGTACCCCCGTCAAGCTTATCGGCCTGAACTTCGTCGAGATGTTCGTATGGCTCTCCGCGAGTATGCAGAAGGTCTCGCAGTCGCAGTTGGATGAGCAGGTGGCGTTGCCGCCGCCCGGTTGGGGAACCGTCTGATGGAAAGCGGCGTCAGGCATCGGGCGTCGGGCGTTGGGAGAGAAACGGCGGAAGAGGCGCGAGAGTGGCGCGTGGTGGCGGCGTCGGTGCGCGGCACGAGCCATGAGAAGTCGGGCCTGCCCTGCCAGGACGCGCATCGTTATGCCCTCCTGTCGGGCGGCGCGCTCGTCGCGGCGGTCGCGGACGGCGCGGGTTCGGCAGCGTTCGCGGAGATAGGCGCGGAAGCGGCGGCGCGGGCGGCGGTCGAGACGCTGGCACAAGCCGATCTGCCCGCTCCCGGCGCGGAAGCAGGCTGGAAGGCGCTGCTGCGGGACACCCTGCACGTGGCGCGGGTGACGGTCGAGGCGGAGGCGGCGCGGCTGGAAGCGCCCCCGCGCGAACTGGCGACGACGCTGATCGCGCTGGCCGCCACGCCGGAACAGGTCGCCGTCATACAGGTCGGCGATGGCGCAACAGTCGTCGGCGAGGCGGCAGGCGCGATTTTTGCGCTCACCGCGCCTGAACCCGGCGAGTATATCAACGAAACCACCTTCCTCGTCGCGCCCGACGCCGTCGAAGCCGCTCAGTTCTCGGTCTGGCACGGGCAGGCGGCGCACCTCGCCGTCCTTACCGACGGCCTGCAACATCTCGCTCTCAAGCTGCCGGAGGGCGCGGCCCACGCGCCTTTCTTCACGCCCCTGTTTCGCTTCGTGTCCGAGGCGACCGGCGAAGCGGAGGCCCAGGCGCAGTTGTCCGCGTTTCTCCGCTCGCCGCGCCTCACCGGGCGGGCCGACGACGACCTGACGCTGCTGCTGGCAAGTCTGGCCCCCGGCGGGGGCGGCGTCAGGCGTTAGGCGCTGGGTGAGGGGCTTATGCGGCTGCAACGCCAATCCGACGGACAACGGATTCTGCTGGACACGAGCGCGCCGCTCGGCGCGGGCGGCGAGGCGCGCATCTACGCCGTCCCGCCCGACGACAGGTTCGCCGCCAAGATCTATCATAAGCCGAGCGACGAGACCGCCCGCAAACTCGGCGTCATGCTCGCCAATCCCCCGGAAGACGCGACGGCCTCCGAACAGCTTCTCATCGCCTGGCCCGTAGACCTGCTGCGCACGCCGGATAGGCAGCGGCGCGTGGTCGGCTATCTCATGCCGCGCGTCTCCGGGATGCGCCCGCTATTCGAGTTCTACAATCCTCTGACCCGGCGGCAGCAGCATCCGCTCTCGAATACCCTCTACCTGCATCGCACGGCGCGCAACCTCGCCGCCGCCGTCCGCGCCCTGCACGCGCGCGGCTACGTCATCGGGGACATCAACGAGTCCAATATCCTGGTGACCGATACCGCCCTGGTGACGCTCGTGGACACCGACTCGTTCCAGGTGCGCGACCCGCAGAGCGGGGCCGTCTATCGCTGCCCGGTCGGCAAGCCGGAGTTTACGCCGCCGGAGTTGCAGGGAAAGACGTTCGTGCAGATGGATCGCACGCCGGAACACGATCTGTTCGGCCTGGCCGTGCTGATCTTTCTGCTGCTGATGGAGGGAACGCATCCCTTCGCGGGCGTCTATCAGGGCGCGGGCGAGCCGCCCTCCTACGATACGCGCATCCTGGCCGGGCATTTTCCCTACGGCTCCCGCCGCACGCCCTACAAGCCCATGCCGACCGCGCCTCCCTTCGAGATGCTGCATCCGACCGTGCGGCAGTTGTTCCGGCGCTGCTTCGAGGACGGCCACGCCAACCCGCAGGCCCGCCCGGACGCGCAGACCTGGCAGACGGCCTTAGCGGAGGCGGAGGCCGCGCTGGTCACCTGCCCGGTGAATGCGCAGCATCGGTACGGCGACCACCTGAACGCCTGCCCCTGGTGCGAACGCACGCAGCAGCTCGGCGGGCGCGATCCGTTTCCCTCGCTATCGGCAGTGCAGCAGGGGCAGCATCTCCAGTCGCTCCGCCCCCGCTCGCCCTCCCGATACGGGAGGAGGCCGGGAGGCGGGCCGCCAACGCCCAACATCCAACGCCCAACGCCTAACGCCTCCTTGCCCTCGTTCGCCATGACGCCGTATGGCTCGCTGGCGACCCCGGCCCAACCCGCCAGCTTTACCCTGCCGAACAACAACTGGGCCTGGGCCGCCCTGTTCTGCGCCGGACTCGCGCTCGTTCCCGGCGTACGATTGGCGGCGGGCCTGGCGGCGGTAGTCTGCGGGGGCCTGGGACTGAAACGCAAGGCCGCGCAGCCCACGCGCGGCGACCGCTGGCTGGCGGCTTCCGGGCTGGCGCTGGGCGGGCTGATGCTGCTCATCGCGCTGGCGGCCGGCTTTGCGAACTGGCGGCATCCCGCCGAAGCCCTGACTCTCTCCCAGCACAACGCCGCCATCCGCTCCGTCGCCTTCTCTCCCGACGGCAGGCTCCTGGCAAGCGGCGCTGACCGGCCCGCAGAGAACGCGGTGCTGGGCGGCGAGATAGATGTGTGGGATGCGCGCACGGGGGCCTTGCGGCAGACGCTCATCGGCTATAGCGGGGATGCGGTCTCCGTCGCCTTCTCGCCGGATGGCAGGCTGCTGGCCGCCGGGACGCACGCGCCGCTCGGCTCCAGCGACGTGCGCCTCTGGGAGGTGGGAAGCTGGGCGCAGCAGCCCGACTCGCTCTCTGAATATCGCTTCTACGTTCACGCGGTCGCCTTCTCTCCTGACGGCAGGACGGTGGCGGGCGGCGGCTGGAAAGAGGTCGAGCGCCGCCGCACCTACGGCGAGGTGAAGCTGTGGGACGCGCAGACCGGCGACTTGAAGACGACGCTGAAAGAGCGCGGGCAGGTGTTTGCCATCGCTTTCTCGCCGGACGGCAGGCTGCTGGCGGCGGGCAGCGGCTCTGTGTCAGGAACCGGGGAACTGGGCCGGGTGGATGTCTGGGATCTTCAGACCGGGCAGGTAAAATGGACGCAGTTGGCCCACAGCACGGCGGCGCTGGCCGTCGCCTTCTCTCCCGACGGCGCGACGCTCGCCAGCGCGGGCAGCGACAACGCCGTGAAGCTGTGGGACGCGCAGACAGGGATGCCGAAAGGCAAGCCGCTCGAAGGGAAAGGCTCCTGGATCGGCGCGGTCGCCTTCTCTCCCGACGGCAGAACGCTGGCGAGCGGCGGCGGCGATGCGCTTGTGCGGCTGTGGGACGCGCAGACCGGGGCGCTGCAGCGCACGTTGGCCGGACATGAGGCGGGCATCAACGCGCTGGCCTTCTCTCCCGACGGCAGGACGCTGGCGAGCGCGGGCCGCGATTCGATGGTGAAGCTATGGCGGCTGCGATAAGAGGGCGGCGGGG
>DASRGL010000418.1:0-24349 GCA_035651115.1 Chthonomonadaceae bacterium
AGGCGACGAGCGCCCCGATGACCCCGAAGATCGCCAAAGCCCAGAACCACCGGCGATACTCGCTGCGGCTCTGCTCGGCGAGTTTGAAGGATTCGAGCTGGTGGGGCATCGGGTGGGAGCGATAGGCCCGGTTGAACCAGAAGAAGAGCGAGAAGGCGGTCAGTTGGACCGGAGTGAAGGCGCGCTGGCCTAACGTTTCGGTCAGCATGGAGTCGGGGCCGGTGAAATGCAGATCGTGGATGGGCGTGCCGAGTTCCGCCCGCATCCGGGTGATCGCCAGGGCAAGCGCGAAGTAGATGACAAAGAACAGCACGCCCAGCCCGGCTCCCATGCCGATAGCGGAGGAGAACCAGACCAGCACGCTCATGCCGCCCAGAATGCCCAGAAGCGCGCCGCGATACGAGATCGGCTCCATCCGGTCATCCAGCGTGGAGGGGAACCCCAGCGCCCGGCGCAGAACCTGGATCAGATAGCCCCGGCTCAGCCAGATCGAAAAGACGCAGAACGCCATGTACGCTCCGCAGCCCTGATTGTTGGCGTAGGGAAAACGCGGGTCGGCATCCCAGGCCATCGCTGCGGCCAGGACGCGCTCCATCTTCCAGAGCCAGTAGAAGAACCAGCAGGAGAAGAGGAAGTCCAGTGGCATGAGTATCCCCAGCCCGATCATGAACGGGTAGAACGAAACGGGCGTCCAGCCGATGGCGTTCCAGGGCTTCTGCGTGATCCACTGCTGTATGTCGAAGTAGCCCTGCCCACGGCCCGGCGTGAAGATGGTCGGGAGGTTCGGGTAGTAGACGTTGAGGCTGTTGACACAGTCCACGAAGGCCGCGACGCTGAACCCGATCCAGAAGAGACGGTTGCGGAACAGGCCGACGCGCGGCGCGAACGACTGCGTATCGGTGATCTGAAGCGGCAGTTGGGCAATCGGATAGCTCAGTTTTTCGTTCTCTGTCCACTGCTTGCGGAGGATGGCGTTGATGCAGAGCATGACGAACAGCAGCGCCCCGGTGAAGCCGCTCCAGACCAGCGCGACGGGCAGCCAGGCTTTGATATAGACTGCGCGATAGAGCGTGTCGTTGCCGACGTAGTAGCCGCGCAGGACATCTTTATCGGTGACGAAGGCCCATCGCGGCAGCATGGGGTTGAAGAGGGTTCCCCACTGGTTGGAGTTGTCCGCATAGTAGAAGGGCCAGGAGAGTGACGGGACGAGTATCTGAAACATATCGTGTCCGCACAGGCATGACCCGACCGCAAGAACGGCATAGACAAACAGCAGTTCGGCGCGCGTCAGCGCGGCGCGGGGCGCGAAGCGGGCTACCAGGCGGTTGACGAGCGTAAGGACGAGGAGGGCAAAGACGATATTGAAGTAGAGCGAGGCGCAGGTGGGATGGGCCGAATAGCGCACGATCTCCATCTGCACGATCCAGTAGGCGTTGACCGGCAGCAGCAGCAGACTGAGCAGCACGGAACGCCAGGTGACGGCCTGCACGCGCGGCGCTGCCTGCGGCAGGGCGTGTCCATCCGCCCGCTCATGCGTCTGCTCGATAGTGAGAGTTTGTCGAGGAAGGGTTGCCATAGGCTTTTGCGGCCCGCCCGCGCCCGGCGGCAAACCGTCCGGTTTTGCCAGGCCGTCAACGGCGGGGAGATTTAGAAACCGCTCTCACCCCCGGCCCGGGGCGTAACAAGTTACGCTCCTACGGCAAGGGCTGTCTGATTCCGGCACGAGTCGGGACAGCCCTTGCGACCCACACTGCGGGAGAGGGGCCCTCACCCCCGTCCCCTCTCCCACACTGCGGGAGAGGGGAGAGTTCAGCAAAGCGAGCGCGGCTCAGAGCGCCGCTGTCTGGCGGGCGATCTCGGAGCAGGTCTTCCACTCCACGCGGCGGGCAAGATGCGTCTGAATGCGGCGGGCCAGTTCCTCCAGCACGGCAAGGCCCGTCTCCAGCCCGTTGGAAAAGAGCGACTGCCAGTGCGTGAGCAGGACCGGCCAGCCGCCCGCCTCCAGCGCCGCAATGATCTGGCCGCGCTGCCCGTCGGCGGTCAGCAACCTGTCCGTAATCGAAGCGATATAGTCGGCGTCCGTGCGCGGCGAATTGATCGTGTCCCACCAGTGGTCGGCGACCGTCGCGGCGATGGCGACGAGCGTCTGTCCGTCCTGCCGATAGGCGATCCAGGGGCGCGTCGCGGGCTTCTCCCAGAGCATGTGCAGGAAATACCAGGAGAAGTCGCGGTCATAGACGGCCTTCTGCGCGGCGACGAGGGCAGCGATGTACTCCGCCTCGACCTTAATACCGAACACCCAGGGCGAGGTCACGCCCGTCGCGTCTATGCCTGCCGCCTTCAACAGTTCGAGTTGGCGGATCAGGTAGGGCGTCAGCGTCTCCCGCGTCTGATACTGCGACCAGTCCGTTTCGCTCTCCGGGAAGAAGCCGCCGGTCTCCAGGTTCACGGCGAGGTTGTGCGTGATGCCCTCCGGGCAGAAGTCGCAGAGCGGGCCGAGCCGCCGCTGCGCCGTATCCAGCCACTCCCGCGTGAGGGCCGGGTCGAAGCCCGCGATGCCCTGCACGATGTCGCCCTTCCCGGCGGGCGCCGGCACGATAGAGAACTTGCCCTTGATGCCCCACCGTTCCATCACGTCGCAGAAGCGGTCGAGAAAGGCATTCGGAATCGTCTCCATGAGCGGGCGTCCATCGTCGGTCTCCGCAGGCTTATGGTGGCAGTCTACCCAGTGGTCACGGTAGACATGGATCAGCGGACAGGGATCGTCTACGAGCAGGCAGATAGGTACGCGGTCGGGCATAAGGGAGCCTCCTTTCCCGCCTTGCACGGGCTGGAAACCTTGCGGTATTGCCAGGCCGTGAACGGCCCGGCGTTCGGGAACCGGTCTGGCAGGTTCGCGTCTAGAGCGCCGCGTCGGCGCCTTCCTCGACCGTCACCGTGCGGTCGAGCGCCGGGGGCGCGATCTTGTCTCGCTGCCCGCTCGGCCAGAGAATTTCGACCGAATCCACCCGTTGCGCCTGCCCCAGGCCGAAGGTAGCGCGCAGGCTGCTCTGGCTCAGGAAGCTGCCTCCGCTCTTCACCCACTGCTTCTGCGTGACGCCTCCTGCGCGCACGGTAATGAGCGCGCCGATGCCGTCCCGGTTCGATTTCTTGCCGACCAGTCGAAATCGAATCCAGTGGTTGCGGCTGCCTCCGGTGTTGCGCCACAGCCGCGCCCTGCCGTTGTTCTCGACCACCAGGATGTCCGGGTAGCCGTTGTTATCGTAATCGCCGAAGGCGCAACCCCGCAGGACGTACTCGCCGCGCAGAGGCTCGCCCGCCTGCGCGCCGACCTCCGCGAACGTGCCGTTCTGCTGGTTGTGGTAGAGCGTCGGGCGCTCCTTGTAGGTGATGTGCGTGTCGTACTGATGCACCAGTTCCTGGATATGCCCGTTGGCCGTGAAAATGTCCTGCCAGCCGTCGAGATCGTAGTCGAAGAAGAAGAGGCCGAAAGTCAGGAACGGCAGGCTGGCCTCGCCGAGGCGAGTCTCGTCGGCGACATCCCGCATGACATCCCCGGTTTCCGGCTGGAACAGGCTCAGCTTCTCGTTGGAGAAGTTGCCGATGAGGAGGCTAAAGCGCCCATCGTTCTTCCAGTCCGCGATGTCTACCCCCATCCCCGCTTTCGGCGAACCGGATTCGGGCATCGCGATGCCCGTCGGGACACCCTCTTCGCTGAAATACTGGCCCTGGTGGTTGATGAACAGGAAATTGGGTTCCGTGTCGTTGGTCATGGCGATGTCCGGCCAGCCGTCGCCGTTCACGTCCCAGATCGCGATTCCCCAGGCTTTGCCGAGATACTCTCCGATGTGCGTCTTGGCGCTGACATCGGAGAACGTGCCGTCGCCGTTGTTCCGGTAGAGCGTATTGGGTAGTCCCTTGTACGCCAGAGGCGCGCAGTAGTCTTTCGGCGCTCCCCGATGCCCGCAGAACACGTCAATCTCCGGCGCCCACTCGACGTAGTTGCAGACGAGCAGGTCCAGCAGGCCGTCCTTATCATAGTCCACCCAGGCGCACGCGGAACTCCACTTCCAGCGCAGGCTGCCGCGCACCTTCATTCCCGCGACGCCCGCCTGCGCGGTCACGTCGCGGAAGAACGCCCTCACCCCCGGCCCCTCTCCCACGCTGCGGGAGAGGGGAGAGGAGGAGGGCGCAATTTGTTGCGCCCCTACGGGTTCCCTCCCTCTGTTCTTGGGGGGAGGGTTAGGGAGGGGGGCCTTAACGCCCCTTTTTCCTAGCTCATTGTGAAACAGATAGTTAGGGCCGAGGCAGGTAATGTAGATGTCCTCGAAGCCGTCGTTGTCGTAGTCGCCGACCGCCACGCCCATGCCATAGCCCTCGACATGCAGCCCCGCCTGTTTCGTCACATCGGTAAAGGTTCCGTCGCGGTTGTTGTGATAGAGGACGACATGCGAAGCGGACTCGCTGCGGGCGGCGCGGCCTGTGGAGGTGGCGAACTCGCCGCTGTCTATGAGCAGGATGTCTTCCCAGCCGTCGTTGTCGTAGTCGAGGAAGGCGCAGCCGGAGCCGGTCGTCTCCGGCATCCACTTTTTGCCATGCGCGCCGTTATGGTGCTTGAAATGGATGCCTGCGGCGTCCGTCGCCTCGATGAACTGGATCGGGCTGACGGCTGCCGCGCGGGGCGGGGACGCGGGCGGCGCGTTGCTCTCGGAACGCTGGCAGCCCCAGAGCAGGGTCAGCAGCGCCAGGCTGCCGAGAGCCGCTCGCCCCACGCCGCTCATGGCCGCACGCTCTTTCTCAGGCCGCCGGCCCGCGCCAGGCGCAGCTCCTTCGCCTGCGCTTCCGGCTGGGCCAACTCGCCATAGATAGTCGCCAGCCTCTCATGCGCGTGCGCGTCGGCGGGCCGCAGCGCGACGACGCGCCGGAACGCGCTGAGCGCGCCCTGGTAGTCGCGCCCGGCGAGCAGCAGGTCGCCCAGAGCCTGATGCGCTTCCACGCTGGTCGGCGCGGATTTCGTCCGCAGTTCCAGCAGGGCTTTCTGCGCGCTATAGCGCCGGAGCCGCTGGTAGTAGCCGAGTATCTGCCGCGCCTGCTCCTTCTGGCCGAGGCGCTGGTACATCTGGCCCAGGCGGAAATAGAGGCGCTCGTTTTGCGGAGCCAGGTCAATGGCGCGGCGTAGGGCCATCGCCGCCTCCTGCCAGCGCTGCGTTTTCAGGTAGGCCACGCTCATATAGTCGAAGACATAGACGTTCTCCGGCATCAGGCGGCCGGCGATCTCCAGATGTTCGATGGCGCGTGCCAGATGATCGCCTTTGGTCGGACGGGCCAGGTAGGTCTTACCGAGCGCGTACTGATAGCTGCCGTTGCCCGGCTCCCTCTGCACGCACTGTTCCAGATAGTTTTCGGCTTCGTCGTACTTGCCCGTGTCGAAGGAGAGCATCCCCAGCACCAGATAGTCGCTGGCGGCCTTCTCCGGTTCGAGCTGGCTGGCTTTCTGGATGGCCGCGATCTGCTCCTGTATCCGGTGCGCCAGCGCGTAGACGCTGGCGATCTGCCGGTAGAGTTCGGCGGGTTTTGGTTCGCGGGCAATGGCGGCTTTGAGCAGGGCGATCGCTTCGTCATACTTGCCCATGCTGCTGAGGACCGAGGCGGCATAGGCGGAGCCGGAGATATGGTAGGCCGGGACCTGGCTGAGCCGCCGGAAATGTTTCAGGGCTGCTGGCAGGTCGCCCATCTTCTGCGCGTACTGTCCCAGGAGAAAATCGGCCTTTGCCCTGTCGTTCATCTTCTCATAGGCCTGGCCCGCCCGCCTTAGCATCTCGTTCTCCTCGAAATCCAGTTGATAGGCGGCCATGAACGCGCGCTGCGCCTCTTTCCACTGCTGGCGCTCGGCGCAGAGAATGCCGAGTTGGGCCTGCGCGGGGGCGAACCGGGGATCGCGGGCTGTGGCGGCGCGCAGATGCTCGAGCGCCTCCGCGTCACGTTCGGGGGCGGGCTGCTGGCGCAGCGCCAGCGCCAGCGTATAGTGAACGTCGGGGTTCTCGTTCGCCAGCATACAGGCGCGGCGGAGGGGAGCGAGCGCGTTCTGCGGCTGGTGCAGCGCCAGGGCGCATTTCCCGGCGATGAGATAGCTCGTGGCGCGGGTCGGATCGGCGGTCTGCGCGGTCTGCGCGACCTGCAGCGCCTTCTCGAATTCGCCCAGATAGGCATAGCCCTGCGCGATGGCCTCCAGATGCGGCGCGGCGGTGCGCGCATAGCGGAAGGCGGCATCGCGCGGCGCATGTCCCTGCACCTGCGCCTCCGCCTGTCGAAGCGCTTGCAGCGCTTCGGCGCGCTTGCCGATGACCCGGTAGGTGGTGCTGAGGCTGATAGAGGTATCCGGGTCGGACGGCTCCAGCCGAATCGCCTTCCGATACTCCGCGATGGCGTCCTCCATCCAGCCCAGATTGCCCAGGCACAGCCCCAGCAGGCGATGATTCTCCGCCGTCTCCTGTCCGCTCTGGATCGCTTCCAGGAGCGCGTCGCGGGCCTCCATCCAGAGATGCTGTTGCGCCGCTTGCTTCCCGATGGCCGCCAGGTCGGGCCGCGTCGGGGCCGTCTGTGGCGACTGCGTCGCGGCGCGCTCACGGACAGTATGCCGCAGGGTGGCCCAGACGCAGGACAGCAGCGCCAGCGCCAGCAGCAGCAGCCCCAGGCGAACTCGCGCGGCGCGGTCGCTGTGCGTCGGCAGCAAGCGCCAGGGAGGGGCGGTCGAGTCGGGTGGCCGGGTTTTCATCGGTTTCTACTCAAGCGGCTGGCATTTCCTGCCCGGAACCAGGCGTCCTGAGCCACGCGATCAGCGCGCGCTCCGCCTCGTCGGACGGGAGTTGCGAGCGATGCAGCCTGCCGCTGCCGTCGAGCGCGTGATAGGCGCGCTCGGAAAACAGGAAGGCGTCCGGCGGCACGGCGTTGTTGAGCCAGAGGCGGCGCGGCGCGACGAGAGCGGCGATCTGAGGCAGGTCGCCATAGCGCAGCAGATGCGGCAGAATCGGGCGCTCCCGGCCCTCTCGATAGGTCGTCCCCAGGTCGGTCGCCGCGACCGCCGCAAGGTGTTCCTCGAGCGCGCCGCAGAGCAGCGCCGTCACGCCGCTTGCGCCCAGCCCGACGCAGGAGAGCGCCTGGGAATCTATCTCCGGTCGCTGCGACAGGTAGCGGACGCCGCGCTGAACGTCATAGGCGGCCATGCCCGCTTCCAGCCGTCCCCAGAGAACGGTGTTCAAGTCCCAGTTGATCTGCCATTCGCCGGTGAAGCGCACGTCCGGCGCGAAGACCCGCAAGCCGCTCTCCAGGAGACCGGCGACAAAGTCGGCGTGGTTTTCCAGCAGGGCCGCTTTGCCTCCCGGCGCGAGCGCGATGACGGCGGGCGTTCTGGACGCAGGCGCGCGCGGATGCAGGAGCAGGGCCGGTATCTCGAATCGGCCCTCGCTGGCATAGACGATCGGCTCCATCGGATAGCCGCGCCAGTCGGCAGAGGCGGCCGTCTCCGCCTGCTCCGGGAAGGCCGAGGGGACGGGTTCGCCGAGCAGCGCGCGCAACTGCCCGCGAAACTCCCGATGAAACGCCTCCCACTCCACGCGCGAACGCGGCTGCGGCTCCGGCGCGACAGTGCGCGCCAGATAGTAGGCGAAAATGCCCCTGTCGCCCTGATGGGAGGCGGGCGGCTTATCGAACGCGGCCAGAAACTCCGGGGTCTCGGTCTCCAGCTCCGGCTCGCGCGCCGCCTCCGGGTCGTCTCTGCCTTTGAGCCAGCGATCGAACCAGGCGTACATCAGTTCGCGCATGGGGCGGCTGTAGTCGTGTCCGCAGTCGAACTGCACGGAGGCGACGCGCTCCGGCGCTCCCAGCGCCTCGTAGATGGCCCGAATGGGCGGATACTCCTCCTGCGGGAACCGGGCCGTCCAGTCCCCGGTGACGGAGAGATAGAGGGCGGGCTTCGGGGCGAAGGTCGCCACGATCTCCGGCGCGTCGGTGTCGCGCAGCAGGGCCGGGACATGGTTGCAGTGGCAGTGCGTCTGCTCTGTGGGGAACAGGATACGCTCGAAGTAGGAGACGATCACGACGGGGACGGCGGCCTGAATCCGGTCGTCCGTCGCCATCAGGTACATCGTCTGCTGCCCGCCGCCCGACTCGCCGGTGCAGCCGATTCGCGCGCTGTCCACATCCGGGCGCGCTTCCAGGTAGTCCAGGGCGCGCATATTGTTCCAGGTCATCATGCCGACCGAGCAGACGCCGGTGGCCCAGTGCGTGACATGCACGGAGTCTACCGCCAGCGCGATATAGCCCATTTTTGCCAGGGCGATACAGCGCGCCTGCACCACCGGCGCACGCGCGCCTTCGGCCCAGTGGCCGTGCGGGTTCAGAATGGCGGGGCATTGCGCCATCGGGGAGGCTGACGCGGGCAGATAGAGCCATCCGCTCGCCCAGACCTGCGGCAGCGTCTGAAACCAGAGGCGTTCCAGGCGATAGTCCCCGTAGTCTTTCCGCGCGACGATCTGCGCATCGAGGGGGACACGCTCCGGCAGGGGAGCCAGGCCCAGGCCGCGCAGCGCCGTCTGCCGTACCAGAGCGCGCCGCTGCTGCCACTGTTCTGGCGACGTGAAGACCGGGTCTTTCGGGGAACTCAGGCGGTGGAAATAGGCTTCGAGGCTTTCCGTTCGGCTCTGCGGGTCGGTAAGGATGGGCGTCTGCTCCACGAGTTCACCCCCGAAAATGTGGAATCAACAGGGTCTTGCGCATACAGCATGAGATGGCGAAGCGGTCGCGTGGGTTCGGCGCTACCGGACACAGCCGGGGAAGGTCTGTCCCTGGATAGGATAGTAGACCGGCCCTTCGCCCTCCCCTGTGTAGCGAGAACGAGCCGACATATACGAGAGTGCGATAGCCCGCCGCCACGTGTCCGAACGGTTGGGAGCCGTGTAGTGGGGCAGCAGCGAATGGAAAAACAGCCCGCTCCCCGCTTTCATCGGACACATCACCGCCTCCGAGGTGTCCAGGCAGTCTTCGACGATCACATAGTCATCGGTGACGGCCACATGCGGCAGCGGCCCCTTCTTGTGCCAGCCCGGAAGCACCACCATGCAGCCGTTCTCCGGGGTGGCGTCGTCGAGGGGGAACCAGCAGGAGCAGAGCGCCATCGGCGCGATGGGCCAGTAGGGGCTATCCTGATGCCAGCCCTTCTGGGAGCCGACTTCCGGCGGCTTTAGCAGGAGGCTGTTGCGAAACATCTTGATGTCCGGCCCTAAAATCGGCTCCAGGATGCTCAGGATGTTGGGATGGGTTCCTAATCGGTGGAACCGGTCGTCGTGCTGCACCAGGCCGTCAATCTTGCGGATGCCGTCGCCCCACTGCGCGACCCGCAGTTCTCCCCGCTGGACGCGCGGTTCGATCTGGAAGACCAGGCCGGGGTTCTCTCTGCCGCCGTGCGTGTAGTCGCGCAGGCGTTCGCGCAGAGCGGCCAGTTCCTCCGGGGAGACCAGGTCGGCGATGACCAGGTAGCCGTCCCGATGGTAGGATTCCAACTGTTCCGGGGTGAGAGAAGTCGCCATAATGCCGCACCTTGTATCGCGTTTGCCCCACCGCTCCTGCCACAAAGAGGAGCGGTGGGAGAGAGGATTCATCGAGGAGGCTCTACTTGTCCGGCCTGGGCGCTGGAACCGGGCAGCGCAGGCGTCTGCGCGCCGGGCGCGCGCGGATTGACCCCACCCATCGGGCCGGGCATCATTCCCCGGGCCGCGGGCGAATTGGGCGGCAGATTGGACGAGGGTCGGCTGAAGAAGTTCGCCCACAACTGCCATCCCGCCAGCAGGACAGCGACGACGGCCACTGCGATGACCGCCGCAGGGTTCTTTTGCACGAACTCTCGCATCGAGGTCTCCTGCCTACTGAACGCAGTAGGTTCCTGCCTTCTGCTTGCCATCTGGGATGACCGCGCCGGAGGTGGACGTCGGGTTGGAGGCGAGCGGCGCCCAGCCGTCGTTCGGCGGGCAAGGCTCGATGGCCGTCGTCCGATACCATTTGGCGTGTCCATCAAAGAACACATAGTTGCTGCCATTGGAATGGCGCAGATCGCCGCAGTTGTTCGGGGAGACCGGATCGCACCAGCCGTCGGCCTGGGATTGGCCGATGGGAGCGGTCAGCCCCTCATAGCTGCCGGGCTGCCATTCGTAGACGGCAACGACGCGCGCAGGGGTCACGATTTCGGCCTCGTTCGCGGCAGGTTTGTAGCCGGACTCCAGCGTGGCTTTGCGCTCGTCGTACATGACGTTGCGGTTGGAGATATAGCTGAGGACGGCGCCCTCGATATTGGTATCGGGATCGGTGGGAGCGGGCGCAGTATCGTCCGGGCATTTGCGGATGGCATGATTCTTCATATAAGGCAGAATGGCTCCGCTCCAGTAGCGTCCTTTGGTCGGGTCGCCCGCCGTGCCGCCCGGCCCATTCCACCAGAGCGGCCAGGTCCCATCGTAGTCCGTCTTGTACATCTCGGTCGCCAGGCCGATCTGCTTGCAGTTGCTCAGGCACATCGTGGCGCGCGCCTTCTCGCGGGCCTGCGCGAAGACGGGAAAGAGAATGGCGGCCAGGATCGCGATAATGGCGATGACGACGAGCAGTTCGATCAAGGTAAAACCATCACGTTTGCGGGGTTGCATCACTTTTCCTCCTGAATTAGGATTCCGGACACGTTCCACATCAGCCCTGTTGTAGAGGCTGCCAGACGGCTAGAAATAAGCTCGGATGCGGTATCACCTCCTGGAAAACAGCAGATTGACTGCGGGCAAGCGAGAGTTGGGGTACGATATTTCCCTGGGAACGCTTGCCCAACACACGCTTGCCTTGCAGAGCAACAAACCCGGCGGAAAAGAAGCGAGAAGTCAACAGAAACCTTAGCTATGCGAAAGGATGATATAATATAACATGTAGGCGACGGGGAACGCCATAGTAGATGTTTCTGAAAACCTATAATATCTTACCATCATGGAACCTCGAGACGAGACCCCACACGCGCACGTCCCGGTAGTAACGACAGGTCACGACATCTACGCTTACACGACGTGGCGCAGCAATGGCACGAACGACTGGCTGCTGATCTACACGCTCAGCGGCCCCGCGCGATTCGGCTTCGAGGGCGGGCAGATCATCGCACAGCCCGGCGATATGGTGCTGATCCGGCCCGGCACGCGGCACGACTACGGCCCTGCCGTGATGCCGGGGCGCTGGGAGCGTATCTATACGCACTTCCATCCGCGCCCGGAGTGGCATGAGTTGCTGGACTGGCCGGAGGAAGCGCCCGGACTGATGCGGCTGAAGCTGGCCGACCCGGACATCCACCAGAAAATCGTGGCGCGATTTTTGGACCAACACCGCCTGGCAAGCGGGGGGCTGCCGCGCAAGGAGCGGTTTGCCATGAACGCCCTGGAGGAGATACTGCTCTGGTGCGATACGCAGAACCCGCGCTCGGCCCATGCGCGCCTGGATGGGCGGGTACACAAGGCGATGGAGTACCTGTGCGCCCACCTGCAAGAGGATATTGCCCTGGCGACTGTCGCGCAGGTCAGCGGGCTATCGGTGTCCCGGCTGTCGTACCTGTTCCAACAGCACCTGGGCCTGACCCCCCAGCAGTTTCTGGAGCAGCAGCGGATCAACCGCGCGAAACAACTGCTCGACTGGACGCCGCGGGCCGTGCAGGAGATCGCCCAGGAGGTCGGTTACAATAGCCCGTTCTATTTCTCGCAGCGTTTCAAGCGGCACACCGGCCTGAGTCCGCGCAACTATCGGCGGCGCGCGTTCCGATAGGAGCAAAGTCATCGCCTCATCAGAGCGATCTGTTGCACCATAAGGGCGGATCCTGAAATTTGTCCGTTAGGCCGTCTAACAATTTCCCATCGCAGACCGATAATCTCCTCATCCATTCGGCTCGCTCGTGAACAGGCACATCACCAATGGCGAGAAGAGAACGCCATGACGCCAGACCTCTTTCTCCACGACGGGAGAGCCTATTTGAGAGGGAGATTTGCTGCCATGAGACGTTTTGGGAACCTGAAGACAGCCGCCAAGCTGGGAGTAGGCTTCGGTCTTTGCCTGCTGTTAATGTTGGCGCTTGGGACCTTCGCTATTCAGCGCATGGGCCAGATGCACAACATCTCGAAAGAGATCGCCACCGACCCGCTGCCTGGAACCGGCGCTATCGGACGGCTGGGGAACGACATCCGACAGTTCCGCATTTTCGAGTTTCGTTACGTGGTCGCTAGAGACCAGGCCGCCCGGCAAAAGCTAAGCGAGAGCCTGAAAGCCAGGCGGGAGACAATCGAAAAAGGTCTGGCGGACTACGACAAGACGATCACAAAAGCCGACGACCGGGCGAACTTCGACGAGCTGAAGCGCCGCTGGAACGACTATCTGCAAGAGCATAGTCAGGTCACCGCCATGACCCAGCAGTACGGCTCGAAAAGGGCGTTGGCCGAGGTCGAAGGCCGCTCGCTCACCCAGTTTTTTGCTATCTCCGATCTGGTAGATCGGATGATCGCCTGGAACATCAAGAACGGCGAGCGTCTGGCGCACGAGGCAGCGATCCAGTACGAAACTGCCTGGAAATTCGTACTGACGCTGATCTTTGTCGCGGCCCTTCTGGGTATCGGCATGGCGCTGCTTGTCACCCGCGCGATAGCGCCCCCGTTGACCCAGATGGCTGCCATTGCAGAGCATCTGGCGGTGGGAGAAGTCAATCAGACGATCCTGCATACCAGCCACGATGAAGTCGGTCGCCTGGCCGACAGCCTGCGCGCCATGATCGCCTATCAGCAGGAGATGGCGCAGACCGCCGAAGCCGTCGCCGCTGGCGATCTGACCCGGCGCGTCACTCCCAAATCCGGGCAGGATACCCTCGGCAACGCTTTCGCCCAGATGGTTTCCAACCTGCACCGCCTGATCGGGCAGGTCGCCGACAGTTCGGATACGGTCGCTGCCACCAGCACACAGCTTTCGTCTTCGGCGGAGCAGACCGGACAGGCTGCCAACGACATCGCCCGCACCATCCAGGAGGTCGCCAACGCCGCCCACCAGTCGGCGCAGACCAGCACGGAGATGGCCCAGGGCAGCGAGCAGCAGGCCCGCGCTGCCACCGAGGCGGCCGGGGCGATGGAACGTCTGCAGGCGTCCATTACGCAGGTGCAGGCCGGCAGCCAGCAGCAGAAGGCGGCTGCGGCGCAGGCCGATGAAGGCATGGCGCTGGCGGCCCAGGCGGTCGCCGAGGTGGCGCGTTCGGCCCAGCAGATGGCCCAGACCGCCCAGCAGGCCGCTACCGTTGCGCAGACCGGCGGCAAAGCGGTGGAAGCGACCATCACCAGCATGAGCCGCATTCAGGAGCAGGTCGAAGCCTCTGCCGCACAGGTCAAGGAGTTGGGACAGAAAGGCCAGGAGATCGGGGCCATCGTCGAGACCATAGACCAGATCGCCGAGCAGACCAACCTGCTGGCGCTCAATGCCGCTATCGAGGCGGCGAGAGCCGGAGAGCATGGCAAGGGCTTTGCAGTCGTGGCCGATGAAGTGCGTAAGCTGGCCGAGCGGGCCACGGCGGCCACCAAAGAGATCAGCGCGCTGATCGGCAGCGTGCGGGCAGGGGTCGAAGAGGCCGTAGAGGCCATGGAAGCCAGCCATCGGGAGGTCTCTACCGGAGCCGCCAGGAGCGAGGAGGCGGGCAGCGCGCTGGCCCAGATACTGCAGGCCGCGGAGAGCGTGGCAGCGGAAGTGCAGGGCGTCACGGCCACAGCCCAGGAGATGGCGGCGTCGGTGCAGTCGGTGCAGGCTTCGGTCGCCAGCGTGCGCCAGGTCTCGGCGGAGAACGAACACGCGATCACCGAGATGGCCGCCGGGGCGCAGCAGGTCTCCTCCGCCATCGCGACGGTGGCCTCGATCAGCCAGGAGACGGCGGCGGGGGCCGAGGAGATGAGCGCCTCCGCCGAAGAGGTCTCGGCCAGCGCCCAGAACGTGTCGGCGGCAGTGGAAGAGCAGACGGCCAGCATTGAAGAGGTCAGCGCGGCCGCCAGCGAGTTGAACAGCATGGCCGCGCGCCTGCAGGAGTTGGTCAGTCAGTTCCGATTGGAAGAGGAGGCTGCTGGACAGCCCGATCTGAGGCTGGTATCCGGCAGCCGGCGCAAGGCGGCGTAAGGCATAAGCCCTCACCCCGTCCCACTGCACAGGCTGTCCCGCATCGTTTCGGAATCAGACAGCCTGTGCCGTGAGGAGGAGGGCTTACGGCAGCATGGCCTGGCGGAAGGCGTCCGGGGCGACGTAGCGCGTGTGGTACTCCTGCCAGTCCTGCGCGTGGCGGCGGTAGACCGGATCGTCCTGGAGGCGACCGGGCGGCGTGGTGTAGGTCTTCAGATCGTGCGCGGGCAGCGGCAGCACCGTCTTCGAGAAGGTGGTGTTGAAGTTGCCGTCCTTGACCCAGCCATCCCCGATCAGCACGAAGTCGCGCACCCAGCCTGCGGGCGGGGGCGGCGGGACCGGGAAGCGCAGCGCAAGTTCATCCCCCGCGTTCATAATCACGTAGCGGTCGTCTACCTTCGTCAGCAGAGGGCGCACATCGCCGAAGCGCGTATAGTAGCCTTCCAGGTCAAGCCAGCGCTGCGCCGTGCCGCTCAACCTGTCATAGTCCGGCAGTTCCGGCGAGGAGACGTTGGCCCGCTTCGCCTCCGAGAATCCCCGATAGCGCAGGTCTGCGCCGCTGAGCGCGAGGCGCTGCGTCTTCATCGGCGTCTGCGGCAGCCCCTTCGCCCAGGCGATGTAGTCCCAGTAGATCTCCAGGTTCGTGCGCAGGCGGAGTCGGCGCGGCGTGCCGGGCCGGAAGAGGCCCGTGATGTCGAGCAGCACCGTCTTGATCTTGCCGGTCGGGAAGCCCAGGCCCGGTTTCACGGTCATCCAGCCGCCCTTGCCGTCCGGCGCTTCCAGGCTCAACCCCTGCGGCGGCTCGTGATGCCCCTGGCTGATGGCGACGTTGATGGAGGTGTCCGTCGGGTGGATCCAGCCCGTCGCGATGAGATAGAGCGGGCCGGTCTTGGGCGCGTCCTCCCCTAGCTCCACCTCGACGTAGTGATCGCGCGTTACGCCCTGATACTGCCCGCGCCCGAACGTGTCCAGATAGTTCCCATCCCGCGCCCTGACGATCTCGGTCACGTCCTTCCCAGTGTCGTCTACCGCCCGCGCGACCGGCGTGGGCGGCGCGGTGGCCTGAACCGCCAGCGGCGGAGGCGGAATGGAGAACCGCTCATCTACGAAGATGTCGGTTCCCTGTGGATGGTCAACGGTCATCAGAGCGAGATAGTCGAAGAAGTGAGTCTCCCACAGTTCCGCGCAGATGCGCAGGTCGTAGAAGCCGTCGTGCGGCGCAAGCTGGTCGCCGCGTATCTTGAGCCAGTCCTCTGTCTGCGCGATGCCCGCCGTATCCTGCGCATTGATCTTGAGGCCGAGCGGGGAACGCCAGATGCAGTCGGTCACGAAGCCCATCCCTGTGCCGTTCCAGGCAAAGAGCCAGGGACACGATCCGCCCAGCCGTTCCGGCGCGATGATCGCCTGGTCGGATTTCAGGTCGAACTCTGCGCTGGCAAACCCGTTCGAGTAGATGCTGCGCGCCGCGTCCGTCTTCTGGTTCTCTCCCAGGCCGAAGTGGAGCGAGGCGCCGGTGATGGGTTGCTTCTGGTAGAGCAGCGCGGCCCGTATCTCCACCACGCCGCCGATGCCGAACGTGTTGATGCGGTTATCGCCTGCCGCCTTTCCGTCCGCTCCCAGGGCCACATACGCGGCGCGCGGTCGGATGATCTGCCAGTGGTAGTTTTTCGTGCCTGCATTGACCAGGCGGGTCGGCTGGCCCGCGCTGTCGAGCGCCATGAGGTCGAGCCGCCCGTTGCTGCCCGCGTCCGCGACGGCGAGAACCCGTCCGGGGATCGGCCTGGCGAAC
This sequence comes from Chthonomonadaceae bacterium, assembly GCA_035651115.1. GTDB lineage: Bacteria > Armatimonadota > Chthonomonadetes > Chthonomonadales > Chthonomonadaceae > DASRGL01. Next base: position 15,992 of record DASRGL010000418.1, read on the forward strand.
GGCTGTAAGCCGCCTTTCTCATCGGCCAGCCAGACTTTCGTGCCGGATTTGCCGGAGGCGATCAGGTCTACGCCGCCGTTGTTGTCCAGGTCGGCCCAGAGCAGGCGGGCCGTCGCGTCGTTCGCGCCTTCCGGCCAGCGCGCCAGTTCTGCCGTGTCCCAGCCGTCCCCGGCGGCATTGCGCTCAAGGCGGACAATCGCGCCGTCCGCCTTGAGCGCGATCAGGTCGAGCGTGCCGTTCCGGTCGGGATCGGCGAGGGAGAGGGCGGTGACTTTGCCGAGGTCTTGAGGCGCAGGCCAGGCGCGGAAGTTGGCGGATCGCTCGTTCTCGAACAGGAACAGGCGGCCCTGCGCGTCCAGAAAGGCGGCGTCGGCGTCGCCGTCGTTGTCCAGGTCGGCCCAGATAAAACCGCGCGCGTCCGTCACGCCGGGGAAGAGGCGCAGAACGTTCCAGGTTCCGTCGCCGTTATTGCGCAGAACGAGCGGCGCGCCTTTCATCGGAGCCAGCACGAGGTCCAGGTCGCCGTCGGACTCGATGTCGGCGGCCCATACGCCGTAGTACGCGCCGTTGAGGACATCGGCGGGCAGGCCGGATTTCGCAGTCACGTCGGTGAATGCGCCCTTCTTCTGCTGGAAGAGCCGGATGCCGCCCGCGCCCGCCAGGGCCAGATCGGGATCGAAATCGTAGTTAAAGTCGAGCGCCGCCACGCCGTCCGGCGAGGGAGGCGTGGCCTTCGGGCCGCCGGGGAAGGGGACGGTCACGGCCTTGCTGTCCGGCCCGATAAGGCGTATCTCCTTGCCGTCCGCCAGCAGGGTATAGGCCGGGCCTTCGGGTCGCGCCTGCAGATGGAAGCCCGCCGAGGGCGGAAAGTTATGCGCGGTATCGCTTGCGATCTCCGGCGCGAGTACCAGCGTGCGAATCACCGCCCAGCGCGCCATGCCCGGCGCGGAGACGGTCTGCGCTGTGAAGTTCAGCCCGGTATCGGGCGGGGCAGGCAGCGGGGAGGGGGAAGGCAGAACGACGAACTTCTCCAGGGGTTCGCCCGGCTTGCTGGCGTCTCCCCATTTGATGCGATTGAGGCTCTCCCGCCGGGCGGGCAGCGCGACCATGACATTGCGCAGGATGGCGACGTGCGACACGGCCTGATGCGGGTCTGGCCCGGCGGCAGCCTGTTTGAGTTCGTCGTAGTGGGCGCGTATCTCCGGCGGCCAGGTGGCGTTGCGCTGTCCCATCCGGGCCACCATGTCGCGCAGCAGTTGCGCGTTGCCGGTGCGGGCCGCGACCTGCGCCATCAGGAGCTGCGCGGCCAGGTTGTCCGGCTGCGCCTTCAGTATCTCTTCAAGCTGGCGCTGCATCTCGGTGTCGCCATCGGGCGTCTGCATCTGATCGAGGAACTGGACGAGCGCATAGCGGAAATGGAGGTTCTGCGGTTCGAGTTCGATAGCGCGCTTGAAATGGGTGAGGGCTTCGGGAGCGTGTCCCCGGCGGCTTTCCAGCGTGCCGTAGAGCGCCTCGATGTCAGCGTTATCGGGCGCGAGAGAACGCGCCTTTTCGAGCGCCTGCGCCGCCTCCTCATTCTTGCTCTGGTGCAGTTGGTAGAGGCCCAGGTTGGCCCAGGTCGCCGGTTCCTGGGGAGCCAGTTGGGTGGCCTTCGTCAGGCTGGGCAGGGCGATCGCACTCGTGCTGTTCCCGCTCGCCTGCCCGCTCACCTGCATGGCGATGAGGCCGGTATAGAAGGCGGAGACGATCTCCGGATAGTTCTGAGCGGAGGGTGGGTTCGATCCCTGCCCTCCTCCGCCTCCCTTGCAGCCGCCGCAGCCCATGCCTATCAGGAGGGCGACGGCTGACAGGGCCAGCACGGCAGACAGCGAACGGCGAGAGGGAAAACGGCTTCGGAACATGGTCAGCATCCTTGCGGTCTGATGGGGCAAACAGCCTCTGGTCGAATAAGATGGGCCTCAGCCCTTATAGACGGACATTTCCATGCCCGACTCTCATTTCCCTTCCAGGGCGTTGGCGGCGTCCTGCGCAGCCTGGCGCGTCTCTTTGTCTTTGCTGTTGGCGGCAAGAGTGCGCAGCGCGGCGACGGCTTCCTTATCCTTACGCTGCTGTAGGGCGCGGATCGCGCGGGCCTGAATACGCGAGTCGCTGTCTTTGAGAGCCTCCAACAGGGCGGCGTGGATGGCGGCGCTGCCGGGCGCGATCTCGGTGAGCGCATCTATGGCGGCGGTACGCACGAAACGCCGGTGGGCCGGAGCCAGGGCTTGCACCAGGACAGGCGCGGCGGCGTCCAGCTTCGCATCCGCCAGCACATCTACGACGGTCGCGGCCAGTTGATCGCGCGCGGAGCGGGCCGCGACCTGGTGCCGGAACACGTCCAGATTGGCGGCAGCATCGAGGCGACCGAGCGCGGTCAGCGCGGCGTTGACGACACGGTAGGGTTCCGTGTCGCTGAGGGCAGAGGCGCGCAACAGCGCCACATCTTCCGGGGTGCGCGGCAGCTTGCCGAGGGCCGACAGCGCGGCGGCGCGGCGCGCTGGCTCCTTCGACTGCGCCTGCGCGCGGAACAGCGGGCGCAGCGTCTCCTTCTTCGCCGCCTCCAGCTTCAGATCGCTCACGATCTCGATCAGCCCTGCCGCGCTCTCGTCATCGGTTTCGGCGCGGACAGCGGCGGAGAGGAGGCGGATTTTCATCTCGTCCGGGCTGCTGCCGTCTGCCAGTTTGCGGGCCGCATCCAGGCGATCCAGGCTTGAGGGCGCGTATTGCAGAATGACCGGGAGTTCGCTGTCGGCCCAGTGGTTCTCCATCACTTTCAGGAGATCGTGGTCGGGATCCAGGAGCAGCGCGTCCGGCTTTGCGGAGACGTAGAGCCGCCCGCCGCCGTCCGCCCGATTGAGAGGAACCGTCCAGCGCCCTACCGGCATCTTGATGTCGGGAAAGCCCTCTTTGCGAATCAGCGCGACCGTCAGAGGGATATTGTAGATAGGCGTGCCGTCGGACGTATCCTGCTTCTGCCGCACATTCAGCGATACCGACTTGCTGACCTCGTCGTAGCTCCAGTCGTAGTCCAGCACAGGATGCCCCGGCTTATAGACCCACTGCTCGAAAAAGGGCGCGACGTTGCGCCCGGTCGCCTCCGTGATCGCCTTCTCCAGGTCGTGCGAGTCCACCGGCTTATGGGCATTGGTACGCAGGTAGTAACCGAGCGCGCGGAAAAAATCGGCGTCTCCGAGTTCGCGCCGCAGGAGATGCAGCGCGAGGGCCGATTTCGCATAGCAGTGGGCGTCGAACAGGTTGTCCGGGGCGTCGTAGAGATCGGTGGCGATGGGCCGCTTGTAGCGCCGCGCCTCCCTCAGATAGAAGTTCAGGTTGTTGTCGCGCTCCCGATCATAGGCGGCCTTGCCGTAGAGATGCTCCGAATAGAGCATCTGGAAGAAGGTCGCGAAGCCCTCGTTCAGCCAGACGTCGCCCCAGTCCTTGCAGGTCACCAGGTCGCCGAACCACTGATGCGCCAGTTCGTGCGAATTGAGCGAGGACATGCGCCAGAGGCCGCTGCGTTTGTCGGTCAGGGCCATCGCGCCGAGCGTCGTCGCGGAGACGTTCTCCATGCCGCCGGGAAAGTCGAAGACGGCGGACTGGGCGTATTGGGGCCAGGGATATTTGACGCCGAGCAGATCGGAGAAGAAGGAGAGCATGTCCGGCGTGTTGCCGAAGGAGGCAGGGATGCGGTCGCCCATACCTTTCGGAACCGCGTAGAGGAGCGGCACGCCGCGCCAGGAGGCCCGCTGAATGTCCATCTCGCCTCCGACCAGCGAGAGCAGGTAGGCGGCGTGCGGCTGCTTCATCGCCCAGCGATAGGTGCGCGTGCGCTTCTCGGAGTCGTGCGTCGTTTCGCCCTGCGCGCCGTTGCCGATGACCTGCCAGGTCTCCGGCACGGTGACGATCTCTTCGCTGGTAAAGAGGTCGTTGGGCGCGTCGTAGCAGGGAACCCAGGTGTGATTGGTCGCGGTCTCGCCCTGCGTCCAGAAACCGGGACGGCGTTCCGGGTCGTTCGGGTCCGGGTCTATCCAGCGGAAGCCGCCGACGCCGTTCGCGCCGCCCCCGCTCTTGCCGCCAGGCATGGCATAAGCGATCTCGACAACGGCCTCCTGACCGCGCCGCAGCGCCGCCTGCGCGATCAGGCTCAGTCTGTCTTTCTCGCGCTGGAACGCGACCGTCTCGCCATTGATGCGGCAGCGTTCGATTTTGAGGTTTTCGCCGGCATCGAAAAACAGCAGGCCGAGCCTGTCCCGCAGAGGAGCCAGAGTGAGCGTCACGACTCCGTGCGCGGAGTGGGTGGCCGGGGCCACGTCGAAGACAAGGCGCAGATGGCGCAGGTCGTAGTCCCGGTCGCGGGCGTAGTGGACGGTGGCGCGAGGCGGCTGGAACGGATTGCCGGAACTGCGCTGCCTCTGCGCGCACACGGGCCGCACGTAGATAAGGCAGAGGAGGCCGAGGATGACAAAGCGGCGCAGGCAAGAAAAAGGGAGACGCACAGGCTTCAAAAACATTCTCCTTTTGGAACGGCGGGTCAGAAGCGCCGTCCTTCCTCAATCATCTCTGACAGTGGTCTATTTCCTAGAGTTCGTCCCCGGCGAAGAGCTTTTATCTCCTCGATAACGGCTTCGATCTCCCGCTTCTCGCTTGATTGAACAGGCATCAACAGCGCGACAGGGACGCCTTGCCTGGTCAGGGTGATCTGCGCCCCCGCAGCCACTCGGTCAAGCATCTGCTCCCATTGGGCCATCGCTTCGTCGGCATCTATCCGCATCATTCTCATCCTTTCAAGGCCAGACGTGAACCACTGCCAGGATAGTCTATACAGAAACCGGAGACTTTTGCAAGGCCCGGCGCAACAGTCCTACAAAAATCGGGACTTTGCCGCTTGATAGTCAGGCCGAACGCCTCATGCGCGCCCGCCTGCCCTCGCCTTATAATGAGGCTGTCAGACAAGAAAGGGTGGGCAGAGCGATGGTGGACCTGAATGCGATATGGCGGCAGTGCATGGAGTGCGCGGGCCTGGCGATCTTCGGATTTTCCCTGCTGATGGCAGCCTTCTGCGGCCTTGCAGCCCTCCTCGCCGCCATAGAAGGCAAGGAGAAAACCGAGGCGGACAAAGGGCAGAGCAGGCATGACGCGCAGGCGCACGGGCGCGGCAGCGACCGGCGCGCTTTGAGTCTCGTATAGAGGAATACGCGCCGCGCGGCCCGAATGTAGGAAGGAACTTCCGGCGCGGGCAAGGAAGGAACGAGTATGGCGCAGAATAAGACAGGCCGACCCCAGAGTCGCGGGCCGGAGCAGATAGATGTCGTGCTGCCCGCCGGAGGGCGCATCTCCGGCGCGTTCGCGCAGGCGGCGGGCGCGGAGATCAAGGCGCTTATCCGTATCGGCGAGCAGACCATTCTGCGGCGCACGATAGAGGTGTTTCGCGCGACCGGGCGCGTGGGGCGCATCATCGTCGTCGGGCCGGAGGCGGCCCTGAAAGAGGCGCGGGCGGCAGGCGCGGACGGGACCCTGCCCGAAGGCGATACCGGCCCGGAGAACTTCTTTCGCGGGCTGGCGTGGCTCCGGGAACAGAGCGGCGGCCCGGCAGCGCGCGTCACCATCGCGGCGACCGATCTGCCCTTCCTGACCCCGGAGGCGATCCATCACTACTGGGACTCCTGCCCGGCCCAGGTTGACATCGCCGTGCCGGTGCTGGCGAAAGCGGCGTTCGAGGCGCGCTTTCCCGGCTCCGAGAACCTCTATGTGCCGCTGCGCGAGGGAGAGATCACCATCGGCTGCGTGTTTCAGGTCAACCCGGACGTCCTGATGCGGAACCGCCCCCATATCGAGCGGGTCTTTCATGCGCGCAAGAGCCAGTTCCAGATGGCGCGGCTGGTGGGCTGGCGCGTCGCGCTCGGCCTGGCGACAAAGCGCCTGACAATACGCGCTATCGAGGAACGCTGCGGCCAGATACTCGGCTGTCGGGGCGCGGGCGTGCCGGACTGCGCGCCGGAACTCGGCTTCGACATTGACCAGCCGCAGGAGTTCCACTACGTCCGCCAGCAGAGGGAAGGCCCGAAAGTCCCGGCAGAGGCGGCGCGCTGAGGCCATCACCACGAGGAATGCAGAGCGTATGGACACATCGGTTTCTGCGGAGGCGGGACGCCGTTATCCCCGGCAGACCGCAGCTTACTATCTCGAACTGAGCGTCTACTGGTTCGCGCTCTCGTTCCTCTGGTCCGGCATGATCACCATCGTCATGCAGACGCTCGTGGAGCGGATGGCAGGCGACAAGAAAGACCTCTATCTGGGCTGGACGCTGGCGGCGGGCGCGTTCGTCTCGACCGTCGTCTGCCTGGTGGTCGGCACGCTGAGCGATCATTCGCGCTGGAAGATGGGCCGACGGCGGCCCTATATCCTCGTCGGCACGCTGCTCTCCGTGCCGGCGCTGCTCTGGCTGCCCCACATCCGCACGATCCCGCTGCTTATCCTGGACTTCTGCCTGATCCAACTCTGGGTCAATGTCGCCACGTCGCCGTACCAGGCGCTCGTTCCCGACACCGTGCCGAAAGAGAGGCAGGGAACGGCCTCCGCCTACATGGGCATGGGCAGCCTCATCGGGCAGTTGTCGGGGCTGCTGCTGTGCGGCCTGCTCATCGCGCGACCGGGCGGCTTGCAGACGATCATGCTGGCCCTCGCCGCGCTGCTGGTCCTCGCCATGCTGTTCACCGTCTGGCGCGTGCCGGAGACCTCCGCCGCCGACAATCCCGCGCCTCGTTCCGGCCTGGCCTCCACCTTGCGCGCCTCGTTCGAGGTCAGCCCGCGCGAGCATCCCGATTTCTTCCGGCTGATCGCCTCGCGATTCGTCATCAATATGGGCTTCTACACGGCGACCCAATTCCTGCTCTACTACGTCAGCGATACGCTTCAGGCTCCCAAACCGACCGATACCGTGACCGCCATCTTCGTCATCACGACCTTCTCCGGCCTGCTCGGCAACTTCCCGGCGGGACTCCTCAGCGACCGCATGTCCAAAAAGAGGGTCATCTACGTCTCCTCCACAATCACAGGCGTGGCCGCGCTCATGTTCCTGCTGACCAGTTCCATCCCGTTCGCGCTGGGGGCGGCATTCGTGTTCGGGGCGGGCTTCGGCGCGTTTCAGGCGGTGGACTGGGCGCTGGCGACCAACCTGCTGCCCGAACGCGACGAGGCGAAATATATGGGCGTGTGGCACGCGGCCTTCACGGTTCCCCAGGTCGTCGCGCCGCTGATCGGCGGTACGGTCGCCTACTTCTTCAACCAGGGAGCCGCCGCCCCGCTGTTCCGGGAACACTTCGGCCCCGGCTCCGGCTACCGGGTCGTGCTGGCGCTGGTCATTCTCTATCTGGCCGCCGGGACGCTGCTCATCCGTCCGATCCGGGAGCGTGTCTTTCCCAAAGAGGAGGCCGCGCCGGACAGTCCCGACCCGGCGTTTGCCGCCGTCACCACGCAGCCCGACGAGGCGGGCGCGAAACTCTGAGGCCAGAACCAGGATGCTCATACGCGCAATCAGCGGGATTATCGGGATCGGACTCTGGCTGGCGCTCTGCTTTGCCGGTCATCTGCCCTTTGCTCTTGGCGTCGCTATCCTGGCCGCGCTCGGAATCGGGGAGTTCGTGGCAGCCTATCGCCGCGCGCTGGCTCTCGAAGCGACCGCTTCCAATGCCAGCGCCGAGGGAGCCGCGAGAGCGCGACTCAATCCCGCGCTGGCGTGGGGCGGCGTCGCGTTTCCCTTCCTGGCCTATCGGCTCAGCGCGCAAGGTTCCGGCTTCCAGGCGGTCTATGGCCTTCTGCTGGCGGCGATGGTCGGCCTGTTCGCCGCGCTTCTGCTGCGCGCCGCCCGCTCCGGCAAGGCGCTGGGCGGGCTGTCTGACCTGTACGGCCTGATTGGAGCGGGCTATATCGGCGCGCTCTTCAGCAGCTTCGTCCTGCTGCGCGGGCTGCCGGGCGCGGAGCGAATCGTCGTGCGTCCCTTCGGCGGGGCCGAGCGGGGCGCGTGGCTGATGCTGTTTGTCGCGGCCTGCGTCTGGGCGACGGACACCTTTGCCTTTCTCGTCGGGCGCAGCGTGGGCCGGCATAAGCTTGCGCCCCGACTCTCGCCGGGCAAGACCCTTGAAGGCGCGCTTGGCGGCGTGGTCGGCGCGCTGCTGACGGGCGCGGCCTTCGGGCTGTGGATTCATCTGCCGCTGGCGCATAGCCTGGCCGTCGGCGCGATCGCGGGCGTCATCGGGCCGATAGGCGATCTGTTCGAGTCGGCGCTGAAGCGGGAGATAGGCGTTAAGGATTTCGGACGCA